>CAZLLR010000008.1:0-8906 GCA_964560655.1 uncultured Candidatus Saccharibacteria bacterium | reverse complement strand
AGTATCTCGCAAGAAGGCTTGATAGTCTCATAACCTTGGAGGTTATGAGTAAGTAAGGGTTAGTGGGTTGATGTATTTAATCTCACTATATATCGCGGGGTGGAGAAGTAGTATCTCGGGAGGCTCATAACCTCCAGCCGACGGTGCAATTCCGTCCCCCGCAACAAGTATTGCCGATGTAGCTCAGTTGGTTAGAGCACAGCACTCATAAAGCTGAGGTCGCAGGTTCAATTCCTGCCATCGGCACTAGGGAGATTTGTTTTTTAGAGTTTTAAATGATAATATCTTCTTGTTGCAGTCGTAGCTCAACTGGTTAGAGCACTCGCCTGTCACGCGAGAGGTTGCGGGTTCGAGTCCCGTCGACTGCGCATAATAATTAAACGGCTCACCCGACAGTTGGCGGATGAGCCGTTTAATTATATCTAGGATCCCGATTATCGTATAGCCAAGATAGTTCCTATCTATATAAACTTAAACTCTTTAAAAATTTTTTCGTAGAGAGAGATGACGCGAGTTGCTTCTCCTCTGGTAAGCTTGAATTTCATTCCTTCATGGGCTATCCTGTTTCTTACCTTATGAGCATTCCAAGCATTTTGAAGATTTGTGAAGTCAGATGATTCTATATTCTTAAGTCTTTCTCCTAAATTCTCCCCATCTACACCAATCTTCTCTATAATATTATCTAATATATTATCAGCTTCCATTATTGCCATTCGCCACTCCACTTCATTCGGGCTTGATAGATGCTTGTTTATAGCATTCCATCTATTGTTTCGTTCTTCTGGAGATACATCTTTGGGGAGTATGCTCATAAGTTTCTTCACTTCCTTTCTCTTTAAATGGATAATCCTTATAAGGACATATAGTATCCCGACAGAGGCGAGGATAGAAAGTATGATAGAAATAGTCTTTATATAAGGAATACGAAAGGTCTCAAAGAAAGCTCTTAGTACTTCATATAGCTTAATTAGAAGTTCCAGTATTTTTTTATAGAAGTATTCAATGTTTATCCAGGGTTTCATCCCGTTAGAGATAGACTCCTTAGGAAATCTTCCTTAAAGCCTATCTTATTATCATTATTAATAAATTTTACTTTTATATAATTATTAAGTTTTTGATCTCTAACGGGATTCATATGTTAATTAGTTAGTCCACCGTTTGGCGAGTAGTCACTAGTTAAATTTATTATAAGTTTAAAGTTTACTATTGGCTAACTCAAATTCTTTTCCAAGAGAGAAGAGAGTATCTTCTCTAAAGTAAGGCGCTATGATCTGTAGCCCAAGTGGTAGTTTAGTTCCGTCTTTCTCTGCAAATCCGGCAGGGATAGATATTGCCGGTACTCCGGTTAAGTTTGCCGAGACAGTGAAGATATCTTCCAGGTACATTTTCATAGGATCATCAGTCTTTTCCCCTAGCTTGAAAGCCGGCTCAGTAGTCGTCGGCAGTATAATGGCATCTACTCCTCCATGTAGCGTATTAAAAGCATTTTCAAAATCTTTTTTAATCAGATTACGGATTTCTTGAGCCTTTGTGTAATATGCATCATAATACCCTGAGGAAAGTACATATGTACCTATCATTATCCTACGCTTCGTCTCTTTGCCGAAGCCTGAAGCTCGTGTCTTAAGATAATCTTCCAATAGATTATCACCTTCTTTTAATAGTCCGTATTTTACTCCATCAAGTCGAGCGAGGTTTGAAGACACTTCTGCGGGCATTATAATATAGTAGCAAGGGAGAGAGTATTTTAAGTATGGTAGTGCTACAGTTGTAATTTCGTACCCGGCCTCCTTAAAGGTCTCTATGGATTTCTCCATCATAGAGTTTATTTCAGAAGAAACACTGGTTTTGTCATAGTCCAAGACACCTATTTTTAATTTTCCATCTTTTTGTGCTGGTTTTGGGAGAGAGCTTTCGTCTATTGTTGTCGCATCAAGTGGGTCTTCTCCTTTTATCACGTTGAAAATTATTTCTGCATCTTCTGTCGTTTTTGCAAGAGGGCCTATCTGGTCTAAGGAAGAAGCCATAGCTATAAGCCCACTCCTTGATACTCTGCCGTATGTAGGTTTAAGACCAACGTCTCCACAGAAGCTTGCCGGCTGGCGTATAGAACCACCCGTATCAGAGCCAAGCGAGGCAAGTGACATACTAGAGGCGACGCTTGCAGCTGATCCACCAGACGAACCGCCGGGGACTCGCGTGGTATCATGAGGGTTCTTTGTTGGTCCGAAGGCGGAATTCTCCGTAGAGCTTCCCATTGCAAATTCATCCATATTTACTGAGCCAAGGAACACGGCGCCTGCTTCGCGAAGTTTCTTCACTACCGTGGCGTCATAAGTTGCTTTATAATATTCAAGGATTCTTGATGAGGCAGAAGCCACTTCTCCCTTTATGAGCATATTGTCTTTTACGGCAAAAGGGATCCCTTCAAGCGGACGCATAGTTCCTCCCTTCCTTAGTCTTTCGTCGATTTTTTTTGCTTGTTCTTCCGCATCATCAAAAACTCTAAGATAAGCATTTATATCGCTGTTTTTTTCTTTGATATTTCCTAAGTAATATTGGGTTAATTCTAGTGCGTTTATATCGCTATTTTTTATAGCTTCAAGAGCTTTTTTTATAGTCAGGTTTTTGAAGAATTCTTTATCCATTATGTATTATTCAAATATCTTTTTAACTTTTACAAATCCTTTTTCAATCCTTGGAGCTTCCTCTAAGAGCTCTTTAGTATAGGCTTCTGGTTTATGGGGATTCTCATCTTCTCTTAAGCTGTTTATATTCTCTGAGCTTGAGATAAGCTCTTCTTTGGAAGTAGGAGCTTCTTTTAGCTCTGATACATAATCAAGAATAGCCCCAATCTCTTTTTGGAACTGCGCTTTCTCTTCATCTGTGATTTCTATTCGCGCTAATTTGGCTAATTTTTCTATCTCCTCGATACTTATCATTGTTTTTAATAATAGCATTTTTCTCTATTTTTGCTAGGAAATTTTTATAAAAATAAAAAACCCCTCACTAACTATCTGAAGATAGTGAGGGGGTAGAGTTATAGCCGTTCTTTCCAGCCAATCCAGGTGTTACCCACTTGAGTATCAACAGGGTCATCGTCCATATAGATACTTCTTGTATATGGATAACCCCTTGCCGACTTGAAGATACTTTTCCCTGTGTAGGAATAGACTTCAAGCCTATAGTCGGCTCTAGGGAGCTTTATGAAGAGAATATTAATCCTTTCGTAAGTGCTACCATATTGCCTCCGTCCGTATGTATCAAACTTTATTTCTCGAATTTTGTCAGACGGTGAGAGTTTACCTCGTAAAGTTACTCTTTGTACAAGAGGGCTCTCAAAATGGATCGATTCAAGTCCGTATATGGTAATCCAGCGTTTTGTTTTTACCTTATTCCATCTTCGTGTTTCCTCATTATAGACTTTGATCCAACTGGGAGTCTGCACTTCTGCTGGTCCGGAGTAGATTACATATTCATCCCTCCCATAAGAGGAAGAGTCACGAATATATATATCTACATCCTTTGACGCTCCGCGTTCTTCATTGGAGATAGCTCCTATGCCAGCTTCCTCATTTCTGAGGGTGAAGCCACCGGGCGTTGTCTGGAGTGACCCATTCATCCTAATGTCAGACAGCATACTTAAGATCGCACCTGGCCCTCCTGTTGCCGAAATCTCTGTCCTACCACCAGTTGTTTCTAGTGTAGAGCAACCGGTGGAGATGATAGCTATAGCTAACAAAAAAACAAGTACCGATATAAGCTTTTTCATCTTAATATCTCCTTTATAATGACCTGCTAAGCCATTATCTAAATTGTCATAGAACACAGATAATCAATAGTTTCTATATATATTATACTATATCTTGGATTAAAAGTCAACTAAAATAAAAATCAATTTAATAATCCATTCTTTATCCACAAATAACTTTATTATTACTGATAAAAAAAGAAATAAAATGATATAATAAAGCTAGATTGAAAAGTTTATTATCAAGCAAAAAGATTATTATATTAGTATCTTTTGCCTTATTTGTTTTAATGATAGGGTTTTTTGCGTTAGGGTATGGAGATAAGTATTTAAAGTACTTAGACAAGGGCAACAAGGGTAATAATATTGTGCTTTTTGATAAGCCTAAAATAGTAGAAGGCATTATTAACAAAGATTCTGATGATGATGGTTTGAAGGATTGGGAAGAATCCCTCTGGAAGACAGATCTTAATAATTCTGATACTGACGGTGATGGCACTCCAGATGGCGAGGAAGTAAGAGAAGGTAGAGACCCACTTAAGGCTGGTCCTGATGATAAGTTCATACCTAAGGAAAATATAGGGACTACATTTACTGATGAGGGAATCGTGTATGGTGGAAGTACCTCTTCCGTGAATCTTACTCAGTTATTTGCAAAGAGCTTAGGATTTAAAGTGGGAAGTGAGATCAACCCGACAGATCTTCAAAATCAAGATTTACTTAGTAGGGTAGATAGCAGCACAGAACAGATATTGAAAGATTTTATAGCGAGCTTTAATCCGATACTACCTGAGAGTGAATTTAATGTTTCAAGTGATAATAGCAAGATGGCGATAGAAAAATATAATGATGACACGACAAAAGTATTTGAAGATTTTCCACCTTATACAAAAAGAGAAGAAGGTATAATTATAGATGCATTAGATACTAAAGATTTTTATATTATAGATCAATATATAGAATATTATAATGTCGTTGTTAATAAAATAAAAGTGATTACCGTTCCTTCTAATTTTTTGTTAACACATAAAAGAATTACAGAGCTTATGCTTGGGACAATAGAATTTTATAAAAGCATCAAAGTTATTGATAAAGACCCTATGAAGACTATTATTGGAATTGAAAAGTATCAAATTATTAAAGATGAATTGTACACTACAATAATTGAAGCTAATAATTTAATAAAAACAAGTCTAGAAAATTAATATTTTTTATGATAAAACGAAAAATACAAAAAATTATAATATATCTTTCTATAGTCTTTATTTTTTTTGGAATAATTTTTTCTTTTCCTGGTGCTGTTTATGGATTTTGGGGGATCGGGGATATTGTTTCTGATCCAATGCATACCGGATTTACATTAGGTGGTTGGATCAAAACAGCAAAAAACTATATAGCTGAAACTGCTTGGGCTATTTTTAAAAAAGAGATGATTGATTATATGACAGATGAGCTTGTTAACTGGATACAGGGAGGTGGCAACCCTAAATTTGTAACAGACTGGGAAGGATTCTTGACTGAAGTGGCAGATAATGCGGGAGGGAAAGTATTGGAAGACCTGACTAGTAAAGAATTTATGTCTGGCCTCTGTCAGCCGGATTGGGCTATAAAGATAAGAATAGGTCTTCAGAAACCGCAAAAATTTGCCACTAAAGCAAGATGTACTATAAGTGATGTAGGGGTAAACTTTACTGACTTTATGGATAATTTTAACAATGGTGGGTGGCAAGGATGGCTCAGTGTATCAGAGTCTCAGAATAATCCTTATGGTCTTTATATGCTAACCCTAAATGAAAAGATTGAGAAGGAAGCAAGGGCAACACTTGGCGCAGAAAATGAAGTGAAAACAGGCTTAGGATTCTTAAGTGATAAGGTTTGCAGGCAGATAACTCTTGATGGTATTAAAGCTGAGGGAAAATGGAAAATGGAAGATATTCCTCCTACGGCATATTGTTCTAAGGTTGAGACACGGACCCCTGGTAAGATAGTAGCAGATGGCCTTAATCAATCTGTATTTAAAGATATTGAATGGCTTAAAAATGCTGATGGATGGCAAAATATGGTCGTGGCTGTATCAACCGCTGTCATTAATCGGCTCACCAAAGAAGGAGTTATGGCTATAACCTCAGCTGACTCTAAGAACCAAGACCCACCTGTCGGTGGACCTATCCCTCCTGATGTTAAAGATTATCAGGATATTGTCCCACCGATATCAACTGCATCAGTTTTTGACCCTTGGCATATTAGTATAAAGGTTAATGAAGCTATCATTGGAATTTATTATACTCTTGACGGGTCTAATCCTACTCCATTCTCTCCTCAATACAATAATCCTATCAGCATAATTAGTTCTACTAGTTTAAGTGCACCACTAAGTCCACTTAAATGGCTTGCAATTGACAAGTCATTTAACGAAGAAGATATAAGGACACTTGACATCGCATCTCCTTTTAGTGTGCCTGGGCTTCAGGCACCAGTCAGTGTTGAGGCAGCAGTGGATTCTACAAGTGTGACTCTACTTTCTAATGAACCGGCGGTAATCTATTATACTATTGATGGCACATATCCTGACACATTCTCTCCGAAGTTTACGAGGCAGATTGATCTTAATACAAACAACGCTACTGTCATAAGATGGTTTGCTGTTGACCAAGATGGCAACAGAGAATCAGCAAGCCACACTCTCTCTACTCAACCATTGTTCCCCAATAACGAATTGCCTTACATCGTTGACTTAGTTGCGCCTACTCCTTTTGTAAGTTCGCCTACTACAGCTTTACCGTTCAATCTATTTACATTAGATCCTTCATCTTCGGTGGATGATGATATAACCCCTCAGATATCTATGTATGAATGGGATTTTGACAATGACGGATTATATGATTGGAGAATTATCGATTATGACAGAGACGGTATCTTCGATGAAGAGGGCTGTAGGATAGGGATCTCCTGCTCTAATGGTTTACCTATAGATCAAAATGGACAATACCAAGGTATCGGTAACGGCTTTATAAGCATGACTGTTCCTTTTGGCGTGGCGCCAGGAGTAGTATCTGTTAGTTATTCTTCTGGGCAGAAGGATATTACAGTAAGAGTTACAGACAACGAAGGACTTTCCACTGAGGCAAGCGTAATTGTAAATGTCCAGTAGGATATGTAGTATCAGAGTCTTTAGATAAGAAATTAAGACAAAAATGAAAGTAACTAAATTAAAACTAAAAATCCCTAACAAGATAAAAAGATTTTTACCTTTTGTCTTTGTGCTAGTAATTGTTTTTGTCGGTCTATCTATCCCAGCTGGACAGGCGAGTGCAGCGAGTGGAGGCTGGCTAATGAATACTCTTAACCCATGGAAGCTAATAACAGAATTACTTGTATCAATTGACAATATCATTTTATGGTTCACCTCATACATTTTATGGATGGCTGCTTATTTGTTTGATTATACTTTGAAATTGACATTAGATAATTCCACTTTTTCTAGTATAAGCGCGGTTGATATTGGGTGGAAGGTATCTCGTGATATTGTTAATATATTTTTCATATTTATTCTTCTCTATATAGCTATTGCTACTATATTGCAAGTTGCCGGTTATGGAGTAAAGGAACTTTTAGTTAAAGTTATCATCATCGCGCTTCTTGTAAATTTTAGCTTAGTTATAACTAAGGTTGTTATTGATGCTTCTAATATTTTAGCAATGGAATTTTATAGTCAGATAGGTATTGATAAAAATGGTGATGGAGTGGTAGAAAAACCAGATATATCTTCCGTAATGATGAGTGGGCTTAAGTTGACCACTGTATACGATGGGAAAGATCTTAAGGACCCAGTGTCTGGGAACGATGGAATAAGCCCTTTTACTATTATGGTTGCCACATTAGGAGGGGCAACGCTAATGATTGTTACAGCTTTTGTCTTCTTTGCTGCAACGATTCTTTTTATTATAAGAACGGTATTTCTTCTATTCCTTATGATCTTGTCTCCTTTAGCATTTGTTGCTATGGTGCTTCCTGCTACTAGAAGTCATGCAAGTAAGTGGTGGAATAGCCTATTTAGTCAAGCCTTCTTTGCTCCGGCTTTTATGTTTATGATTTACTTGGTAGCGAAGATTATTAGTGACGATTCATTTAAGGCGGTTATTAGTAATAGTTTAGGCACGGATGCTTCTGCTAGTATATCAAAAGCTCTTATTGGAAAAGATCCTGGGTCCTTGGGTGTAATAGTAAATTTTATAATTCTTATTGGGTTAATGATTGGTTCTCTTATTATTGCAAGTAAAATGGGTGCGATGGGTTCTAAGACCGTTATGGACTGGGGTAAGAAAGGGAGAAAATGGGGACAAGGTTATGCAGGAAAGATTAGCAAGCGTGGTGCCGGTTTTGCATCAGAAAAGACTTTAAATTATGCCAGTGCGAAAGATGAAGAAGGTAATCTTAAGAACCCTAGGATTGCTGGAGCATTGAAAACCATTCCTTTTGCTAATCGTGGCCTTGCTTACACGTCTTCATTGAGGGAACAGCAAATTAAAGATAAGCAAAAGAAATATGAGAAAAAGTATGCTTCTTATAGTGATGCTGGGCTTAATGCCATAGGGGTAAAGACAGAAAAAGACAAAGATGGAAAAGATCAGATTCAAGGAACTGTTGCAAAGACACTTAAAACACTTGGGATGAATTATACCAGAGGTAATGCGGTTAAGAATGTTTCGGACAAAAGAGACACAGATAAAGAAAACAAAAATAGAAAAAAAGAGAATATTAAGAAAGAAAATAAAGAATATAATGAAGCAAAACTAAGATATAATTCATCGACATGGAAAGACAAAAGTGCTGATGAGATAAAACAGGAACTTATTAATATTGAGGTTGGGCTTGCTGGATTGACAAATATATCAGCTGAAGCTATGCACAATAATCCAGAGCTTAAAGCAGAGCAAGAAGATATAAATAAAAGAAAAGCCGAGTATGTAGGAAGGAGACTTGACATCGAGGCGCATAAAAAGGATAAGGAAAAAATAAGGCAAATAGAAGAAAATATGGAAAGGAGAACGGAAGCAGATAAAATTGGAGAAAGAATTACAAAGGTTGAAAGTTCTCCCAGTAGAGAAAAAAGTAAACCATCATCATAAGATAAATAGAGTTAAAGGAGTTTAGT
>CAZLLR010000007.1:0-28992 GCA_964560655.1 uncultured Candidatus Saccharibacteria bacterium | reverse complement strand
GCTACATCGACCGTTTACTATTCTCTAGGTGATACTTCATACAACTTAAGTCAGGTAGTGGATAGTTATGCAACTAACCCTTCCGTTGTTCTCTCTGGGCTTTCTTCAAATGCGACTTATTATTATAAGGTTGAAGCTGGAGATGCTCAAGGAAATGTTGCTTCATCGACTAGTAATAGTGGAGTTGATTATTCATTCACTACTTTGAATGGTCCTAGTATCTCCAATCCATCTATTATAGATGTGTCTAATAACTCAGCTACTGTTACTTTCGATACAAATATATCAGCTCAAGGATGTTTGATATATGGCACGACTAAGTCGCCAGCTACTGTAGGGAACTGTATATCAGGTTATGGTACTACAGGACAACAAATAACTCAGACGGGACTTTCTTCTGGTACTAGGTATTATTTCTACATCAAGGCGACACCTGAGGATACGGGTACTTACTCTACTTCTTATGACTACAATGTATTGAGCGGTGTGAAAGAATATTATGTATTCACTACCTCTTCAGACTCATCAGCTCCTACTGTAAGCTCCGTGTCAGCAAGTATAGATGATACAACTGCTAATATTACTTGGTCAACTAATGAGAAAGCTACTTCTCAAGTAGAATACGGCACAGTATCAGGCGCCTATAGCACTATTACAACTAAGACTACCGACCTAGATATAAATCATATAATCTCCCTTTCTGGGCTAACCGCTTCTACCCTCTATTACTATAGAGTAGGTTCAGTAGATGCTTCAGGAAATAGTGCTTCATCAACTGAGAGCTCCTTTACTACACTGGAGACACAAATAGGAGAATCACAAAAAGTAACATTAGTCTCTTCAAGTGGTAGTCCTAGGGACAGGAGTAACCCAGAATTATATTCTGTATTATCTCAGGTGACAGAAGACGGAGTGATAATAAGTTGGCAAACGACAGAAGAATCAGATAGTTTTGTGGAGTATGGTAAAACAAATGCTTATGCTGCTGTAGGCTTTGGCAGGAGAAGAGATGTTGTGAACTCTCATAGAGTAGTACTTCCTCTTGTGAATTTTGAACCAGGTGAGACTTACCACTTTAAAGTTACATCCAGAGATAGATCCGGTAACTTAGGAGAGAGTAATGATTCTACTTTTAGTATTACAGGAGATAAGAGAGTCGCTTTAGTGGAAGGCGCTTTGGCTCAAGAAGGAGACCAAGGGTTAATTTCTGAATCTATAAAAACTTTTCGTGATTTCCTTGAGACATATTCTCAAAAAATAGCTATCAAGAGTGATACTTCCGGCAACAACGCCACTTCTACAGATAAAGAAGATATAAAAAGTTTTCTTAAAGAAGTGCAAAACTTCGTCCCTCCTCCAATCCTTCTTTCAAAAGAGCCAGACGTACAAACTACTGCAAATTCTGCAATTATAAGGTGGAAGACAGATGTAGAGGCAAATTCTATAGTGGATTTTATAGAATTAGACAGGTTTGATGACAATGATCCTAAATTTGATTATCAGGCAGGAAATTTCGATGAATATGTGACGGATCATGAAGTGCAGATCGCAAATCTTAAGACGAATACAGAGTATTATATGAGGATAAGGTCTAAAAATAGGCTTGGAGCTGAAACAAAAAGTGATAAATTTAAGGTTATAACTACTGAAGAAGAGCTTGATATAATTGCTCATAATACTGCTGTTGCAGAAACCAGTATTATGGTGGAGTGGACAACTAATAATATGGCCGATGCCTCAGTGTCATATACGCCGGTCAGCAGGGGTAAGAAAATAGTGTCTGAGAGTAAGACAAAAGGAGACCCTAATCAATCTCTTATACATAGGATCTTAATAGAAGGGCTTGATATGAATACTCTATATGACTTAGAGATAAAGAGCAGGACAACTGACGGAGATATTGCCATGTCTGATTTAGGTAGGAAGCGAACAGGTGCTGATGTAGAACCTCCTGTAATGTCACAGATTAAAGTTGATCAAGCTGTATATCCTAAGCTAAATAAAGTACAGACTATAATCTCTTGGCTTACTAATGAGCCTTCAAAAAGTAGCGTAGTGTACTGGGAGGGGGTAGATGAGCCGAAAGACCCAAATATAAAAGAGAATAATGAATTCGTAACTAAGCATATCGTTACACTTACAAATTTAAAGCCGGGTGGTGTATATAGGATTAAGATTATAAGTGAAGATATTGCAGGTCAAGTCTCTACATCTAAGCCTACTGCTATCTTAACGCCAAAACGGACAGAATCTGTCACTCAGCTTATCATTAAGAATGTGGAAGATATATTTAATTTCGGGAAAAGTCGATAATCTCTCTAGAAGATTATTACAAAATAAAAAATCGTACTAATGTAGACTATTTTGGACAATTTTTTATAATCTAAAAAGTTGTGTGGATAAATAATTATTATGATATGTTATACTAATAAAAGTTATGTTAGAACAACAACAACCCTTAATAAAGGTGGAGCATTTAAATGTTATCTTTGACGAAGGGACACCTAGGGAAACTCACGTATTGAAAGATATTAGTTTGGAGATTTTTTCTGGTGAATATGTAATAATCTTCGGGCCTTCTGGTTGTGGTAAATCAACTCTTTTATATCATCTGGCCGGACTAGATAATAATATTAAAGATGGGAAAATAACGATATCAGGAGTAGATATTGCTAATGCTTCTAATGACGAAGTACTACAGATAAGAAAAAAGAAGATGGGAATGGTCTTTCAGGCTTATAATCTTATACCTACCATTAAGGTTATATATAATGTTTGCCTGCCATTGTTTTTCTGGGGGAAGAATAATAAAGAAACAATTGCAAAAGCAGAAGCTAAGCTTGATGTTCTTGGCGTCTTGCCTCAGAGGAATAAACTTCCCTCAGCGCTTTCAGGTGGGCAACAGCAGAGAGTGGCTATTGCTAGAGCTCTTATAACTGATCCGGAAATAATTATTGCTGACGAACCCGTTGGAAACTTAGATTTCAAATCCGCATATGATGTGCTTTCTATACTTTATGACCTTAATGTAAAACAAAAAAAGACAATTCTTTTCGTTACTCATGATATGAATTATCTCCCTTTTGCTGATAAAATAATCTTTCTTTGGGGAGGTACATTGTCGAAGGTCGAGATCAATAAACATAAAATGACCCCTAAAGAGAAATTCGGCGATATAGATAAAAATAAAACTTCAGAAATTATTCAGAAATTAGCCACTTCTTTAGTTGATTTTATGCTTGAAGGAGAAGAAAAAGATGTATTAGGGAAAAGAGTTGAGCATAGATTAGTACAGTTTTTAATGGATATGATATCTTGGGATGAACTTATGAGTTTCTTTAGCTCTCCTATTAGAGTTGGTGGACTAGGTTTTTCTCCTAGTAGGGTAAAAAAAATAGAAGGACTTCTAAAGAAGATGAGAATGGAAAATAATCTTTTGTTTTTTAAGTATTTCCATAAAATAGATCGTAACGATATTGTAGATATAATCTCTCAAGAAATAGATTTTACTCTTGATTCTTTGCAGAAAGAAAGGCTGGCAGAGATTATAGAATTTAGAGTTTCAGGTATTGTGACGGAAGAGAATATGAGTAAATTTCTTGTAGATCCTTTAGATGAGAAAGGGTTAGGTCTTTCTAGTGAGAGTGCCGATGTATTAAATGAAAAAATTAATATTTTCCTTAATTTATTACAAACAATAAAAAGCAGTGAAAAACAAGAACAACAAAAAAATAAATAATAAAGCTAATTTGTCATTTGAGACAGGTAAGATTCACAGAAGAGGAGATGTTTTTGAGTTTACCTCAATACCTAGCGCGCAAGGATCAGATGCTTATCTGCCGATAGATTATGATCAAGTCCCAAGTGACAATAGGGGTATGTTTTTTGTTGAATTTATGGAGCTTATCTCTGGACAAAAGCAAATTGGCTCTAAAGGGCTGATTACAAGATTTTTTAAAAAACAGAAAAATCTAAGGTATTTTTTATCAGAGTTGTATTGGCATGCAGTATTTTTCATAAATACCTTTTTAGATATTATTTATATTAAATATAGTAAAAGATTTACTACTATTAAGAATGAATTGGGAGATATTGACTCTCAAGATAAATTGAGAGAAATAAAAATAGGTGGAATTGATGAAAGTATCAATTTAGAAGCTAAAAAAACCATCTTAAAGATTGATAAGAAAGAAAAGGTTGAATTAAAAACCTTAGCACTCCTTTCTGGAAGAATGTTCACTTCAGGTAGCATGAGGACCATCCTTACTATCTTGGGTATTAGTATAAGTATAGGGGTGATATTGTTCCTTATAAGTTTTGGATATGGATTGCAAAAAACAGTCTTAGAGAGAATTACTACAGAAGATTCATTATTATCTTTAGTGGTGACATTACCGGAAGATACACTTATATCTACAGATAAGATAGAAGATATAAGGCAGACTAAAAATGTTGACAAAGTAAGTTCACTTGTTGAATATAACGGAAATATGGAGATGTCTAATGTGCAGATAGATTCATCTATTTTTATGGTGGACGCAAGCTATTTTTCTCTTGCTGGTCTTATGTCTCAAGATGGCTCACCTCTTAAGATAAATGAAGGGAATGTAATCATATCTTCTGCTGTAGTAATACTTATGGGTTTTGACAAGGAGGAAGTTATTGGTAAGAAAGTTAAATTAAGTCCTACTACTCCGTCAGGTATTGAGCCGGGTATAATAAGCGATGAAGAAATTGCTATTTTAAATAAAGAAAAGAAGACTTTAACTATAAGTGGTGTAATAGATGACGACCAGTCTGCCTTTTCTTATGTCTTAAATACAGAATTTAAGAACCTTAATATAGATGGATATGTTGAGGCTAAAGTAAAAGTTAATGACCAAAAGAATCTTGATATTGTTAAAGAAGATCTTATAAATAAAGGATATATCATCTCTTCTATCTCTGATACTGTAGATGAGACAAGAAAAATATTCCGTGGAATACAAGCCGTCTTAGGTTTCTTTGGGTTTATAGCGCTTGTTATCTCAGCTATTGGTATGCTTAATATTATGACGATCGTTTTATTGGAGAGGACACAAGAAATAGGTATTATGAAGGCGATAGGCGCATCAGATACTGATATATGGAAGATTGTTATATCAGACGCCGTCATTATAGGTTTCTTAGGAGGTATTGGTGGTTCGGTTATAGGGATAGGGACATCTAAATTGTTTAACCTAGCTTTTAATATTCTCGCTAATAGAATTGGAGGTCAATCAATTGAGATTTTCCAAATGCCGCCAGGATTTATGTTTGTGATAATTATCTTTTCTGCTGTTATAGGTTTTGCGACGGGGGTATGGCCAGCCATCCGTGCTTCTAGGATTGCCCCACTTGAAGCTATTAAGTATAAATAATTTAATCCACAGTAAAATTGAGAATAAATTTATTAATTAGTGTATAATATCTAACATGTCTAAAGTTAATATTAATTTAGAGAAGATCAAGGTAGAGGATAAACTAGATATAAATAAGATTGAACTAAAGACCGTAGGGTCTAAAGGGGTATTTTTAAGTGATATGTTTAAGGCGAAGGTCTTAGTCCCTCCTGGTTTTATCATGACTTCCGTCTTCGAGCAATTTATGGAAGAGACGGGACTCTATGCTAAAATAAGCACCATCATGGGTTCTAGTAAAGTTTTTATAGATGACATGAATTCGATTCTTCAGGCTTCAAATGAGATAGTAAACTTAGTAAATAATACTAATTTCCCTAAGGGGCTTGAAGTTAAAATACTAAATGAATTTTCAAAATTGAAATCAGAATATGTAGCAGTACGACCATCTTTTGTTATAGATGGTTCATCAAGTTTGTCTTTAGCTAGAGAATTCCCTAGCAAACTCAATGTAAGTAGTGACAATCTTATACAGACTACTAAAGGGATTTGGGCGTCATCTTTTTCTCCAGCGTCTATTGCTTATCGATTAGAGAAAAATATCGAAATGAAGAAACCTTTAGTAGTTCTTCTTATACAGAAGATGATAAATGCTGAAGTGTCAGGGGTTTGTTTTACTGCTCATCCTATCACTAAAGATAGGAAACAAATAGTGATAGAAGCAAGTTTTGGACTAAACGAAGAGGTTAATACCAAGGGAATTGCTAGAGATACTTATATTATAGATAAAAATAATTGGAAGATATTAGGTAAAACTATTTTTCCTCAGAAGACTATGTTGACAAGGGTAGGTTCTACTACAAATGAGGTTGAAGTTGGGTCTATGTTGCAGTCTAAGCAAAAACTCTCAAACGTCCAGGTTCTCTCTTTGTCTAATCTTGCTAAAAGGGTAGAAGATATTTACGAAAGAGTTCCTCAGAAGATAGAGTGGGCTCTTGAAAAGAATAATTTCTATATAATAGAATCCCAACCAATTTCTAAGGCTTAATGCGTTTTTTAGGTATAGATTATGGTATAAAAAATATAGGATTAGCCCTTTCAGACGAAAGTGCTTCTTTTGCTTTTCCTTTTACTGTTATTACAAATAAAAATATTAGTAAATCATTAGAGGGAGTTTTGGAAGTATGCAAGAAGAATAATGTTTCAAAGATTATAATAGGGAGATCTATAGATACAAAAGGTAAGCATAATCCTATCATGGTTGATATACTAAAATTTAAAAAAAATTTAGAAGAGTCGGTTAATATAAAAGTTGAGTTTGAGGATGAGTTTTTTACTACCAGAGAAGCAAGGATGCTTTCCGCTAAAGAAGAAAAGTTAGGTCGTGCAGCAACGAAAGCGCGAAAAGATAAGAAAAATATTAAAAAAATGATTGACGCTGAGGCTGCAACTATTATTTTACAAAGTTATATTTCGCGTCATAAAGCTCTTGGAGAATAAGTTTTCAGATGATAAGATTATCACAATAGAAGGTAGCTTTGAATATATAGAATGATTTTTTCTGTTTTAAATAATTTAAAAGTAAGATTAAAGGATTGGATTTTGCATTACGCTAATAGTCGTCATGCAACAAAGGCTTTATTTGCCTTTTCTTTTGCGGAAAGTTCTTTTTTTCCTATTCCACCTGATTTTATACTTATCGCTATACTCGTTACTAGGGCAAGATATTGGTGGTATTATGCTTTTATTACATTAATAGGTTCTCTTCTTGGTGGAATGGTGGGTTATATTATCGGTTTTCTTTTCTTCTCAAGCGTAGGAAAGATTATAGTTGATTTTTATGGATTAAATGAAGTTATGCAAAATCTTGCTCTTAGATATGAGGCTCATGCTTTCTGGACGGTTTTTATAGCTGCTTTTACACCTATCCCGTATAAGATTATAACTATATCAGCTGGATTTTTTAATATTTCTATATTCTCTTTTCTTATAGCCTCTCTGATTGGTAGAGGCGGACGATTCTTTATAATTTCTTTTATTATGAAGATATTTGGGAAAAAGATTTCGAGTTCAGTTTATAAGTATTTCAATATTTTTTCAATAATTTTCGTCTCTCTTATTATAGTTGTATTTTTAATTTTTCAATTTTTGCTTTAAATTGATCTTTATCCATAAACTGGCATTGAATTAATCTTTATAAAAAAGTAGAATATAAAAGAGATGATATCGGAAACATTTTTTAATATATTCCCTACTCCTCAATTTCTCAAGCCCACAATCTATGGACTAGATATTTCTGATAAGTCTATTAAATATGTAATGCTCGGTAAGCATAAGGGAAAGATTATATTGAAAGAGTTTGGGCAAGTGATCATTCCAGATGGCCTTATAGAAAAGGGTGATATAAAGAAGAAAGAAGATTTAACTATCTTACTGAAGGACTTCTCAAAAAAACTTAAGAGTAAGCATGTTGCTGTTATTTTGCCCGAAGAGAAGGCTTATATGTCTAAAGTAACTATCCCTCTAATGAAAAAGAGTGAAGTTAGAGGTTCTTTAGAGTTGCAGCTTGAAGAGAATATTCCTCTTTCGGCAAATGAGGCTGTCTTTGATTATGATATTAATCAAGACAAAAACCATTATGATATAAATCTTATCGCTTTTTCAAATAAGGTTGTTAATGATTATAGAGATGTATTTATAGGGTCTGGCTTTAGCCCGGTATCTTTCGAGATGGAAGCTCATGCTTTGGCTAGGGCATTAACACCTATCGATACAATCAACGATGGGGTAAAAATGATAGTTGATTTTGGTAGAACTCATACTAGTTTTATGGTAACTGTTGATGGTCAGGTCAGGTTTAGCTCTACCGTGAGGGTGTCAGGTAAGGATATTGATTCTGCTATTGCCTCTATTCTTTCTATAGATATTTTAAAAGCTGAAGAAATTAAAAAAGAAAAAGGGTTCGCTAAAACTAAAGAAAATGAGAAAGTTTATGACGCAGTCTTACCAATAATCTCGGCTATCAAAGAAGAGATTAATAGGATATTTATATTTTGGAGTGACAGAGCAGAGGAGCACGGAGAAAAGAGAAAAAAAATTGATAAGATAATCTTGTCAGGAGGCGATTCTAACTTAATAGGCTTGCCAGAATTTCTTTCTTATGAGATTAAAGTCCCTGTTGAGATTGCAAATCCATGGCTGAACATATTATCTTTTGATGAAGAGATACCAAATATCACCTTTAGGGAGTCATTAATATATTCTACTGCCTTAGGCTTAGCATTACGTGTTATATAAAGATGATAAATTTATTACCAACTGAAAATCAAGTTATAAATAAAAAAAAATACTTAAGCCGGCTATTTTTGACTGTTGGTTTTCTTGTATTTATTCTTAGTATTATATCTTTTGTTTTATTTTTGCCGGTGTTTCTATCTTTATTTTTTGAAGAGAAGGATCTCACCCAGCAACTTAATGTTATAAAGAAAGCTGATAGCTCAGTAGAGTCAGAGAAGATATATACTGACCTTGATGTATTAAATACTCGCCTTTCTATATATGATAAGAATAGTGAAGAAGTTCGGCAAATAAGTTCTTTAGTTAAGGGGATTATCTCACTTAAAGCAGATGGAATCATAATAAATTATATAAAATATGATAAAGATAAAAGTGGAAAAATTATAATAACAGGAAAAAGCGATAGTCGTTCTGATTTTGTCGATTTTAAAAAAAGAGTGGAAGAAGATTCATCTTTTAGTGCCGTTAATTCCCCGTTGTCTAGCTTGCTTAAGGAAACAGATATAAGTTTTACTATGACTATTGAATTATGACATTGAGCGATATAAATAAAAAAATAATTCTATCTATATCTTTGGTTCTCGTGGCCAATGCTTTTGCTGTCGGAGCGCTATGGTTTATTAATATGAAGATAAAAGATATGAATAGTAGGGTCACGGTCATTAAGAGAGAAATGTCCTTAAGAGAGAAAGAAGACAGTGAAGCAAAAGTGATTAAATCTAACTTATTGAATTTTTCCCCATGGAAAGAAAAACTTGATGCTGTATTTATCGGACAAAAAGACGTCCTTAGCTTTATAAAAGAGATAGAAACTTTAGCCAAAGAGTCAGGAGTTGAAATGGAGTTTAGGTCCGTAGATATATCAAAAAATAATAACGAAGAGAAGCCCATCTTTCAATTTAAGGCCACAGGTTCATTTCCTGATGTATTTCATTATTTAGTTTTGCTTGAAAATATAAAGTATCAAATCATTTTTGATAATATATCTTTCCAAGAAAGAGGTCTTGTCGGAAGTGGTGATGATGCTTATGTAAAATGGGAAGCAGTTTTCTCAGTAAGGTTATTGAGTTATAATTAATTATAGATTATGAGAGATATTGATTTTAAGGAGAAATTAAGTTACTTTTACCCTAGAGATAATCATGGTAGCAAGATCAATGCTGATAGAGATTGGCGCATTATCATAGTCTCTTTTTGGTTTATCTTGTTTATCGCTATTTTGGTAAGTCTTTACGCTATATGGCAAATCAAGGATGGTTCTAATGTGGAGTCTACTTTTGTTAAATCCCCTAATTTAAAGAAAGAATTATTTGAAAGGGCGATTAAAGATATAGACGCAAAAAAAGAACGCTTTGATGAGCTCTTAATAAAGAAGAGTAAGATAAAAGACCCCTCTTTATAGTATTTTTACTATGCCCCCGTAGTTCAACGGATAGAACAAGAGCCTTCTAAGCTCTAGATCTAGGTTCGATTCCTAGCGGGGGCACATTCTTATGACTAATACTGGAATTTTATATATTGTTTCTACACCAATAGGCAACCTGTCTGATATAACCTTACGGGCATTGGATACCTTGAAAGAGGTTGATTTAATATTGTGTGAGGACACTAGGGTTACTAGAAAGCTTTTTGACCGTTATAATATAAAAAAGCCACTTATTTCGTACCATAAGCACAGTAAAGTCGCAAAGAGTGATAAGATAGTAGACCTCTTAAAAGATGGTAAAAACTTAGCTTTGGTGTCAGATGCCGGGACTCCGGGGATCTCAGATCCAGGCAATGAATTAATTACATACTTGCAAACTAAGCTAGAAAATGTAAAAATTATCCCTATTCCAGGGCCGTCATCACTTACTGCGATCCTTTCTGTGTCTGGTATTGATGCGTCTAAGTTTTTATTTTTAGGGTTTCTACCCCATAAAAAAGGCCGGAAAACGCTCATTGAAAAGATAAAGGAAAGTGAATACCCTGTAATTGTATTTGAATCAAAGTATCGTCTGTTAAAGTTTATAAAGGAGTTTAAAGAAACTGATAAATATATTATAATAGGAAGAGAATTGACAAAGATGTTTGAAGAGATAGTAAAAGGTAAGGCAGATGAGGTGTGTGAGTATTTTGAAAATAATCCAGGAAAACTTAAAGGAGAGTTCGTGGTGATTTTTAATAAGAGGGATTAGGCAATATATTGCGCGGTTAGCTCAATGGCTAGAGTCCGCCGCGGCGGATTTACACCGAGGGGGGGTTGGGGGTTCATAACATGAAGATGAATATTTTTATTTATGTATTAGAGAATAATAATGGTAAGATTTACATAGGTCAGACTTACAGCCTTGAAAAGCGATTATCAGAACATAATGATACAGGGTTTGGTTATACCTCAAAATTTAGACCATGGAGATTAATTCATTCGGAAAGATTTATTACAAGAAAAGAAGCGATGGCTAGAGAAAGATATTTAAAAACTGGGGCTGGAAGAGATTGGATAAAAGACAATATATCGCGCGGTTAGCTCAATGGCTAGAGCACCTCGTTTACACCGAGGGGGTTGGGGGTTCGAGTCCCTCACCGCGCACAACGAAAATTATAGATTTAAATGTTTAAAAATCCGCTAATAGTGGATTTTTATATTTATCTCCACCTTACGTCTTGAGTCATATAGCCATTCAATATATAATTAAGATGTAATATTAAAAGTTAAATTTATTTTTAATATTTTTTAGCAAGATGCCTCAAAAAGATAATTTCAAAATATTTTATGCTATATCTCTTGCTTGGCAATTAGGCTTTATTATCGTCTTGCCTATAGGTGGTTTTATATTTATAGGATTTCTTCTAGATAAAGCTTTTTGGAATAATGGATTGTTTATTATTCTTGGGTCAATCATTGGGTTGGTTTTGACAGTATACGAGATTTATAATTTACTTATACCTTTAATAAAAGATAAAGATTATGATTAATATAGCTTTTAGACCAGAATATATAACTTCTGTGTTTGGTTTATCTATAAGTAATACTTTTTTTACTTCTGTCCTCGTGACTATAATGATAGGAATATTTAGTGTTATCTTTAGTATAAAAAAAGAAAGAAATAATATTGTTATACAAACTTTTAGGGTTATTATTTTTGAATTATTAAAATTTACCGATATGGTGACGTCAGATAGAAAACTTTCTAAAAAGATTCTCCCTGTTATTATTACTTTTTTCTTGTTTATAGTTACGGCTAACTTGTTAGCAATTTTCCCTGGCTTTTTAGGGTCATTTTTTATAAAAGTTGGTTCTGTAAAAATCCCTATATTACGCTCTCCTAATAGTGATCTTACTACGACCTTAGCTTTGGCTATTTTCTCAGTTGCTACTATACAGATTTTTTCTATCAGGTCTTTGGGTATAAAAGGTTACCTAGGAAGATTTTTTAATTTTAAAAATCCAATAACTTTTATCTTAGGTTTTTTTGAAATACTCTCGGAGAGTGTACGTGTCTTATCATTTTCTTTTAGGCTATTTGGTAATATCTTCGCTGGGGAGGTACTATTGTTAATCGTTGCTTTTTTAGTTCCATATATATTACCTTTACCTTTTATGTTTATGGAAGTTTTTGTCGGAGTGATACAAGCTTTTATATTTACAATGCTAACGTTAATCTTTATAAAGACAAGCACTATGAGTCATACATATAAAAATAAGGTTAATCTTAAAAATAATCTACAGGTCGGTAATATTAATAGTTAATAAATTAAAAAAATATGTTTCAAAATCCAACTGCATTTACAATGGCTATAGGTACTATAGGCCCAGCACTAGCTATCGGAATTATAGGTGCCGCCGCAATGATTGCCATGGCGCGTAATCCTGAGAATTCTGAAAAAATACAGATATCTATGATTATAGCCATCGCCTTTGCTGAAGCTATAGCTATATATGCTTTAGTAGTAGCGTTGATCCTTAAGTTTGTCCCTTAGTTAATCTTTGTTATGGAATTTTTAAGTAATCTCGGTATTGATATAAAGCTTCTAATAGCCCAACTTATTAATTTTGGGCTGCTTCTTTTATTATTAAATAGATTTCTATATAAGCCAGTTATGAAGAAGATTGAAGAAGATGAATTAGAACTGGAAAAAGCTAAATTACAAAATGAGAAATTAGAAAAAGATAGAATAGGATTTGAAGAAAAAAAGAAGAAGGAATTAAGCGAAATTAAACAAAAATCTCGGGATATTCTAAAAGAAGCAGAGGATATAGCAAAAGTTATTGTAGACAGAGCGCGTGAGGAAACAGACGAAGAGAAAGCAGAGGTCATAAAACAAATTAAATCTCGATTAGCAGAAATTGAAGATGAAGCAGATAAAAAATAATAAAAAAAAATATAATAAGCCAGGACGTATCAAAACGTTCTTTTCGGGGGTGGCGCAAATAGAGGGATTAAAGGGAGTATTTTTGCACGAAGAGCTTCTAGATGAATCAGATTTACCTGTGGGTATAGTTATTGGTTTTAATGATGGAATTGTTGAAGTTTTGTTTTTTGATGAAAAATTTGATATAAATAAACCTGTTTTTAGAAGTGAGAAAGTATTCTCTATATCTGTCTCAGATAAATATATAGGTAGGGTTGTAGATGGGTTATCTAGACCTATAGATGGATTTGCGAATATAGCAGGGAAAACGACAGGAGTATTTAAAGAGTCTCCGCCTATTATAGACAGAGAACCTATAACTATACCTCTTTCTACGGGTATAAAGATTATAGATACAACTCTACCCCTTGGAAAAGGTCAAAGACAGCTTATTATTGGCGACCAAAAACTCGGTAAGAGTACTATAGCTATCGATATAGTACTCAACCAAAAGCATGCTAGTCCTCCCATGCATTGTGTTTATGTTGTATGTGGACAAAAAAAACAGAAGTTGAATGACCTTATTTCAATTTTTTCAAAACATAATACTTTTCTCTATACTACAATTGTAGCAGCTACTGCTGGAGATTCATTTGCTAGTCAATACCTCGCTCCGTTTGTCGGATGCACTATTGGTGAGTATTTTAGAGACAGAGGAGAAGATGCGCTCGTAGTGTTTGACGATCTTTCTAAGCATGCAAAAGCATATAGAGATATTTCATTACTATTTAAGCGACCGCCTGGTAGGGAAGCATATCCAGGAAATATTTTTTCTTTACATGCCAATTTACTTGAGAGGGCAGCTAAATTATCAAAAAAGAAAAAAGGAGGTTCTTTATCATCTTTTCCTATTATTGAAACCCAAGAAGGAGACATATCATCTTTCATACCTACAAACATTATTTCGATAACTGACGGGCAGATATATATTGAAAGAGGTTTATATCAGAAGAGATTTTTACCTGCTGTTAATGTTGGGCTTTCTGTATCGCGAATAGGCTTACAGGCGCAACAAAAGCTTTTAAAAGGGGTTGTTGGCGGTATACGTCTCGCTCTGGCTCAACATAAGGAGCTTCAAAAACTATCTCAGCTTGAAACAGTAGTAAGTAAAGAAGCACAAAAAAAAATCTATAGAGGAAAATTAATGTTAGAGCTTTTAAAGCAAGATAAGCACACAAATGTTATGTGGTATGAACAAGTATTTTTGTTCTTTATTGTTGAGCAAGGATATTTTGATGACATCAAGAAAGGTAAATGGAGTGAATTTGAAAGGCTCTTGCTTCAGCTTGCTAGAAATAAATATTACAAATTATTTGAGAAAATAAAAAGTGGAACTTTTGATGACAATATAAAGGAAAAAATACATGAGATCGTGAAAGATTTTAAAAGAGAATTTATGGTTTGACGATATGAAAACTTATTTAAGCTATAAAAATCAAATTCAAGGGTTGGAAGATGTCTTAGGGACAGTCAAAGCTGTAGAAAAAATAGCTGCGTCTTCTCTTCATTTTTTAAAAAAAGAAGTAAATGACCTTAATAAATATTTTTCAGAGGTAGAGTTACTTATTGCTCGTTTGTCTATGTTTTACACAAAGAAGGAACATCCTTTTCTTATTAATAATGATAGCGGTAAAAGGGCTATAATAATAATGAGTGCTGACAGTGGATTGGTCGGCGGATTATGGCATAATCTTGTAAATGTTTTTTTAGAAAATAAGCAAAAATACGAAGTGGTTATTACTATAGGGTCTAAGGGGGCAGATTACCTTAATGAAGAGGGAATAATATTGTCCAAGTCATTTGACGGGTCATCTGAGACACCTTTGACAGAGCAGATTAGAGATATAAGTGAATATGTATTTGGTGAATTTAATAAAAAAAGATTCTCAAGGGTTGATATATTATATCCAAAATTTATTTCTTTGACAGAGCAGGAGCCAATTTTTTCTCAATTTATCCCTTTTAAATTTTCTAAAGAAAAAAATATTTTAGAAAATGAAAATATACTTAGGTCATATGGTTTCCCCATCTTCGAACCATCAAAAAAAAATATTTTCGATTGGCTTCTTAAGAAATATATGGAAATTTATTTTTATAAAATATTTTTAGAAACAAGGCTATCTGAATTATCAGCTAGGACGATAACCACAGAACACGCATCAGCTAAAACATCCAATCTTATAGATAAGAATAAATCGGAATATTTAAAAGATAGACGGGCCTTAGCAACTAAAAAGCAATTAGAGAGTTTTGTAGCAAATCAAACATTATGAAACAAATTAAAGGTACAATTATAACATTAAGAGGAGGTGTGGCAGAGATTGTATTTAAGGACGATGTGCCCCCTATTCGTTCATTACTAAAAAGTACCAAGAGTAAAGTTCTCTTTGAGATTATAGAGAAGAAGAATATAAATACAGTATTCGCTATTGCCTTATCTTGGTTTGAGCTAGTAGAAGAGGGGGAACTAGTGATTGTGGAGAAAAACGAGGTCTCAATATCGCTTAATAAAAATATAATAGGAAGAATGTTCGATATGTTTGGAAATCCTATAGATGGTAAACCTTTTAGTTATAATAATGATGATAAGTTTTCTATTTACGGCAAGGACGCTATTAATTCGGTGGAAGTTTTAGAGAAGGGTAGGGAAATATTGGAGACGGGAATAAAGGTTATAGATCTTTTTACTCCATTTAGAGTTGGTGATAAGATCGGACTTTTTGGAGGAGCTGGGGTGGGAAAAACAATTTTAATTACTGAACTTATACATAATCTTTCTATTAAAGAAAAAGGTTATTCTGTATTTTCCGGCATAGGGGAAAGAGTCAGAGAGGGTAATGATTTATACTCTACTTTGAAAGATTTAGGGGTATTGGATAATACAGCTCTCTATTTTGCAGAGATGGATAAACCCCCTGGAGTAAGATCAAGAGTTGGGCTGTCTTCAGTTACTGCTGCTGAGTTTTTACGCGACAATATGAGGAAAGATGTATTTTTATTTATTGATAATATCTATCGTTATGTTATGGCTGGTATGGAAATAGGTGCAATGTTATCGCATACACCTTCAGAGTTGGGGTATCAAGCTACATTAGACCATGATCTTGCTTTACTAGAAGAGAGGATTAGATCTGGAGAGAAGAATTCTATAACTTCACTACAGGCTGTGTATGTACCAGCAGACGATATTACTGACCCAGCTATTGTATCAATATTTTCTCACTTAGATGCATCACTTGTTCTTTCTAGAGATATTGTTGAAAAGGGAATTTATCCAGCGGTTGATATTTTGCGTTCAAATTCAGTTGGGCTCGATAAGGATATAGTTGGTGAATATCATTTTAATATTGCATCTGAGGCAAAAGCAATCTTTCAGAAATATCAGGAGCTTTCTCATATAATTGCAATTCTTGGGATTGATGAATTGTCTCGTCAGGATAGAATCATTGCTAAAAGGGCAGAAAGACTTCAGAGATTTTTAACTCAGCCATTTTTTGTTATTCCCACTTCTCTTAATAAATCAGGTGTTTATGTCCCTCTTTATAAGACATTAAAAGGATGTGAGAGAATTTTATCAGGAGAATTTGACGATGTAGGGCTTGATAAGCTTTATATGATAGGATCTATCGATGATGTTAAATAATTCTATTTTAGATTGCACTGTGCTTTCTAAGCAGGGTGCTACTAATTATGACAAATTAAGGAGTGTTACAATACCTGCTTTTTCAGGGGAAATGCAGGTATTACCTAAACATGCTGAAGCTTTTATTCTTCTTAAGAAAGGCGACATAGTTCTTCAAGCAGTTGAAGATAAAAAAATAATAGTTGTTTCTGAGGGATGTTGTTATGTTAAAAACAATCATATTGTTATAATATTATAATAATATAATGAAAAGTTCTGATGGAATAAAAATAATTTATGAAGATAAGAATCAACTTGTTATAAATAAGCCAGCTGGCCTCTTGGTACACAAGGCGCCCCAGACTAAGCCGGGGACATTTTGTCTTACAGATTGGGTTATTAAAAAATATCCTAAAGTAAAAAAAGTTGGAGATGAACCACTCTTAAGGCCAGGCATTGTGCATAGGTTAGATAGGGAGACTTCAGGTGTATTGATTATAGCTAAGACTCAGCAATCTTTCGAGTTTTTAAAAAGGCAATTTAAAGAAAGAGAAGTGAAGAAGACTTATATTGCTCTTGTCTATGGAAATATTAAAAAAGATGATGGTCTAATAGACGAGTCTATTGGTAAAAGTAAAAAAGATTTTCGTAAGTTTATAACGGGTGATAGAGCGCGCGGTTTATTGAGGGAAGCAGTGACAGAATATAAAGTACTTGAAAAGTTCAAAGGATATACCCTCGTTGAGGTTTACCCTAAGACGGGGCGTACACACCAGATAAGGGTCCATATGAAGGCCATAGGGCACCCTATCGTAGGAGACTCTCTTTATGCTCCTAAGAGGACTAAACAACCTTTTGGCTTAATTAGACACTTTTTGCATGCTAGATCCATAGAATTGACTCTATTTGAAGGAGGGAAAATTAAGATTGAGGCTGATTTACCAGATGATCTAAAGAGTGCCCTTGCGAAACTTAAGGATTTATGATAAATTTTGAAGGTTATGAATATCATTCCAGAAGAGACTAAAAAACGATCAAGCCTTGATATGGGCGCTGGTGATGTAGTGCGTGTTTGGGTTAAGATTGAGGAGAAAGGGAAGACTCGCCTTCAGGCTTTTGAGGGTCTTGTCATAGCAAGAAAGCATGGCTCTGAGCCGGGTGCTACTTTTACCGTACGTAAGAAATCAGGTAATATTGGAGTTGAGCGTATTTTTCCATTGTTTTCCCCATCTATTGACAGGATAGAAGTAATCCGCAGGTCAAAAGTAAGAAGGTCTAAATTGTATTATATCCGTGATAAAGCGGTGAAAGAGATTAAGAAGAAAATGAAGAGGCTTATCTCTACTAGGGTTAAGAAGGAAGTTGCAAGGAACGAAGTAATAGATAAAAAAGCTGAGACTACTGATACTGTTGAGCCCGCTAAAGATAATGAAGCTACCCCTACGCTTGTTAATGATAAAAATGAAACAAAAAATGACAGTATTGTCTCTGAGGAGCCAAAAGAAGAAGTGGCTAAGGAGGTGGAAGTAGAGGTAGAGTCTGCTTCAAAGTAATCTATTATTGTTGTGTAGAGGTATGCCCAGGTGCTGGAACTGGTAGACAGGCTAGCTTGAGGGGCTAGTGTTCGCAAGAGCGTGGAGGTTCAAATCCTCTCCTGGGCACAACAAGTGAAGCGCATTTGGGAAATCCTTTTTATTTTATAAAAAATTTGCTAATATCTATTATGTGGATATATTCTTTTAGCTCATACAATTAGACGTTTTAGGTAAGGTTATGATTGGTTTTACATTCATCGCTGTGCATCATCATTACTTATATTGTCCTCGTAGGAGTAAATATCTAAGATAGTTATAAAAGATAGTCCATCAATTTATGGAGGCATTGGTGTAGTGGTAGCACGGCAACCTGTGGAGTTGCTAGCAGGGGTTCGAGCCCCCTATGCCTCCCTTGGTACTAAAAGTTTTTTAATATTGATTGTTTACCCCAACTCATCTAACTAGATTACCTCTTTTTCAACGGCTCATCCGCTAAATGGAGGATGAGCCGTTGGGATATTTTCTCGTTTACATACAATCAATTTTCTTGTATAAATAAGATATGCTTTATACAAGAAAAGGGGATGACGGCCGTACTAGTATCTTTGGCTGTTGTGACCAAAGGCTCTCTAAGAGCTCGGCTATAGCTTGTGCCTTGGGTGCCCTTGATGAACTTAATTCGTTTTTGGGGCTTTGTAAAATAAAGTCAAAAGAGAACGAATTATCAATAGGAGAAAAGTCTTGTCATGAAATAGTAGATGATATTCAACAGAACCTTTTTATAATACAGGCGGGAGTTTCTGGTGGAGATAAAGAGATTAACGAAGAAAAAATTAAAGAAGTGGAAAATTTGATAGCCATTATAGAAAAAGAATTACCACCTATAAAAAATTTCTTTGTTTCTGGTGGAGTAGAATTATCTTCCCTCTTTGACTTTGCAAGGACTATCGCAAGACGTGCTGAACGTGAAGTAGTGGTAGTAGAAGAAGAAAGGAAATTGGAAGTTAATCCTAATACACTAGTGTATCTTAATCGCCTCTCAAGTTTACTATACGCGATGGCAAGGATTGTGAATCATAGGCTTGGTGTAGAAGAATTACCACCGCGGTATTAGAATTTATCTATGGAAATTAAAACAGCAGAATTTATAAAAGGGATAAAAGGCACAGATGATATCCTTTATGATGGTGTGACGCAGATATCTTTTGTGGGAAGGTCTAATGTCGGCAAGTCTAGCACTATAAACTGCCTAGTTAATAGGAAAAGCTTAGTAAAGACAAGCGCTAAAGTTGGTAAGACCAGGGAGATAAATTTCTTTCTTATAAACAATAAGATCTATTTTGTAGATCTTCCGGGTTATGGTTTTGCAGGTATGTCTCAAAAAAGTGCTTTTAAATTAAATAAGCACTTAGAATGGTATCTAAGGGGTTGTGAGGTCAGGCCGAAGCATACGGTAATTATAATAGATGCTAAAGTCGGTATTACGGACCTTGATAAACAGATGATAGAGATACTAAGTGAAGAAGGACATAGTATAGTCATTGTCGCCAACAAGATAGATAAGCTGAGAAAAAATGATATTAAAAAAAAGATAGAAGAGTTTCGCGTTGAATCAGGGGGTAATACAATCGTCCCTTTTTCAGCTAAAGACAAGACGGGGAGACTTGAGCTCTTAGATATCCTTTTCTCTTAAGTGAACTAAAAATAATCCTTAACTTCACAAGATTTTTATCCATCTTCGTTATCAAAATTAATAAATTTAAAAAGATAAAAATCTTGTGAAGTTAATATAATGATAAACATGAATCCCATTAGAGATAGCGACAAACTATAAAAAAATAAAATATAAAATAAAGATGACGAAAAAAAGAATCTCTAACGGGATAAAATTAGATAAACTAGAAGAGGTCTTAAAAAGTGAGCCTAAATATCGCCTCAAGCAAGCAAAAGAAGCGGTATTTAAGGATTTGATAGAAGATTGGTCTTTTGCCACATATCTACCACCTAAGTTGAGAGATAGGCTAAACAAAGAGTGTCCACTTGGGGTTAAGGGAGAAGTTGTCGAGTCAGCTGAAGGGGTCTTAAAAGCGCTTATAACGCTTACTGACGGGCTCAATATTGAAAGTGTGTTGATGCACCACATCGGGGGCAGGTCCACTGTTTGTGTCTCCTCTCAAGTTGGATGTCCTATGAAGTGTGTTTTCTGCGCCACAGGAGATATGGGTCTTACTAGGGACTTAACTAAAGATGAGATAGTGGGACAGGTCTTATTTTTTGCTCGGTATCTTAAGGCGCAAGGTAAAGATAAGATAACAAATATTGTCTTCATGGGTATGGGTGAGCCATTTTTAAATTATGATAATGTGCTGTCAGCAGTCCGGACTTTAAATAACAAAGAGGGGTTTAATATCGGTGCTAGGAAGATATCAATATCCACAAGCGGGGTTATTGAAGGTATTAAAAGACTAACCAAAGAGAACTTACAGGTTAACTTAGCTATCTCTTTACATGCTGCTTTCGATGACCTTAGATCGAAGTTGATGCCCGTGAATATAAAGTATCCACTAAAAGAGGTCCTTGAAGCGGTTGATGAATATATACAGGAGACTTCTCGGCAAGTGATGTTTGAGTACGTTATGCTAGAGGGGATTAACGACTCTAAGGAAGATGCAGAAGAGTTAGTAAAGCTTATGAATAAACCACTTCACTTTGTTAACCTTATAGAGTACAACCCTACTGGGCAAGGCGATATGAATCCTTCTTCTCATAACTCAATGAGAAGATTTAAGGAAGTCTTAGGGAAGGCTGGCGTGCCAACTTCACAGAGATATCATTTTGGGGGAGAGATCAAGGCCGCTTGTGGACAACTTGCTACAGAAAATAATTTATAGTGTAATAAACTATCTACTTTATTTATTTATTCTTTAGTAATATAATAATTTAAAATAAGTAATATTGATCTTTAACAAAGGAGGCGATATTTATGAGTATACGGGGTAAAATATGTCCTGTATGTAATAAAAATAAAAAATTAACAAGACATCACATATTACCAAAAAGGTTCTTTGGTAAGAAAAAATATAGAAAAGAGATTTTAATGGTCTGTAGGAAATGTCATGATAGGATAGAAATGAACATCCCTAGGGGCCCTCTAAGAATACAATCTGACAAGTTTTATTATAGAGTGCTTAATCTAGTAGGTGTATTCGTGGAACCAACCTTGAGAATCCCTTAAATGCTGATAACTACTCTTTTAGATGTAAGGTTTTTTAAGAAGCGAGTTGGAATATATCCACTCGCTTCTTTTATTTAAATATAAAAATGCGAGCGGAATTTCCGCTCGCATTTTTAATTGTAGATTATCTCATCGCAATCTTTTCAGTATTCGATTCTTTTTCTTCTACAATTTCATATTTGATTTTTTTTATACCAAAGACTTCGGCCTTTCTTCTCGTCTCCATCCAGATATCTATTCTCTCGGAGAACCTTCTATGCATCCTGTCTTCTACTGTGAATATCTTATCACCGTATACTTCAGGAAAGCGTACTTTAGTCCCAAAGGGAAGAAAGTTTGCTGCGATGGCTCCATCATAAACATGTTTTCCGGAAGCCATTATAAAAGGATCATTATCTGTCTGGTCAGGGGTACTTGAGTAAGCTGTTATATCAGCTTCTCCTGTCTCGATTATTACGTGTGAGTCACTATTTATATCTTCTGGGAGAACTTCCTCTGGATTTAATAGTAACTTGTATCTTTCGTACCTAGTTATTAGGTCACCAGCAATGTTTATAGTTATTGCCGGCTTGGTCTGTATAGGCTCCTCGGCTTGTTCAACAGTTATTGTTGAGGTGACGTTTATGAGCATTCCGATCAAGGTAACTGAGCTTAGAAAAGTATTCATAATTGATAGTTTTATTTTTAACCTATTCTTTATTTATAAAGGCTAATTTAGCTGAATAGTCACTTTAACCCATACCCTCTTGTAAGAAGATGGTTTGGAATATAGTGCTTCCCGTAAAATCACGGGTAAAAATAAAGCACCAACGAAACTGCTGATGCAAATGTGATATTAGCATGTCTATTAAAATATGTCAATCAATATAAATAGAGTAAATTAAAGCTAAATATATCTATAAATTAGCTCTGTAAAAGAACATCTATTTTCCTCTTGAGATTAGATAAATTAATATTTTGTTCCTCAATCCCATTTATGAATAGTGTCGGCGTATGGTCAAGTGGGATTCTCATTCCGTCACTAGAGTCAGATTGGATTATCTCTTTATAAATATTTTGATTTAAATCGTTAATAAATTTCGATACATTTAAACCTAGCTTTTCAGCATATCCTTTAAAGATTAATAGTGGTTCTGATTCTTCACTCCACTCATCTTGATTCATGTAAATTAATTTATGCATTTCCCAAAATTTTCCCTGAGCAGCTGCCGCTTCAGCTACTTCAGCTGCAATAATCGAATTTTTATGTTGAGGAAGGGGAAAATGGCGGTATACGAAATTGAAATTAGGATTTTGACCATAAGTTTTAATAATTTCTTCTGTCAACGGGAACATTTGTCCACATGCTGGACATTGATAATCTCCAAATTCAACTAACGTTACTTTAGATCCTAGCGTCCCAGTCATATGGCTTGTTTCTTTGATAAGTAAATCTGAGTTAATTGAAATAGTTGGAGAGTTTACGGAAGAATTGAAGAAGTATATAAGGAAACCGAATCCAATAAGGAAGACAATACCAATAGTTGAAATAATGATTATTTCTTTAGTTATTCTCATATTTTTTTGATAAGTATAGTAAAATAGTAATTAGTATAAAAGCTAGAAGTGATAATTGTAAGATATTTAAGAATCCGAATAGTTGGGGTAGTTCTTGTGTGCATGACACTCTACCTACTAGGCAAGGAGCGAGCGCCTCAGGGATAATTTTAATATATAACAAATAATGATAGAGGGCTATTATCGTACCTACAATACTGAGAGGTAAAGTATATATATAGATATTTGAATCTTTTCTTAATATTCCAATAGGTATAATGATAGCTAGAGGATATAGAAAAATACGCTGATACCAGCATAACGAGCAAGGCTCAATATTGAGAATAGCGCTTGTATAAATACTCCCTCCAACACCTAATATTACAATAATCAAAGACAAGTAAAGGCTATTTTTTCTTATTAGATTAATCATCTAGATAATTATATCATTTTCATATAATTTTGCATTAAACATGATATATTAGGATTATTTAAAGTTAGCTTTAGTTTATTTCTCAAAAAATATATATTATTCTATAATAAAGTTATGTTATTAGTCTGGATATTAGGAGCGAGTGCCGCACAATCTATAGTGGCTCTTATAGGGCAAGTAATAGTCTTTTTATTTAAAAAGAATGTCACAAAATATATAAATTACCTTGTTAGCTTCTCTGTCGGGTCACTTCTGGGGGTAGTGTTCTTTGATATTTTACCTGAGGCCCTTGAAAAAGCTTCTTCGACCTTTGTATTTACTTATGTATTAATTGGCTTTTTAGCCTTTTTTGCTTTGACGAGAATCTTATCTTGGTCCCATTGCCATACGGCAGATTGCCCTGTTCATGACACTAGAGAAGGACTAAAGGTATTACTAGGAGACGCAATCCATAATTTTATTGATGGAGTTATCGTAGCCCTTGCTTTTATTGTTGATTTTAAACTTGGTTTGGTTACTACAGCCGCAGTCTTAATCCATGAGGCACCAATGGAGATTTCAGACTTTTTCATACTTATTCGTGCTGGCTATTCTGTGAAAAAGGCTCTTTTTTATAATTTCCTAATCGCCCTTACTACTATAGCTGGGTCTCTTCTAGCTTATTTTTCAGCTCCGAAATTAGAAAGTTTAATAGTTCCAGCCTTAGGGCTGGTGGCAGGTAATTTCCTCTATATAGCCGCTTCAGATCTTATCCCAGGGTTACATGATGGAGAAGGCTCAAAAGGCAAAATAAGTAGCGCTATACAGCTATTTTTGATAATTTCTGGTATTATTATTATATATTTTTCTGGATTGATTTTATGACAGTCGTTAAGCTGTAATTTTAAGATGATTTAAGCGTCTTTTTGTTTAAATAGGCTTCCATGCTTATTTAATGTAATTAAAGAAAAAAGTCGAATATTATAGGGAACAATTATTAGAAAGTTTATTAACGGTAAAATTAATAAGAATATGAAAAAAGGTATAGTTATAGGTGCTATTATGTTGGCTCTCGTTTTTTCACAGGCAGTTCCTGCGCTTGCCCAAAATACAGCGAGTGACTTGCAGACTTTGATAACATCTCTCATGGAGCAGGTTAAGGTTCTTCAAGAGCAGATACAAGCTTTAAGTTCTGAGGTTGTGGCAGTAAGAGCTGAGCTCAAACTCACAAGGTCTCTTTATAAAGGTGTCTCAGGAGATGACGTGACTCAACTCCAAGAGTTTTTGAAGAGTGATAGTGAAGTTTATCCTGAGGGAATTGTTAGTGGTTATTTTGGTCCTTTGACAGAAAGAGCTATTAAAAAATTCCAAAAGAAGCACGGTATAGAAAGTATTGGTATCGTCGGACCAAAGACAAGGAAGAAGCTTTATGAGCTTTTGGAGGATGGCGCTGGCAAATCTGGTCATGTGCCGTCAGGGCTTCTCCATGCTTCTGGTATAGCTAAGAAAATTTCTTCATCTACTACAACACCGCTTTTCTCATCCACTTATCGACGAAAAATAAGTCATACTGAATCACATAATGAACCAAAACACAATGAGTGTAAGAAGAAAGTGAAAAAAGAAGAGAAACACTCTTCTGGACATAAGGATGGTAGTGGATACGATAATGAAGATGGTGACTGCATTCCTATAGGTGGCAGTGACACAGGGACAACTACTCCTCCAGTTGTTGATATAACAGCTCCTGTTATATCAAGTGTTGGTGTCTCAGGTATTACTGCTACATCAAGTCTAGCTAGTTGGATTACTGACGAAGCTTCAGATAGCAAGATTTGGTATGCTACGACAACACCTGTTGATGTAGTAATCTTACCTCAAGCGTCTTCTGCTATATTAGAGTTAAGTCATGGACTTACCCTCAGTGGTCTATCTGCAAGTACAACATATTATTTTCTTGTGTCATCTTCTGATGTCTTAGGTAATATGGCAACTTCAACGGAGTGGTCATTTACTACACTTTAAAACAATAGAAACAATCTAACTTATATTCCTCTAATACAAAATACCCATTGGTTTTTATAGTCCAAAGGGTATTTTGTTATTTAGATTTTTCCCAAGGAAAAGTAATCCATTTCTCTTTCTTCTCTTTTATCCATATGTCAGGAATAGTCGAACTTTGCTTATGATAGAAGAGTGTAGCGATAAAATTTTTCCCCTTGAATTCTTCCAAGGTTTTACCAGAGTCAGCTATATCATCGACGATGAGAGTATTGGCACTTAATGGTTTACTAAGGAAGGGAACTTTAAGATGGTGTGAGATCATTACTGCAAGAGTTAACCCTCCTCGTGGTGGACCGAAGACCCCGTCAAATTTTTGGTTAGAGTTTTTTATCTTTTCTATAAGAAGGATGGCATCTTCGCTGAAATCATCCCAAGAATAATGTTGGCAGTTATTATCTATCACGGGCTTAAATTTTTTTATTTTTATAATTAATTATATAAGACAGATTACTATTTTTTAATAGTAATCTGAAGTGCTAAGAATAGTCAATCTTTATTTTTCTGTTAATATATAATCATGTCTATTTACTACAATCCGAGGCGAAATCGTAACATATTTGACCCGTCTTCAGACGAACCCTTTAAGCTTAGTCGTTCGAAGATAGATTCTTTCTTAAATTGCCCTCGTTGTTTTTACATAGATAGGCGTTTGGGGGTAGGTAAGCCACCGGGTTTTCCTTTTAGTTTAAATTCTGCAGTGGATTCATTATTAAAGAAAGAATTTGATATTCATCGAGCAAAAGGAACTATTCACCCTCTTATGGAAAAGTACGGCATAGATGCTATTCCTTTTAAGCATAAAGATATTGATGAATGGAGGGAGAATTTTGTTGGTGTGAGGCACCACCATAAGCAGTCTAATTTTATAGTTACTGGCGCTGTTGATGATGTGTGGGTTACTTCGAGCGGTGAGCTTATTGTCGTTGATTATAAAGCGACAAGTAAAGACGGGGAGTTGAGTCTTGATGCAGATTGGCAGATTGCTTATAAGAGACAAATGGAAATTTATCAATGGTTGTTGAAAATGAATGGACACAAGGTCTCAGATACAGGCTATTTCGTATATTGTAATGGAAAGAAAGATAAAACAACTTTTGACGGCAAGCTGGAATTTGATGTGGTAGTCTTGCCTTATAAAGGAGACAGTTCTTGGGTTGAGGGCACTCTTATGGATGCTCGTAAGTGTCTCTGTGAAGGAAATATCCCTAATTCTGACCCAGAATGTGATTATTGCAATTACAGAAAGGCTATTCGCGGAGTAGTTACATAAGATTAATGATATTTTTTTATTTTTAAGGTAAAATAGAAAGTAAATGAAACATAATAAACATCTTTTAATACTTTTCTCCCTTTTATTTTTTATCGTCTTTATTTCAATTGCAGGTGTCTTTGGAGTAAGTTTTTTTGTAGTCAGAAAATTAAACAAAAAAGAAGTAGTAGATATTAAATACAGTGTAGTAGGATCAAAGGAGTTGGCACGTAATTGGATTATGGTTAAGGCTCCTACTTATAAGTTTGACGGTTCAGGCTTAGTCTTTAGAGGATATAGAAAATTAGATTGTAATTTTTGTTATGAGTTTTCTTTTGGATTTGAGTCTAGACATGCCGGTTATGGTAATAGGTTAGATGATAATCTTGTATCAATTACAACAAATCATACCACTTTCGTCACCTTAGAAACTGGTATGATTGAACGAGTAATAACAGATGGAGAGTATGACGAGATGAATGGAGAGCTTGTAGGTGAGGAGAATGCGACTAGGGCTACCTCTACGGAAAGCCAAAATTAAAAGTATTGATTAGGGATATAAAAATTTGGAAAGGAAGGTCTTCTTAAGGACGGACATGAGGAAAATTCTACGAAGACTATATTTCTCGAATTTTTTAATAATATAGATTGTTGAATTTAAAATTTCTAAAATAATACAAAAAGGCAGAAACAACTATTTTTTTAGAACGGTCTCCGCCAGCGGGCGGAAGGGGAATTCTTACAAAACAATTTTTCTGCATTTTTGTTTAAGTTTTGCGTAAAAGTATAAAAATGATTGAATTCAAAATTTTAAAAAAATCTAAGAAGAGTAATGCTCGCCTTGGTGTCATAGAAACTTCAAATGGAAAAGTGGAGACACCCGCTTTTATAACAGTGGCGACCCAAGGAGTAGTGAAGACTCTCACTAGCAGTGAAGTAGAAGAAGCAAAGAGTCAGATGCTGATCTGTAATACTTACCACTTGCATCTGAAGCAAGCAGAAAAGATTGTGAAGAGTGTCGGTGGCTTACATAAGTTTATGCATTGGAAGAGTCCACTTATGACAGACTCAGGAGGTTTTCAAGTTTTTAGTCTTGGTTTTGGCAAGGATCATGGAGTGGGGAAGATTTTGAAAAAGAAGAAAGATATTTCTGTGTCACAGGGAGAACAGCCAAAGAATCTGAAGATTAGTGAAAAGGGGGTAGAGTTTAGGTCACCTATTGACGGTAGGAAGATATTCATAGGACCTAAGGAGTCAATGAAGATACAAGAGGAGTTAGGTGCGGATATTATCTTCGCTTTTGATGAATGCACTTCACCAGTTGCTAATTATGAATACACGAAGAAGTCTTTGGCTTTAAGTCATAAGTGGGCCGAGGAATGTATAAAGGCTAGGTCTCTTAAGTCTAAGAAGGATCAGGCTCTCTTTGGTATCGTCCAAGGAGGTAAGTTCTCTGATTTAAGGAAAGAGAGCGCTAAATTTATATCCTCACTTCCTTTTGAAGGGTTTGGGATAGGTGGCGAGTTTGGTGATGATAAAAAGATAATGGGGAAGATGCTTGAAGTCGTCTTAGATGATTTACCAGAAGAGAAACCAAGACATCTCCTAGGTATAGGACACTTAGAGGATATTCCTGAGATCATAAAGGCCGGAGTGGACACTTTTGACTGTATTGTACCCACTCATTATGCTCGCCATGGGACGGCCTTCTCTTCAGAAGGTAGACTTGAGATGAGGCAGTCAAAGTTCTTAAAAGATAAGAAGCCACTAGATAAGAAGTGCTCTTGTTATGTATGTAAAGACTACACGAGGAGTTATATATCGCACCTCTATAAGGCAGGAGAGATCACTGCATTAAAGCTTCTTACTTTTCATAATCTCTATTTTTTTAATTCTTATGTTGAGAAGCTAAGAGAAGATATTAAGAAGGGGAAGCTGTAGAAACTAAGAAAGGACGTAAAAGTACGGAAAAACAATTTTTCGGTACCTTTGTTTGAAAGTATAAGAAAGAACTAGACTTGACACGTATGCTATAATTATGCTCTAATGTAATTAGATAATGTAAGAAAATAAAAGAAAGGAGGTAGAAAGATGAAGAGATTCAAGATACCAAGAGTAGCCCACTGTAGTGACGGCTGCCGAAGCTGGGGGAGTAGGCGATGTTTATGCCTGCTCCCCCTTATTATTTTCCACATAGGAGTTGACAGGGAGAAGATATCATGTAAACTGATATCTTGTTTCCGTATAGTGCGGAATTAGTTCTTTTTAT
>CAZLLR010000006.1:15172-29542 GCA_964560655.1 uncultured Candidatus Saccharibacteria bacterium | reverse complement strand
TTTGGGAAAAGAGGGTATAATAAAGTGAAAGAAAAATTTAATATTAAAAATTGGATAGATGAATATTTAAGATATATATGAATCCCGTTAGAAGTTTCAAAAAGCTATCTAATGTGATATAAACAAGTGTTAAAGATATATAATCATGACTTCTAACAGGATGAACAAAAAAATTATAATTGCAGCATTTTTTATATTTGCCTTGGCTGGGGTTCTAAGGGCTACACCTATTGTCTATAAAGGTTATGCTCCAACAGGCCTACATGGGAACCTAATCCTTTCTAGGAACTTAGCACAGACGAGTGAGTATAAACTAGAAAGTGAGAAAAATGTTGTTCTCGCTACTTCTCAAGTCAAAGACGAGGGGGTTGAATCTAGTTTTGGAAACAAGTTAACTATCTTATTAGAGGCGGAAGCTTTTAATATCTTCGGCTTTAATCTGAATTTACCTTTTTATCTTTCGGTCTTTCTTTTTGCTTTATCTACTGCCTTGATCTTCTTTTTAATTCTTAGGATTTTCGGTAATTTTTACTTGGCATTTTTGGCTGCACTTTTTGATATATTTATGCCGTTTGTTTGGAAGGGAGCCCTTTTTGCCGGATCTTATGAGTTTGCCAGTATATTTTTCTTGCTCGGACTTCTTATCTATTTTTGGGGTAGATCCAAAGAGTTGCCATTACTTACTTCGGGGAGTAAAGAAGAAGTCTCTCGTAAAGAAAGTTTTTTTCACTTCAATAATTCATACTTTAAACTTCTCTTTAGCGGTTTATTCTTAGGCCTTGCTATTGTTTCTCGTAACGCTTTTATTTTTTCGGTTATACCAGTCATTCTTTATGAGCTTTATATAAATAAGTCATGGAGAAAAGTAATTATATTTGCCTTGCCAGTAATCTTAATCTTCGTTGGCTTTGGGCTTTTTAATAATTCTTATATAACAGGTACAGATGAATCGTTTAGCCGTTACGGGCATCTTTTCCCGGATCCTTATACTTATCACTACGAGAAAGACAGTTATATAGAAAGTATCGCTGGCTTAAATAATCCTGATATTTTAGAGTTCCAGCTTAAGTATGGGTACCACGTGTCTATCTTAAAACAATTTAAGATGTACTTAAACTCGGCAATCTTTTACCCTAAGCAGGCTTTATCTATTATAAATTTTGGTGGACCTTTCTTCTTGTTCTTAATCCTATTAGGAGGGGCGTATCTTTATAAAGAGAGAAGAGATCTTTTTAGATTTTTATCGATATGGCTACTCGTGTGGTATATTGGCTTAATATTACTTAAGACAAATAATTGGGATCATTTCCTCGAGATACGTCTTGCTATTGTATTGCTAATATCTTTAGGAGTATTAGCTTTAGTTAGGATGTTTAGCCAATGTATAGAGAGTAGGGTAAAATATATTTTATTTGGACTCGGATTAGTTCTCTTTCTATCTCTTCAGCTTTTCGTCTCAAATAAATGGATGTTCCATGAGTCTTATGAGACAAGTTTCCTGCCAGAAGCCATGCCATTAATAGAAGAGTTAAGAAGTGAAAATATTAGCGACGAAGAAGTGATAGCAGTAAGCTTTAACCAGAGTGCGCCACTACTTTTTAATTATTACTTGGATAAAAGTTTTATCTACTTCGCACCAGAGACTATAGAGAAGCTTAGGGCAGACAATAGACTTGATGATGTGTTTAAGGAGTTCGGAGTTACTAGGTTTATAGAGCAATAATTCTCAACGGCTCAACTGGTTGAGCCGTTCATTATGCCTGCTAGCAGATAGGATTTAAAATAAAGATTTTATGGATAAAGAAAAAGAGATTAAAACTCAAGACTTTGTAGCTGACTTTTATGAAGAGGTTCGCTACCAGAAAGAGTATTCAAAAAAATATCATGATTTTTGGTTTGGGAAGATGGTAAAGATGGCACCACCAAGAGGGCTTGTCCTTGATGCTGGTTGCGGGACAGGACAGATGATGGAGTATCTAAAGAATAATAATTTTGATAATTTAGTAGGCTATGATATCTCTCATAATATGCTGACTCACGCGAAGGAGAAAGAGGAAAGAGTCATCTGCGCTGATGCAGAGAACCTCCCTTTTGCTGACAGCTCTTTTGACGTGATATATGCTCGAGCGCTCCTGCACCACCTCTTTGATGTACCAAAGGCTCTTAGTGAGATAAAAAGAATCTTAAAGCCCGGCGGGGAAGTAGTATTTGCTGATACGAATAAATCTTTTATCAATGGCTTGCCGAGGAAGATTATGAATAAGGGAGAACATTTTGCCGAGAGTCATAAGAATTTCAAAAGTAGTGAGATACTAAAGCTCATAGAAAAGGAGTTTGAAGTGAAAGAGATTTATTATTTTGGGTTTATCGCATATCCTTTACTCGGTTTTCCTGACATGATAAATATCTATAGATTCTTTCCTTTTAAGAGTATTTTGACTCTGTCTTTGATATTGGTTGATAAAATTATAAGCAAAATCCCATTTGTAAAAAAACTCGCTTTCGGTATAATGATTGGAGTTGAAAAGAGATAAATATTATGAAAAAAATAATTTTTATAAATCCTCCTACTCCCGAACTTGGAGTGATGGTAATAAGGGACTTAGACCGCTCGGGTAGAAAGACACGGGAAAAGACTATTTGGCCACAGACTAATTTGGCTTATTTGGCGGCTGTTATGAAGGGGAAAGATTTCAATGTAGAGTTGATGGATTGTATCGCAGATGAGATACACTGGAGCGAGCTCGGGGGAGATTTTGAAGAAATTATTGAGAAGAAGAAACCAGATTATATTCTATTTAATGCCATAAGTTCTACCATCTCAAACGATATGAGGGTAGCAAGTGTAGCTAAAAAAAATGGGGCAAAAAGTATCGCTGTCGGTTCTCATGTCACAGCTTTACCGAAAGAGAGTATAGAGAAATTTAAAGACCTTGATTTTGTAATTGAAGGTGAGGCGGAGGAGACCTTGGCAGGACTTGTAGATGTTGTTGAGGGTGATGGAGATCTTTCTCTGGTAAAGGGGATTGCTTATAGGAAGGAGGATGGGGAAGCTACTGCCAATGAGAAGAGGCCGTTGATTAAGGATCTTGATTCACTTCCTATCCCACTTCATGAACTTATGCCTATAGATAAGTATAACCTTCCTTTTATAGGTTCTAAGTTTACTTTTGTTACCGCTTCTCGTGGATGTCCTTTTCGTTGTATGTTTTGTCGATCCCCAATTGCTTGGAATAGGGTCTTCAGGCAAAGGTCAAATGACAGTATACTAGCGGAGCTTCGTTATTTGAAAAAGATCGGTGTGAAAAATATTCTTTTTCATTCTGACACTTTTACTGTTAATAAAAAAGAAGTTATCGATCTATGTAAAAGGATTATTAATGAAAATTTAGGGATAAGGTGGATGTGTAATTCAAGAGTAGATACTGTAGACTTTGAGACGCTAGAGTGGATGAAGAAAGCCGGATGTGAAATGGTGATGTTTGGTTTAGAGTCAGGTTCTCAAAAGGTATTAGATATTGCTAGGAAGGATATCACAGTAGAGAAGATAAGAGAGACGGTTAATAGCGCTTCACGTGCTGGTATAAAAGTATGGGGTTACTTCATAATAGGTTTACCCGGGGAAAGTAAGGAGACAGTAGATGAGACGATCAAACTTGCAAAAAGTCTTCCTCTAACTCTAGCTAATTTTGCAGTAGCTGCTCCTTACCCAGGTACAGACTTCTTCAAACTTGTCACAGAACAAGGGTGGCTTACAAGTAGTAATTGGGAGGATTTTGACCAGAATTATTCGGCCATAGTAAGTTACCCTGATTTTTCAAGTGAAGATATTGTTAATAGCATGAAGAGGGCTTATAAGGAATTTTATTTGCGTCCGAGAGCTGTTGTAAACATGTTGAAAGGAATACGAAGCTTCCATGATATTAAAGTTCTAAGTGATGTCGCTTGGACTCACCTTAAGTGGATCCTTTTCTATAAAAAAGCCGGCAAGCCAGCCAAATAGAGCGTTTAATATAAATGTCATAAGTATAAGCAAAGAGAAGGCTACGGCCTTCTCTTTTTCTAGTCCTATTTGGGAAAATATGACTATCAGAGCAAGATCTCTTGTGCCGATACCAGAGATACTAATAGGTAAGAGGTTTAATATGCTGATAGTTGCTATAGCTGCTGATATCACCAAAAAAGATACTCCAAGCCCAAGAGCAAGCGATAAAGAGTATAAAGAGAAGAAGTATAAGAACCAAGCGGAAAGGCTTAGGAATATACTACTTGCTATTAAAAGTAACGGCTTCTTAAATGAAGTGAAGAAATTTTCTATATCTTCTTTACTGATTTTTTCAGATATAGTTTTAGGAAGTTTTTTTAATATTTTTGAAAAAATGTTGACGAATATTTTTCTGTCATAATATAAAAGTATGATAACTGAGCCGAATAGAATTAGGACTAAACTTAAGAGATGAATTGTGTTGGTAAAATTTTTAAAGAAGAAGATTATACTTAAGAGGCCTAATATAAGGATAGTAATTATATCAAAGAGTCTATCAATTATCACGCTTGAGGCGGATTTGACCCAAGATACTTTTTTCCTGTTTAGAAAAATTATTTTTGAGAATTCCCCTAAGCTACCTGGCGTCACTGCCCCCCAGAAAATTGCATAAAAATATATAAGGAAAGATTCTTTAAAGCCTATTTCTATTTTTTCGTTTTTTAATATATATTGCCACCTTAAGTTTCTTAAGAAAATTATAGGGAAAATAAGCAAGATAGAAAGAGATAAGTAACACAAATCCACTTCTTTTATTAATGAGAAAGTTTTTATAGCATCTATTTCATATAAGATTACCGCGAATAATCCAAGTCCTATAAAATGAATGTAAAATTTTGCTCTTTTCATTATTTTTCGTTTCTTATTATCGTCGACGTCTGGTCAGCGAGTAGTCCATTGAAGAAAACAATGAAGCTTGTAAGAAGTATAAGAAGTCCGGATATTGGGAAATTACCAAAGGCTATTATACCGTATATAGAGAAGATAATACCAAGTAATAAGAGTAGTAGACTTGTAGGTAAGAATATCTTAAGGGGATTGAAGAGCATAATCATTCTCATTATGAGTAGAATTGTTTGGAGTCCATGTTTTGTCTTTACTGTGCTTTTAGTGCTACTGCCTCTTTTGTTGATAGTTATGGGTATATATTTTACATCTAACCCTTCTCGGAAGAAGGCTAAGGTTATTGTCGTGGTAAGGGAGAATGAGTTAGGAAAAAGGTGCATAAATCTAAAGAAGCCACTCTTCTTTATAAGTCTAAAGCCAGAGTTTAAATCTGGTATCTTGGCGTTGACTAGATATTCGGCTAATAATTTTAGAAATCTTTTCCCGGGCTGCCTAAGAAAAGGACCTTTATAAGTGCTTCTTGCCCCGACTACCATATCGTAGTTGTCAGTATGTTTTAAAAGCCCAGGTATATATTCTGTTTTATGTTGACCATCTGAGTCAAAGAACATCACCCAATCGTAAGATGAATTTTTAACACCAGTCTTTAGCGCTGCACCATACCCACGGTTTCTGTCATGGGTTATAAGTTTTATTCCTGACACTTCTTTAAGCATATTTTTAGTATGCTGATCTGAACCGTCATCAACGGCTATTATCTCATGTTCTCCTGTGTTCTTATCTAAAAAGACCCTTAATTCTTCAAGGGTATGTTTTGCGCTTTCGCCTTCATTATAAACTGGTATTATGATTGAAAATTTTACCATACGGATTATATTATTAAGTGTTTAAAAGTATAGGTATACCATCTTTTATATTGTATTTTTTATTGCACTTATGGCAGGAGAGAATATTTTTTTTGTTATTATACTCAAGCTTTTCTTTGTCAACTGGGCAGACTAATATCTGAAGTAGTTCGTGGCTTATATTTTTTTTATTTTGATCGTATGCCATAAACAATTAAATTCTATACTTATTTGAGTGTTTTGACAATTGGTCTAGATTGTTATATTTTATAATGATAGATATGAGCAAAAAGATAAAGATATATCAAGAGCATGAAGGGTGCATTGGCTGTGGAAGCTGTGTGGCTGTTTGCCCTAAGTTTTGGAAGATGGGAGATGATGATAAGGCAGAGATAATAGGTGGCAAGAAAGATGAGAAAGGCGACTATGAGTTGGATGTTGAAGAGGTTGGTTGTAATAAAGACGCTGAAGAGGTGTGCCCTGTCCAAGTTATTAAGATAATTGAAAACCAATGAATCAAAGAGAATTAAAATTTTTATCTTATATTGTTAAAGGTGGGATCTTTATACTTCCGGCCATCTTTCTAATTGTCTCTAGTATGTTCTTTTTCCCGTTTATAACAGGGAAGAATTTTTTCTTTAGATCAGTTGTGGAAGGAGTGTTCCTTTTATGGGTTATATTGGCTGTGTTTGATAAGAGTTATAGGCCGAAGAGGACGCCAGTACTTTTTGCATTAGGATTGACTCTTTTTATCTTATTTCTTGCGACTATTTTTGGAGAGAATCCTTATCGTAGTTTCTGGTCTAACTTTGAGAGGATGGAGGGCTTGGTGGGACATATCCACTTATTCTTATATTTCCTAGTAGCAACGAGCACTTTGAAGTTTAAAAAAGATTGGCTCTGGCTCTTTAGAAGTATCACTGCCTTTGGGACACTCGCTATCTTTTATGCTTATTTCCAGCTCCTTGGGGCGCTTAAGATTCACCAAGGTTCAGCTAGGCTTGATGCTACTTTTGGCAATGCCTCTTACCTTGCTATCTTTGTGATATTCCAACTCTTTATATTGACAGTCCTTTATCTTAAATCCCAAAGAGTCGGGTTAAGATATTTATATATAGCCCTTGCCGTGATTAATCTACCTATACTTTATTATACTGCGACAAGGGGGGCCATTTTAGGTTTTCTTGCGGGGCTTGTAGCTTTCGGTGTCGTCTCTGGCCTTTTGACTAAGAGCAAGAAGATTCGTAAATTCTCTATCGGTGCAATTGTGGTAGTAGCTTTAGTAGTAGGAGTTTTTATGACTATTAAAGACACTTCGTTTGTCGCAAAGAGCCCAGTCTTAAACAGGCTTTCTTCTATATCCTTTACAGAGAAGACGGTTGAATCAAGATTCCTTATATGGAATATGTCTATAAAAGGATTTCAGGAGCACCCTGTTCTAGGTTGGGGTCCTGAGAATTACAATCTTTTGTTTAGTAAATATTATGACCCTCGTCTTTGGGGGCAGGAACAATGGTTTGATAGGGCCCACAATGTTTTCTTCGACTGGCTTACATCTGCCGGCATACTTGGACTCTTGGCTTACCTTTCAATCTTTGCCACTTCGCTTTATATGGCGTGGAAACTTTATAAGAAAAGGAAAATAAGCGTGTTTGAGGTCGCTGCAATCTTTGCTGTCTTTACCGCTTATGGCTTCCATAATCTTTTTGTATTTGATAACCTCACTTCTTATTTTATGTTCTTTAGTATATTGGGGTATATAAGTTATCAATATAGTGAAGAAGAGGTTTTGACACAGAAGGATGATTCAGTTAAAGATGAACCAAGCTTCCTAGGATATGCTGTTATAGTTCTAGCTTTTATAGTTGTGTCATTCTCTCTTTATACTGTTAATTTAAAACCGGCTTTAGCTGCTAAAAATCTTATCAATACCTTGAGGTCCGTTAGGGCAGGGCAGAGCCCCGAGGTTGTATTAAATAGCTTTAAGAACGTTATCGCCTTAAACACTTTTGGGAGTGCTGAAGCAGTAGATCAACTTTCAGATTATGCTAATAAGGCGAGGTCTTCAGATAATTTTTCCGATGAAGAAAAAAATACGATCCTTAATGATGCTCTTTTTGAACTTGAGAGTCAGATAGAGAGGAGCCCTAAGGATTTGAGATATTACCTCTTTGCTGGTGCACTTTATGGTAAGGCTGGTCAATTTGAAAAGTCATTTGATAGACTGACTAAGGCGCGAGAACTCGCCCCTACAAAACAGTCAGTTTACTTTGCGTTAGCTGAATCTTATGCGAACGGCAAGAAGCCAGAAGAAGCATTTATCGCCGCAGAGACTGCTTATAATCTTGATAAAAGTTATGGTGAAGCGGTTAAAAATCTTATTACTGTCTCGGCGAGGGCTGGAAAAAAAGATTATGTTAATAATCTTATCGAATCCTATTACGGAGGTAAAGACATTCCGAGCACTGATCTTGCTAATGCTTATGCCACAATAGGAAATATGGAGAAAGCGAAAGATATATGGATTTTACTCGTTAATTCTAATCCTTCTAATGCGCAATATCATTTAAGCCTAGCTGCTACTTACTCGGAGCTTAATATGCGGAGTAAAGCAGTGGAGGAGATCGAAAAAGCGATTGAGCTTGAACCGAGTTTTAAAACTCAAGGAGATTATTATATAAAAGAAATTAAAGCAGGCAGGAAGCCTTAATTTGTAAAATAAAAAAATATGGAAAATAAAAAAATAAAAGTTGTAGTTACTGGTGGAGCAGGGTTTATAGGGTCTCAATTAGTTGATGAGCTTATAGATCGTGGTTTTGACGTACATATAATAGATAATCTTTCAAATGGTAATATAGAACATGTTAATAAGGAAGCAAGGTTCTTTAAAGAAGACATTAGAGATATTGAAGCAGTTAGAAAAATTATGGACGGCACTTCATATGTATTTCACACAGCAGCGCTTCCGAGAGTGCAGTACTCTATAGAGAACCCTATAGAAACACATGATGTAAATGTTAACGGGACACTTAATCTTCTTGTAGCTGCGAAAGACACTGGGGTAAAGAAATTTATCTACTCTGCTTCAAGTTCCGCTTATGGAGATCAAAGTGTTATGCCTCTTCACGAAGAGATGGCATCAAACCCTTTAAGTCCTTATGGCTTGCAAAAATATATAGGTGAATTAAAATGCAGGGTTTTTAGCAAAGTTTACGGTCTCCCTACAGTTTCTTTACGTTATTTTAATGTTTACGGCCCCCGTTTTAAAGCAGGTGGTGCTTATGCATTAGTAATAGGTAAATTTTTAAAACAGAAGAAGGAGGGTATGCCATTAACTATAGTTCCTACTGGAGAGCAGACTCGTGATTTTACTCATGTTAGAGATGTCGTAGCTGCTAATATACTAGCTATGGAAAGTGACAAAGCTGTACATGGGGAAGTGTTTAATGTTGGCGCTGGTAGAAATTTTAGCATTAATCAGGTGGCTGAGCTGATAGGTGGACCAGTTGAATTTTGTGAATCACGCCTTGAGCCTCAACACACCTTAGCTGATAACTCTAAGGCGAGAAATATTCTCGGGTGGGAACCAAAAATTTCTTTAGAAGAGGGGATAGCAGAATTAAAAAAACTTTACCTTGGAGAGTAATAAAAATTGTGTAAGATGAAAAATCCTTATTATCTTAGAAAAATAATTCTTTTGATAGGTGATGTATTGATACTTTATGTATCTTTTTTCGTGTCGCTTATAATAAGATATGGGTCAATACCTTCTTTAAAGATTCTTAATATTCATAAGGTCCCGATAAGTACTCTTTACCTTATCTGGATTTTAGTTTTTTTTATTGCCGGTTTTTATGAAGTTAGAAAATTCTTTTCCTTTAATGATCTTAAGGATCAGATTTTAAAAACAATGGCTGTTGTGGGGGTAATTTCTGTTTTGATTTTTTATATTATTCCTTTTTGGAATATCACACCTAAGACCATCCTTGTTATAAATATCTTTGTAGCCACTCTCGCTATCTATTTCTGGAGAAAGTTTTATTTTTTAAATGTTGTAAAAAGTTCAAAGACTAATGTGGTTTTCTTTGGCTCAACAAAAGAGATGATCGACTTTAAAGATTTCATAAATGACAGGCCACAACTTTCTTATAATGTAGTGGATGTAATCTCAGAAGATAGCAACTTAGATTTAAAAAAATATGTGAAAGACCACAATATCGATATTGTTGTTATCTCAGACGATATAAAACATGACGATAATATGGTTAATATATTTTATGAAATTATTCCACTCGGTGTTAGTGTCGCTGATTTTTCAATATTCTATGAGTCTCTTATGGAAAAGATTCCTCTTTTTCTGGTAAATAAAGCGTGGTTTTTAAAGAATGTAGCTTATTCGCATAAGCTTTATGAGTCATCAAAGAGGCCGGTTGAGTTTATATTTGCTTTAGTGCTGATATTAGTGTTATCTCCACTATTTCTCTTAGTTCCTTTTTTAATAAGGATAACATCAGAAGGCGATCCATTGTTTAAGCAAGTGAGGGTAGGTAAAAATGGGAAAAACTTTAATCTTTATAAGTTTAGGACTATGAAGATTAACAACGAATCACCATCTGGTGATAAATGGCTTATCGAAAATGACCCTAGGATTACATCTTTTGGTAAGATCTTGCGTTTGACAAGAGTTGATGAGATTCCTCAACTTTGGAATATTATAAAAGGTGATATGTCTTTTATAGGACCTCGGCCAGACTTTATCGATTTTTACACAGTTTTAGATAAAACAATTCCATATTATAAGATAAGGACATTGGTAACCCCCGGTCTGACAGGGTGGGCTCAGATCCATAATAAATTTGGAGGATCACCAGAAGAAGCTAAAGACCGTTTGGCTTATGAGATATTCTATCTTAAGAATCTTTCAATATCTTTGGATTTATCCATCGCTCTAAAAACTATTAAGACTGTTTTATCAAGTAAGGGTAGATAGCATTATGCCTCAAAAGAAAAAGATTATTTATGTTATTACAAAATCCTTTTGGGGTGGGGCCCAAAGATACGTCTTCGATATAGCGACAAACCTACCTAAGAACGAATTTGATGTTTTAGTAGTGGCAGGTGGAAATGGTCTGATGATTGAAAAATTGAAGAAGGAAGGGGTAAGAGTAATTTCCTTAAAAAGCCTTTCTCGGAATATAGGATTTTTTAATGAAGTGTTTGCCACTTTTGACCTTGTGAGGATCTTTAGAAAGGAACGACCTAATATCATCCACCTCAATAGTTCTAAGATACTTGGTATTGGCGCTTTGGTGGGGAGGATCGTCCGTGTACCTAATATTATCTCTACAGGTCATGGTTGGGCTTTTAACGAAGAGAGGGCGTCATGGCAAAAGTTTCTCATAAGAATATTCGTATGGCTCTCTTTAATTTTAACTCATAAAATTATTTGTGTATCAGAAAAAACAAAAGATGATGTGGCTCACTTTCCTTTTATTCTTAAAAAAATAAAAGTAATAGAAAATGGAATTAAGAGACCAGATTTTCTAGAGAAGGACCAGGCTAGAAAATTTTTAATTGAGAAATTAAAAATAAGGAACCTAAGAGATAAGATTTGGATAGGTACAATATCAGAGCTTCACAAAAATAAAGGAATCGATTATATCGTGAAGGCCCTAGCTCTTTTAAAAGATTTACCTTTTATTTTTATTATTATCGGGGCAGGAGAAGAAGAGAAAAGATTAAAAGAAACGGTAGAGAAAGAGGGTATAGAGGATAAGGTCGTCTTTGCCGGATTTGTGGAAGATGCCTCAAGGTATTTAAAGGCTTTTGATATATTTACTCTTACTTCTCTTACGGAAGCTTTGGCTTATGTTTTACTTGAAGCCGGTTTTGCTGGACTTCCTGTTCTTGCTTCAGATACAGGAGGGCTACCTTCTATAATAAGTAATGAAGATAAAGGGATTCTTGTTCCACCGAAAGATATAGAAAAAATAAAAAACGCTTTAGAAGGGTTAATTTTAAATCAAGAATTAAGAGAAACTTTTGGAAAAAATCTAAAAAAGAGTGTTCAAGAGAATTTTTCATTTGACAAATTTTTAAATAAGACACTTGAATTTTATAGGTAATATACATTTTTATACATTTAATTTATAATTTTTGATATGAATATATTTATTGTTGGTGGAGCTGGCTATGTAGGAGGGATGTTAGCAGATCAATTCTCTACTCGAAGTGAAGTGGATAAGATTATATGCCTGGATAAGAACCCGCGACCGGGATTTCTTGAAAATAGAGGAAATATTATATGGATTAATGCTAATACTTCAGATAATTCTTGGCAAGAAAAAGTTTTAGCCTATAATCCAGAAGTGGTTATAAATACTGCTTGGCAGATACGTGAGATGTATGGAGAAAAGAAGAAACAATGGAAATGGAATGTAGAAGGTTCTGAAAATGTTTTTAAATTTGCATTTTCTTCTCCTTCTGTTAAAAAGCTCATTTATTTTTCAACAGTATCTTCTTATGGAGCATTTAAAGATAATACACTTGACCATTTCATCACAGAGGATGCTCCATTTAAAGAAGAAACGTATTTATATGGTGTTGAGAAAAAGATAGTGGAAGAGAAGTTACATGCTATGTATGAAGAGAGAGGAGGGAAGGAAGCACCGCCTCAGGTCTTTATTGTTCGTCCAGCTGCTATTACTGGTCCACGTGGAAGATATATGTGTACAAGGTTTGGCCTTCAAGCAGCTTTAAGTGGAAGACTTACAAAATCTTTAGTGCACCGGATAGTGGCAGTATTGGTTTCTTTCATACCAGCACCCCCTTTATGGGCGAGGCAGTTTATACACGAAGATGACGTCAGTGATATAATCGCCCTTTTTGCTTTTAGTAATATTGAAGGTAAGTATGAAGTATTTAACATTTCTCCACCAGGACCTCCAGTTTTGGCAAAAGACATGGCACGTATTGTCGGTAAAAAAACACTTCCCGTAAGTCCGTGGATGATTAGGGTTGCTTTCTTTTTTGCTTGGCATCTGACTCGTGGGCGCGTACCTACCTCAAGGGGTGGATGGAAGTTTTACTCGTATCCTATTATGGTAGATGGTGCGCACCTAACAGATACTTACGGATATAAGTATAAATATGAAGCATATAATGCTATGTCGAAAGATAAAGGTAGGTATGAGATGTATGCTAAGAAATAACTTGACTTTTCTCTATATTTTTGTTATACAATAGATATATGGGTGTTCCTTTTTGTTATCAATAATAAGGGATCCAAAAATGTTTGCACAGGCTCGCCTTACGGCGGGTTTTGTGTTTCTTATTGTATTTAATCTATAGTTCTTGTACTATTAACAATAGGCAGTATGGGTTTCGAGCTAAGCAAAGGATCGACGATCAGCGCTCATATAATTAAACATTTTTGGAGTTAGCCTCGTCGATCCTTTATTTAGCTGGAATTAATATAATTATGAAGATTGAAGAAAATATCTCTTTAGCCCCTTACACTACTTTTAAGGTTGGGGGTGTAGCTCGCTATTTTGTCGCTGTCTCTGAAAAAGAGGAGCTTATTAATGTTCTTACATGGGCGAAAGGAAAAAAGTTGCCCATTTTTATTTTAGGCGGAGGTTCAAATGTATTAGTCTCTGACTTAGGGTTTGATGGTCTTGTTGTGAAGATTCAGATTAAAGGTATTTCAATTGACGGGTCAGAGGTATTTGTTTCTGCGGGTGAAAGCTTAGCAAAACTTTTGCAATTTTCGGCATCACAAGCACTTTCTGGTATTGAATGGGCAATCGGTATTCCTGGTACTATAGGCGGAGCTATCCGTGGTAATGCCGGTGCGTTTGGGGGGAGTATATCTTCAAGCATTAAAGAAGTAGAAGCTCTTGAGACGGATACTTTAAACGTTAAAAAACTCAGTAGGGAAAAATGTTTTTTTGAGTACAGAGACTCTATCTTTAAGAAAGATTCTAAGCTTATAATCCTATCCGCGGTGCTCTCGATGAAGCACGAAAAGGAAGATGAAGTAAAGAAGATAATACTTGAGAATGTTAAGTCACGTGCTAATTCTTGTAAGTGTGCTGGTAAGTCAGCAGGATGTTTCTTTAAAAATATACCATGGGACTCTATAGGCATAAGTAAAGAAGAACTAATTTTAAATTTTCCTGAGTTTAAAAAGGTGGAAGATAGATATAAGTTACCTGCAGGCTTCCTTATACAAGAAGCAGGATTAGCTGGAATAAACAGAGGAGAGGCTTTCGTTTCAGAAGAGAATTGTAATTATATTTTAAACAAAGGAGATGCATCTTCTGGTGATATAAAGTCGCTTGTTGAACTTTGCAAAAGAAAAGTTTATGAAAAATTTAAAATTAAACTTGAAGAAGAAGTTCAGTTAATTGGAAAATTTAAAAAATAAAAATATATTTTTTAAATTTTTAAAAAGTTATCCACAGTTTTAGAAAATTTTTGTTGTCTTTATTCTTTTAAAGAAAGATAATTATATTAGAGAACTTGAAATAACATTTCAAAAAGGTCGATGTTATTATAAATTTTTAAATTCTTAAAATAAAATGGCTATAAAAAGAACTGCAACAAAAAGGAAACCAGCTGCAAAGAAAAGAA
>CAZLLR010000006.1:0-15072 GCA_964560655.1 uncultured Candidatus Saccharibacteria bacterium | reverse complement strand
CCTGCAGCAAAGAGAAAACCAGCAAAGAAGAGGAGATAAGATAGACCCGCACATTAACTTTTGTAGTATTTTGCATCAATTAGTTTATATTTTTGGCCTCACGTTATTATTAAGTTTTGATTATAATGAGATTAAAAATCGGCAAAATGATGTACTGCAAAAGTTAGTGTGCGGGTAGAGCGCAAAGCTTTAACCCCCGCCTAGGCGGGGGTTTTAGTTTGTCTAAATACGTGTTAATATAGTTGTCTAGTATGGCATTTCTATCTGGAATAAATAATAAAATTTTTAATAAAGAAAGCCCTCTTTTGAAGGAGGGTAAAGAGCTCGTGTTAAAGATCAATGAACTAGAGTCTGATCTTGTTTCGCTTAAAGATGAGGATTTTCCACTGAAAACTTCTGAGCTAAAGGAGAGAATATCCAAAGGAGAAAGCTTAGATGATGTTTTACCTAGTGCGTTTGCTCTAGTGAGAGAAGCTGCCAAAAGGACTCTTAGTCAGAGACATTATGATGTTCAATTATTAGGAGGTTTCGTAATGCACAAAGGTGGAATTTCTGAGATGAAGACAGGAGAAGGAAAAACTCTTGTTGCAACTCTTCCTGCGTACCTTAATGCACTTTCAGGTAAAGGAGTGCACGTTGTTACTGTTAATGATTATCTCTCAAGAAGAGATGCTGTGTGGATGGGGCAAATTTATTATATGCTTGGTTTATCTATAGGATGTATTAACCACGAGTCATCTTTTATATATGACCCTACTCATGAGAAGGATGACTTAGATAAAGAGAGAGACGAGAAAGGTAGCTTCCAAGTTGTTCATGAATTTCTAAAGCCATGCACTAGAAAAGAATCTTATCTAGCTGATATAACTTACGGTACTAACAATGAATTCGGTTTTGATTATTTGAGGGACAATATAGTCTATAGTGAGAAAGAGCTATCACAGAGAGAGTTTAACTACGCTATCGTTGATGAGATAGACTCCATATTGATAGACGAAGCAAGGACTCCTCTTATTATATCTGCGCCTTCTGCTGAGTCAGAAGACTTGTATAAGACATTTGCTAAGATTGCCGAGAAATTAAACGGAGAGACAGATTATGAAGTTGACGAAAAGCTTCGCGCTATATCTCTAACAGAAGAGGGGATAGATAAAGCAGAGAAGATTCTTGGTATAGGCAATATCTACACAGAGAAAGGGATTAAATATGTGCACCACCTAGAGACTGCTATAAGAGCAAAGGCACTTTTTGAACTAGATAAAGATTATGTTGTAAAAAATGACGAGGTCATAATAGTAGATGAATTTACAGGTAGGCTTCAGCCGGGCAGGCGTTGGTCAGAAGGACTTCATCAGGCAGTTGAGGCAAAAGAAGGAGTATCTGTTCAGAGAGAGAGTAGGACTTTCGCAAGTGTAACTTTTCAAAATTACTTTAGAATGTATAAAAAACTCTCTGGCATGACGGGTACTGCCTTAACCTCAGCTGAAGAGTTTCATAAAGTCTACAGCTTAGATGTAGCTTCCATCCCTACAAATAAGCCACTCTTAAGGAAGGATAAAGAGGATTATATATTCCAGACTTCAGAGGGGAGATTTAAGGCCGTGGCGGAGAAAGTGAAAGAACTTCATGATAAAGGTCAGCCGGTACTTGTGGGAACAGTCTCTATAGAGAGAAATGAATATCTTTCTCTTCTCTTGAAGAAAGAGGGCGTAGCCCATGAGGTATTAAACGCGAAGAACCATGAGAAAGAAGGAGAGATCATAGCTCAGGCAGGTAAGCTTGGTAGGGTGACTATCGCCACTAACATGGCAGGCCGAGGAGTGGACGTCGTTTTAGGTGGTAGTCCTCCAGAAAAAGAAGGACAAGAGAAAGTTAAAGAGCTTGGCGGACTGTATGTCATAGGTACAGGGCGTCATGAAGCGAGGCGTATAGATAACCAGCTTAGGGGTCGTTCGGGTAGGCAAGGCGACCCAGGGGAGACAAGGTTTTTCGTCTCTCTTGAAGATGACTTGATGAGAGTCTTTGGCTCGGACCGGATAAAAAGTATGATGGGGCGTTTCGGTATACCTGAAGATCAGCCTATTGAGAACAGGTTAGTCTCTAAGTCACTTGAGGCAGCTCAGACTAAGATTGAAGGGATGAACTTTGACTCAAGAAAACATATTCTTGATTATGATAATGTTCTAAACAAGCAGAGAAAGGCTATCTATTCCAAGAGGAGAAAAGCCCTTTTGGGAGATAAGGATTCTTTGTGGGCTGACATAGAGACTATATATAGAGACTTCGACGAGCCACTTGATGTTGTTTTAAGGAAGAGAGAAGAGATGGGCGATGAACTATTCTTCAGTAGTCTTAGGATGACTATTCTCCAGAACATAGACATGCTCTGGCTTGAGCACTTAGAGGCGATGGATTATGTCCGCTCTTCTGTGAGGCTTCGCGCCTTTGGGCAGAGGGATCCGCTTGTCGAGTACAAGAACGAAGGATTGCGTCTTTTCCATGAACTTGGGGAGACGATAGACTCTAATTTGTTCAAACTTATCCCTCATATGGGTGGAGGTGTCTTTATCCGAGAGAAAAAGAAGCTTGAGGAAGTGCACAAAAGTGGCGCGCTTATCACTAATGCGCCTAACAGTGGAGATAGCGCCGGAAAGACTGTTGTCAATAAAGATGAAAAAGTCGGCAGAAATGATCCATGCCCATGCGGCTCAGGAAAGAAATACAAAAAGTGCCACGGAGCATAATTTAGAAACGTATTATACTGTAATAATACATAATTGATTTCGTCATATTAAATATGTTTGGTTTTAATAAACAATTACCGGTCGCTGTAGATATAAGCGATTTTTCTATTGAAGTTTTAAGAATTAATAAAAAAAGAGAGATTCTTGGATATGGCAGAACAGTATTAGATGAAGGTATAGTTTTGGACGGAAAAATAATAGATAAAGAAAAACTTTCTTTAGGATTAAAAAATACTTTAAAGAAAGCAGGCTTAGCGAATGCCAGTCTTTCTTCAGGTAAGATAAAGGCAGCCATGAGCTTTCCGGAGTCTAAGATTTTTGTTCGTCATTTTGAATTATCACTTGAGTTACAAGGTGAAGAACTGAAGAAAGAAATAATGAACCAGATAGACAAGATTATTCCTTCTGGCTTGGATAATGTTTACTGGGAGCATCTTGTTGTCTCTACTAAAAAATCGCATCATATATTATTTATCGCTGCGCTAAAAGATTTAATAGATGAATATATCGACGTAGCCCACACAGCTGGTCTTGAGATAATAATAATAGACACCGAAGCCTCTTCTTTAGGAAGGTCTCTTTTGAAGCCGTTATTCTTGAAAGCTAATTCTCTAATAATGGATATTGGTGCGCGAACAAGTGATATTAGTATTTTTGGACGAGACGGACTGCTTCATTTATCTGTTTCTGTCCCTGTCGCCGGTAACCAACTAACTCAAGCAATAATGGATAAGTTGGGCAAAGGAAAAGAAGAAGCTGAAGATATAAAAAGGTCTTTTGGTTTTGAAGATAGCAAAAGTGGACATCAGATTTCTGCCGTATTGAAACATTCTTTTGAGGATGTATTAAATAAAGCGAAAAAAGCCATTCATTACTATCAAAATAATGTTAATGGTAAAATAGAAGAGATTATTTTAGCAGGAGGATCTTCTTCAATACCCGGCTTAGATGAGTATATTGAAAAAAGCCTTGGCGTAAAAGTTAAGGTAGGTAACCCTATTGAAAAATTAAAAAATGGGCAAATTTTAAATAAAAAAGATCAATCAATACTTTTTGCTAATGTTATAGGCCTAGCACTAAGGGGCTTAGATGACCATTGGAGGGGGATAAATTTACTATCTAAGGAAATGGGGAACAATGCTGAAAAAGGAAAAGTTTTTAAATATATACTTAGTTCATTCCTCGTCGTTTTAATCTTAGTATCTTTTGGATATTCTGGTTATACGTATTTTACGAAGATATATAATCAATATAATAATCAAGAAGCAATATTAAGGGTGAGCGATTTTCCAAGTTCGGCTACAAGCACTGATATCATAAATAATGAGACTAATGATACTATTTCTCTAGAAGAAGAGATAATTATAAGAGACACACCAATAGGTTGGCTTAATGTTAGAAAGGGACCAGGAACGAATTATAATAAGATAGGTAAAGTTTATCCGAAAGAAAGTTATGTTATCTTGGAGGAGAAAGATAATTGGTATAAGATAAAAATACCTGCTAGCGCAGATGGGAATGAAGATACTGAAGGCTGGGTAATATCGGATTATGCAACTAAGCAAAAATAATCAAAATTTAAAAAAAGTAGCTCTTTATGAGCTGCTTTTTTTCTAAGATAGAAAATGTTATATTAATTTTATGGAAAATAATAAGTATTTACACGAGGTGGCTATTACCGCTATCGTCGTAAAAGATGGTAAATATCTTATAACTCGTCGTACTTTGGATAAGAAAAAATTCCCAGGGATGTGGACTGTGCCAGGAGGAAGGATAGAGGTGGACGATTACCTTAAGCTTCATAAGGGCACTGAGCATCATTGGTACAATGTCCTCGAGCAGACCTTGAGGAGAGAAGTCAGAGAAGAGACTGGCCTTGAGATTGATAATATAGAATATGTGACGAGTATTGCAATCTTAGGTAAAGACGGCATACCTACTCTTATCATCTCTTGTGTGGCAGATTATGCTTCTGGGAAAATAAGTATTCAGAAAGAGGAGTGCGATAAATATGCTTGGGTGAGCTTGGAGGAATCAAAGGAATATGATTTGATAGAAGGCATCTATGAAGAGCTTGTGATGACAGAAAAGAAGTTTAAGGGTGAGAAAATGGGAGAATGGAAAAAAGTAGGAAAATAATTATTTAATATGAGCCCCGTTAGAAATATCGGTGGTTAATAAAAAGAAGTAATAAATATCAGATATATGGATAAAGAAATTTCTAACGGGGTGAAATATACACTTACAGTCGGGCTTGAGATACATGCAGAGTTAAAGACACAGACTAAGATGTTCTGTAACTCTTTAAATGATCCTCTTGAAAAAAGGCCAAACGTTAATGTATGCCCAGTCTGCATGGGTCACCCTGGCACTTTGCCAGTGGCTAATAAGGAGGCTGTAAGAAAAGTGCTCTTAGTAGGTAAAGCTTTGGGAGGGGAGCTTGCAGAATATTCTCAGTTTGATAGGAAAAATTATTTCTACCCTGATATACCTAAGGGCTATCAGATAAGTCAGTATAAATTTCCACTTGTCGCAGGTGGTATGCTAAACGGTGTGAAGGTCACCCGTGTTCACTTGGAGGAAGATACAGGAAAGCTCTTGCATGATGCTGACCCTGCTTCTAGTCATGTGGATTATAACAGAGCAGGTATTCCCCTTATGGAGCTTGTGACAGAACCTGATATAAAGTCGGCAAAACAGGCGAGCGAATTTGCTCAAGAACTGCAACTCCTCTTGAGATATCTTGATGTGTCCGGTGCTGATATGGAGAAGGGTCTGATGCGAGTAGAGGCAAATATTTCGATCTCAAAAGATGAGGAGCTTGGTACTAAAGTAGAAGTGAAGAATTTAAATTCCTTCCGTAGTGTAGAGCGCGCTATAGAGTATGAGGTGAAGAGGCAAGCGGAAGTATTAGACAGGGGAGAGAAAGTAGCCCACGAGACACGTGGTTTTGATGAAATGAAAGGCACAACTTATTCTCAGAGAGAGAAAGAGATGGCTAATGATTACAGATATTTCCCAGAGCCAGATTTGCCAGCTCTTAAGATCTCAAAACTTGGGTTTGGTGATATGGTGCTGCCTGAGTTGCCATGGGAAAAAAGGGAAAGATTTAAGAAAGATTATAATCTTACTGATGAGAAAATCCTAAATATCTTTCTTCAGGATAAAAGTATTGCTGATTTCTTAGAGAAGACAATCACCCACTTGGAGGTTCAACCTCCAAGTGGAACTGGAGGTTCAACCTCCAAGTGGATTCAGCTTGCAGTGAATTATATTACGAGTGATCTCTTGGGCTTAATGAAAGATAAAGAACTTAGTTTTGAAGATATTAAGATTACTCCAGAGAGCTTTGCAAAACTTATTGGAGTCATAAATAGTGGAAGTATCAACTCACGAGTGGCAAAAGATGTCCTTGCTCTTATGCTTGAAGGTGGCGAGGACCCAGAGGTTATCATTAAAGAAAAAGGCTTAACACAGACAAGCGATGAAGGCGCTCTTTTGGAAGTTGCCAAGGATATAATAGAGGCAAACCCCAGTGCCCTGGCTGATTATAAAGCGGGGAAAGAAAATGCACTTAAATTTATGCTCGGACAAGGTATGGCCAAGACTCGTGGTAGCGCTAACCCTAAAGTACTTGAGGAAGTCTTTAAAAAACTCCTAAATTAATCCATTTTCAAGGTCTGACTTTGATTTTATTTCAACGGCTACCGAGATAATCTCGGTAGCCGTTGAAATAAAAGACGATAAAGGAGACTAAAAAGTTAAATAACAAGTAATTAAAGCTAACCTTTATCTGTGGATAAGGTTTAAAGACGCTTATGCTATAATTCTAGTATTATTATTTAATATTTAATTGAGTATGGTAACAAAAGTAGCAATTAATGGGTTTGGACGCATAGGAAGACAAGTTTTAAGAGTAGCGAGTGCGACACCTGAGATAGAGGTAGTAGCTATTAACGACTTAGGCGATGTAGATAACCTTGCGTATCTTCTGAAGTATGACTCAGCACAAGGAAAATTTGACCACGATATATCTACTGAGAAAGGGGATAGCAACTCATCTATCATAGTTGATGGGAAGAAGATAGGCTTCTTCAGTGAGAAGGACCCTGCTTCTTTACCTTGGGGTGAACTCAGCATAGATGTGGTGGTAGAGTCAACAGGCTTTTTTACTGAATACAATAAAGCCAAGGCACACGTCAAAGCGGGTGCTAAAAGGGTAGTAATATCTGCCCCAGCTAAAGGAGAAGAAGGAGTTGATGGCAACACAGTACTTATAGGTATAAATGAAAAAAATCTAAAGACTTGTACTGTCTCTTCAAATGCTTCTTGCACTACGAACTCTGTTTCTCCTGTAGCACAAATCATGCATGAGTCGGTAGGTGTGGAAAAAGCTTTTTTAAATACTATACATGGTTATACTGCTACTCAAAAATTAGTTGATGGCCCAAATACGAAAGACTGGAGGAAAGGCAGAGCAGCAGCGGTGAATATAGTCCCTTCTACGACGGGAGCGGCCATCTCTGTGACAAAAGCGATAACAGATCTTACTGGAAAATTTGACGGTATAGCTATGCGTGTGCCTGTGGTGTCAGGATCTGTGGCTGACTTTACTTTTCTTGCTAAGAGGAAGACTTCTGTAGAAGAGGTGAGAGAGATCTTCAAGAAGGCAGCACAAGAAGAAAGATGGAAAGGAGTCTTTACTGTGACTGATGAAAACTTAGTTTCATCAGATATTATAGGGCTACCTCATGCTTCTATTGTGGACCTAGGGTTTATAAAAGTAGTGGATGGTGATTTTGTAAAAATTCTTTCTTGGTATGACAACGAGATGGGCTACACGAATAGTTTGATAAAACATGTCATCGAAGCGGGGAAATTACTTGGATAATCTATGATTTATTTAGCATCTGATCATGCAGGGTTTAAACTAAAAGAAAAGTTACAAACTTTTCTTGGTGAACTTGGTTTTGAGGCGGAAGATCTTGGAAACTTAAGCCACCAAGAAGGAGACGATTATCCTGACTTTATTTTCCCTGCAGCTAAAAAGGTGTCAGAAGACCCTGAGAACAATAAGGCGATAATCTTAGGTGGCTCAGGGCAAGGTGAAGCGATGGCGGCTAATAGACTTAAGGGAGTAAGGGCAACCGTCTTCTATGGAGGGCCTCTTGATATGATCAAAGTTTCTCGTGAACATAATGATGCTAATGTCTTGTCTCTCGGAGCTAGGTTTATCTTTGAAGATGAGGCTAAAGAGGCAGTGAAGATGTGGCTTGAAACCCCATTTTCTGAAGGAGAGAGGCATAAGAGGAGAATTGATAAGATTGATAAAATATAAGTTATGGTACAGATAATTCCGGCAATTTTAGAGAGTGATTGGATTGAGGTCGAGAATAAACTTAACCTTACAAAGGAATTTGCAACTTGGGTCCAGCTTGATATTATGGACGGTATTTTTGTGCCAGAGAAAAGTTGGGCCAATCCGACTGATTTAAAAAACTACTTTGAAGTTCAACCTCCAAGTAAGCAGTTGAATATAGAAGTGGACTTGATGGTGAAAAATCCTGAGAATATCGTAGAAGCCTGGATAGAAGCGGGGGCTAAAAGAGTGATTATTCATATAGAATCCACTGACAAGGTGAGAAAAGCTATAGATATAGTTAAAAAAGCTGGAGTTGAGGTGGGCATTGCACTAAATATAGATACTACAAATAAAGTCCTAGATGAATTTATGGCTGATACAGACTTTGTGCAGTTTATGGGTATAGAAAAAATAGGTTTTCAAGGTCAGCCTTTTGGTGAGAAGGTTTTACACAAGGTGATAGATTTACGGACTAGGTATTCTAATGCTATAATATCAATTGATGGTGGAGTTAATATGAAGACAGTGCCACTTCTTGTGAAAGCTGGCGTAAGTAGATTAGTAGCCGGCTCGGCCGTGTTTACCCATCAAAGTGGGGCACGCGCAGGTTGGGAAGAACTAGGTGATTTAGCAGTGAATTAAGTGTTAAAAATAAAAAATTAGAAAGTTGCCTTCTTCTAGAATGTCTGTAGAGGGAAATTCTTTAGAAGCCAACTTTTTAATTTTTTATAAATAGATTTTTAAGTTTAAATTTTAATAATATGGCAAATTTGCTCGATGAGAAGGTAAAATTTTTAGAGGAAAAAGCTAATAATATAAGAAGGTCTATCATAGAGATGCTTCTTGAAGCTGGTTCTGGTCACTCTGCGGGTCCTTTAGGTATGGCGGATATTTTCGCCCTGCTTTATTTTCATGTATTAAAACACGATCCTAAGAATCCAAACTTACCAGAAAGAGATAGGGTAATACTTTCTAACGGACATATTTGCCCAGTCTTATACGCATCTATGGCGCACTCTGGGTATTTCCCAGTGGAGGAACTGAAGACTCTTAGGAAATTTGGATCCCGCCTTCAAGGTCACCCTCATAGAGAGTGGTTACCAGGCATAGAGACAAGTTCAGGTCCTTTGGGCTCTGGTCTTTCTCAGGCGATGGGGATGGCGATAGCCAATAAGATGAACGACGGACAAAGTGATGACAAGTGGTTCTATTGTCTTATGGGAGACGGAGAACTTGATTGTGGTCAAGTCTGGGAGGCGGTGATGATGGCGGGCCGTGATAAACTCCACAACATAATAGGTATTATAGACAGGAACAATATTCAGATAGACGGTTTTACTGAAGATGTTATGCCACTTGATTCTCTCCGTGATAAATTTGAGAGTTTTAATTGGCATGTCCTTGAGGTGGACGGACATAATTTTGAAGCGGTAAATGATGCAATAGGGCAGGCTCAAGCTATGTTTTCTAAACCTTCTGTAATCATCGCCCATACTGTACCAGGTAAAGGGGTAGAGTTTATGGAGAGGAAGTTTGAATGGCATGGCAAGTCACCAAATGCTGATGAAGCCAAAGAAGCTTTAAACCAATTGCGGACATTAGGAGGCAAGATTAAAAGCGAGCATGAATAATAAAAAATATTATGTTAAATCAAAATCAAAAATTAAATCCAAAGCTATTAGATAAAGATGTAGAACAAGCTCCTATTAGATTTGGCTATGGGGAAGGTTTACTAAAGGCCGGCGAGGAGAACGAGAATGTTGTAGCACTCTGTGCTGACCTTACTGGCTCTACTAAGACCTCCACTTTTTCAGATAAGTTTCCTGAGAGATTTGTGGAGATGGGTATAGGCGAGCAGTCTATGGCTTCTGTCGCCTCTGGTATGGCAGCTATGGGTAAAGTACCTTTTATTGCCTCTTATGCGATGTTTTCTCCTGGCAGAAACTGGGAGCAGATAAGGACTACTATTTGTTATAATAATTCAAATGTTAAGGTAGCAGGCGCGCATGCCGGTATATCAGTGGGGCCAGACGGAGGTACGCACCAGGCTATTGAAGATATAGCTATCACTAGAGTTATCCCGAGGATGAATGTTGTAGTGCCTTGCGATTCTATAGAGGCAAAGAAGGCGACTTATGCTTCGTCAAAAGTTGAAGCACCTTTCTATCTACGATTTGCTCGTGAGCCAACTGCCATTGTCACAACAGAAGAATCTCCTTTTGAAATAGGTAAGGCAAATATTCTTCGTGAGGCGGAAAATCCGCAAGTGGCTATTATCGCTTGTGGTCCTTCTGTCTATAACTCTTTGATGGCAGCGGAAGAACTTTCGGGAGAGGGGATAGAATGCTTAGTCTTAAATAACCACACAGTGAAGCCGATGGATGAAGCTTCTGTCGTTGATGTAGCAAAAAGAGCAGGCAAGGTGGTGACCGTCGAGGAACATCAGGTTTATGGAGGTATGGGAAGCGCTGTGGCAGAAGTATTGTCAAAGAGTCACCCTGTACCAATGGAGTTCGTAGGAGTGGAAGATAAGTTTGGTCAGTCAGGCACACAAGAGGAACTTGTGGAGCATTATGGTATGGGTATAAGTGGGATAAAAGAAGCAGTTAAGAGAGTTATTAGTAGATAATAATGATAAAAAGTTTATGTATGATTTTATAGCGATAGGGGATATTGTGACAGACGCTTTTATAGAGCTTGAAGATGCGGAAGCAGAAATAGAAAAAGATGATGGGTTAACTAAGATCTGTATGAATTTCGGTGATAAGATACCGTATAAAGATGTACATATTATACCTGGAGTAGGAAATAGCCCCAACGCAGCAGTAAGCGCTGCGCGTCTAGGCATGAAGACTGCTGTCGTCTCAAACATAGGTAATGACTACTTTGGCCGGGAATGCCTTGAGACTCTTAAGAAAGAAGGATTAAATGTGGACTTTATAAAAACTCAAGAAGGAAAGAAAACTAATTATCATTATGTTCTTTTGTATAAAGGAGAAAGAACTATCCTTATAAAGCATGAGGAGTATGCATATGACCTGCCTGATATAGGAAAGCCTAAGTGGATATACTTATCTTCTCTTGGATCGCAATCGCTCTCTTTTCACTCAGTTATAGAGAAATATCTAAACGACAACCCTGAGGTTAAGCTTGCCTTTCAGCCAGGTACTTATCAGATAAAATTTGGTAAAGAATCATTAGCTGGAATTTATAAAAATACTGAAATATTTTTCTGTAACAAGGAAGAGGCACAGAAAATACTCGGAAACAAAGAAGTAGATATTAAGAAGTTATTGCAAGAAGTTTCTGCCTTAGGTCCGAAGATTACTGTTATCACTGACGGGAGAAATGGAGCTTTTGCATATGATGGTGAGAGTTTTTGGCAGATGCCGATCTACCCTGACCCGAGTGTTCCTATCGACAGGACTGGAGCTGGAGATTCTTTCTCTTCTACTTTTACCTCAGCTATAGCTCTCGGCCTAGATATACCAGAGGCCTTAAGGTGGGGACCTGTAAACTCGATGTCTGTCGTACAGCATATTGGCGCACGAGAGGGGCTTCTTACTAGAGTAGAACTTGAAGAGAATCTGGCTAAAGCTCCTGTTGGTTATGAGCCAAGGTTAATATAAATAAGAAATAAAAAATAATTATCAAACCCCCAAGATTTTTACCCATTATTATCTTAAATAAATAATACTCGTTCTATTCGTGAAAAATTCTCCCTTGCTACACGGGGAGCCCAGAATTTTTCTACTCAGCCAATCGTTTATTTATAGTTAATTCTCAAAAGGGTAAAAATCTTATGGATTTGATATAATGATAAATATGAATAATAACTTAAGACAAGTATTAAAAGAAGCAAGGGAAGGAAAGAGAGCCGTCGGTCACTTTAATATAGCAAACCTTGAAGTATTGAATGGGATCTTCAATGCGGCAAAGAAGCTTAATTTGCCTGTCGTCATCGGTGTGTCGGAAGGAGAGAGAGATTTTATAGGTATTAAGCAGGCGGTGGCGCTTGTGAAGAGCTTGCGTGAAGAGTTTGATTACCCAATCTTTATAAACGCAGACCATACTTATTCACTTGAAAGAGTGAAAGAGGCTATTGATGCTGGTTTCGATTCGGTCATCTTTGATGGTGCTAAATTGCCAATGGAAGAGAATATAAAGATAACGAAAGAATGTGTGGATTATGCTAGATCTGTTAACCCTGATGCGTTGATAGAAGCAGAGCTTGGTTATATAGGGCAATCCTCTAAGCTGCTCGACGAGGTGCCTGAGGGTGTATCGATGAACCAACTTACTACACCAGAAGACGCCAAGAGGTTTGTAGAAGAGACAGGAGTAGACCTTTTCTCTCCGTCAGTTGGAAATATCCATGGTATGTTGAAAAATGTATCTAATCCAAATTTGAATATTGACAGGATTAAAGAGATAAAAGAATCCGTCGGTGTGCCGTTAGTCCTTCACGGTGGGTCTGGCATTACTGATGATAATTTTAGAGAAGCTGTGGAGGCGGGGATTTCTTTGATCCACATCAGCACGGAGCTTCGCGTCGCTTATAAGGAAGCCATTAAAAAGTCGCTTGAGGAGAACCCTGACGAAGTGGCACCGTATAGGATTATGAAACCAGTCGTCTTTGCAGTGGAGGAGAAAGTAAACCAAAGATTGAGATTATTTAATGGTATTTAAATATTTTGTAGGATTATGAAAGTATACATAACAAGAAAGATCCCAGAGGTAGGTATAAAGATGTTACAAGATAAAGGTTATGAAGTAGATATAAACCCAGAGGATAAAGTTTTGTCTAAAGACGAGCTTATTAGTGCTCTAAAGGAGAAAGAGTATGATGCAGTGTTGTGCCTTTTGACTGACACTATAGACGGTGAAGTGTTTGATGCGGCGCCAAAAGCGAAGATTTTCGCTAATTACGCTGTCGGCTATAATAATATAAATGTAGAAGAGGCAAACAAGAGGGGAGTGATGATAACTAATACCCCAGGTGTTCTTACTGAGACAGTCGCAGAGCATGCTTTTGGCTTATTGCTATCTATTGCTCAAAGGATCGCAGAGGGAGACAGGTTCACTCGTGCAGGCAAGTATGTGGGCTGGGCACCTATGCTCATGTTGGGAAATGATATTTCCGGTAGAACTCTCGGAGTCTTAGGTTTAGGAAGGATAGGTGCAAGAGTCGCGCACCATGCTTCTCGCGGGTTTGAGATGAAGATAATCTATTACGATATAAAAAGAAATGAAGAATTTGAAAAAGAATATAATGCAGAGTATAAAGAGAGCCCCGAAGATCTTCTTAAGGAAGCGGACTTTGTTTCTGTACATGTGCCACTCCTTGACTCTACTCGTCATCTTATAAACAAAGAAAGACTTTCCCTGATGAAGCCGTCTGCTTATATTGTGAACAGTTCTCGCGGGCCGGTGATAGATGAAGCTGCTCTTGTTGAAGCTCTTAAAAATAAAGTTATCAGAGGGGCCGCTCTAGATGTATATGAGAATGAACCTGCTCTTGCCCCAGGACTTTCGGATCTCCCTAACGTCGTCTTAACACCTCATGCAGCAAGTGCCACCGAGGAGACTAGAGGCAAGATGGCAAAGCTTGCCGCTTCAAATATTATCGCTACCTCAGAAGGGCAGACTCCTCAAAACATTGTAAAATAAAAGAATAAGTATCTATCATAGGTAATATAATATTTTATTAAAATGAATGATAAAAAAGGTTTCACTCTATTAGAACTTCTCGTAGTTATAGCTTTGATTGGTATTTTAGCTTCTATTGTTATGGTTTCTTTAAGAAGGGTGAGGGTAGAGGCTAGAGACGCTAGAAGGATTGATGATTTGAGAACTATAGCAGATGCTTTAGAGCGTTATGCAATTGACAATGGCCATTACCCTCGACCAGATCAAATTGATAAGGATAATTTTAATTTTGATTATTCAAACGACAATGAATTCTTAAATATTTTAGTGCCCGATTACCTAAGTTCAATTCCTCGAGGTCCGATAAATGGTAGCGGTTCGGCACCTTGGGAACCTGGTAATTATTTCTATGCCTATGGAGCCTATGATGGGACCCAACCAAATTCCTCAGCTCTCCCTGGTACATATTATATGTTAATGACTCAATTAGAGGATCAAAATGACCCTCAATCTGCTCAATATACATGTGGTAGATGGACAGGAGGGTGGCCACCAGATGAAAACTCTTACCCTTCTGGTAATTTTGGAAAGATAGTGACTCCTTTATGTTGTTCACCATCTGGACCCTACCCAGCTGGAGAATGCACAACACATACAGGTACAAAAAGTGCTTATATAATAAATAGTGTTTATCCGTAGTTTGTTAACCTTATAATACCCAACGGCTACCGAGATTATTTCGGTAGCTGTTGTTTTCTATACTCCTCCCTGTGGACAAACCCCTTTGATATTAACCAAAAGACTATATAATTATATTATGCTAAAGAAAAATATCAAAAGAGCCTTATTCTTCATATTCTTTCTATTTATATTCCTTTCACCTAATACTTCTCAAGCAGCTACTTCAACAACAGCCATCATAAGAGAAGACTGTGCTTTAAAATCAATCCCCACTGCTAACTGTTATACTTCTCTATCAGCTTGGGAAACAGCAGAACAAAGAGACCTTACCTTAACAGATGAAATAGCCATCGCCCAGATAGAAGGTACTTGGACTTCACCTGATACTACAACAGTTTTAGTAGACGGCTGGACCACAGATGCTACTAGATATATTAAGATCTTCACTACAGCTGAAGCTAGGCACTCTGGTAAGTGGGATACTGGTAAGTATAGGTTGGAGCCAGATGCTCGTTATGCTTCAGCTTTAGAAGTTAGAGAACCTTATACACAGATAGATGGTTTGCAAGTAAGGCGTTCTCACACAGGTTCAGGTGATACTAAGATGGCACTTATCCTTCAGGCAGGAGCTACAAA
>CAZLLR010000005.1:0-32097 GCA_964560655.1 uncultured Candidatus Saccharibacteria bacterium | reverse complement strand
TCCTCAGTGCAAGTGAGGCGCTCTACCAGATGAGCTACGGGCCCGCACACTAACTAAAATATTTTACCTTATTTGTGTTTAAATGCAACCTTATCCTTCACATTAATCATATTATACACCTCTTAAGCCCTTGCGGGGGGGGCGATGTGTGATACTGTATAATTACAGGGAGTGAATTGTGGAAAATCAAAATCAACAATACCGCTTTTAACAATATGTATCAAGAAAACAAAAATAAAGAGGAAATAGATTTAAGCGGTGCGTTTAAGGGCTCTGATACCAGCGTGAAGTCTCAAGATAAGTGGAGACGGTCCGATCAATCCCTTTATTCCAGAACACCTAAAATAATTCAGTGGGTTATTAAGTATTCCGGCGGGTATGTGAAAGACGAAAAGCAGGCGAATTATGTTTTGCTAGGATTTATGGTGGTGACAATCGTTGTTACTATTTTGTTTTTTGTTTTTGGTGGCGGTGATACAAGGTCTCCCGTTTCACCAGGCGATTTACTTCTAACTCCTCCGTCAGGCGTCATACAGCGCTAATCATATAATTATGAAAATTTTACAATCCAAGAAAAATTCTGGTTTTACTCTCATTGAGCTTTTAGTAGTTATTGCTATCATCGGCCTTTTGTCTTCCATAGTGATGGCGAGTTTAAACACCGCACGAGCTAAATCTAGAGATGCAAAACGAAGGGCTGATTTAAGGCAGGTGCAATTAGCGCTTGAGATGTATTTTGATTCTAATAACAATTATCCAGTTACGCATGCTTGGTGGGGTAATTGCTCATCATTTGGCAGTCACCCAACATCCGGGTCAAACGGATGGGTGCCGAATTTAGCACCCACCTATATACCTGTACTTCCTCTTGACCCGAGGTATAACGGTTCGGGCGGGTGTTATTTGTACTATTCAAACGGATTGGATTACAAACTTCTGGCTCACCATACTATGGAAATAGTAGGATGTCCTCCTACACCGATCAATGACCCAATGTATGATCCACTGAGGAGTCCGTCTCAATGTACTATAAGCATCTATACTCCAGGAGCAGTAAATTGGTAATATTTTAAATAATTTTTCCCTGTCTGCCTAAGCGAAGCGAGCGGTGGCGAGGTTGAGCCGTTGAGGCAAGCAGGCGTTTAGTGTTTTTAGTCGCCAGATTACTTGCTCTTATACACATATTTGCGTTTATATAGTTTGCATTTATTATAATAAAATATAGAATTAGACTTTATGTTGATCAATGCAAAAAAAACTAAGATAGTAGCGACCATCGGTCCTGTAAGTGAAGACGAAGAAACACTCCTTGAAATGGCAAAGGCCGGACTTAATGTCGCGCGCCTTAACTTCTCTCATGGTAATCATATTGAGCACTTAGCTAGGATAAAACTTGTCAGAAAGATCTCAAAGAAACTTGATAAGCCTATGGCTGTCTTGGCAGATCTTTCTGGCCCGAAGATAAGGATAGGCGACTTTAAAGATGGAAAGATTTTCCTAAAGAAAGGGGCGAAGTTTACTCTTACCGTAGATGACGTCTTGGGAGACGAGAGTATGGTCTCTATAACTGCCAAAGATTTGCCTAGTAAAGTAAAGAAGGGCGACTTTATAATGCTAGAAGATGGCTCAAAGAAACTTAAGGTGGAGAAAGTATCAGGGAATAATGTCACATGCACCGTGGTAATAGGAGGAGAGTTAAGGTCAAAGAAGGGGGTGAACTTGCCCGGTATCTCTGTGGCTCTCTCCACTCTTACAGCGAAAGACAAGAAGGATTTGAGCTTCGCTCTAAAAAATGGAGTTGACTTTATAGCGCTCTCTTTTGTAAGAAGAGCTAAAGACGTGGAGATATTAAAGAAGCTTATAAAAAAGAGTGGTTCACAAGCAAAGGTCATAGCAAAGATTGAGACGAAAGAGGCAATCTCAAACCTTGATGAGATAATAGATGAGTCTTACGGTGTGATGGTGGCGCGTGGAGATCTTGGCATAGAAGTGCCTTTAGAAGAAGTTCCCCTCATACAGAAAAGTATAATAAGAAAATGCAACGAGAAAGGAAGGCCTGTCATCACAGCGACACAGATGCTTGAATCTATGATAAAGAACCCTATACCTACTAGAGCTGAAGTAAGTGATATAGCAAACGCAGTGCTCGACGGCACTGACGCCATAATGCTCTCTGAGGAGACGACTCTTGGTGCTTACCCTGTGGAGGCTATAGAGACTATGGCTTCAGTATGCAGGCACACGGAAAAGTCTTTACCTTATGAACAAGTACTCAGGTCTACAAGCGATGATACAAGCTTCTCCGTGGTTGACTCTATAAGTGCGTCAGTGTGCCGTAATGCATATCGTCTCGGTGCTAAGCTCATCGTTGCTTTTACAAACTCTGGATCTACGGCGAGAGTTATCTCAAGGTGGAAGCCGAAGCAGAGAGTCTTGGCCCTTACGAATAGTGAGGAAGTCCGTAACATGATGGCGTTAAGCTTTGGAACATTTTCCGAGAAAATAAAAAATATTAAGAATCATGCCGGTATGATAGATATAGCTAAAGAGGAAGCGATGAAGACCGGCCTCGTGAAGAAGGGTGATAAGATTATCATCTCAGCTGGCATACCTTATGGTGTCTCTGGTACTACGAACCTTATCTTGGTACAGATAATCTAAAAAGAATTTAAGAATTACGGTAAAATCTCTTCGGGTTTATCCTGAGTAGTTTTATTGTTGTATAAAGTTTTTAGTGTTTGACGAATAGCGATTAAAAATACTATCAAGCCTAAGACACCTACTACCACAAGGTAAGAGGTCGGAAGGTTGAAGGCGTAAGCAAATAAGAAGGCGAAAGGAGTAAGCCCCACTACAGTGGCGGAGATGAAGATCTTAAAAGGTATCTTAGTGAGGAGTCCTAATGCATAGCTCAAGAGGTCTACGGGGAGCGAAAGTCTTAGGAGTATAATAGTCCAGAAGACATGCTTTGGCGGTATGACGTTCTCAAAGCGCTCTATCTTCTTAATATTTATAAATTTAGAGACGAGTGGTCTCCCATACTTTCGGGCGAGACCGAAGGCTATAGCTGAGCCGATAGTCCACCCTATAATGCTCAAGACAGCAGATATAAAGCCTCCCCACAGAGCTGAAGCAACAGCAAGAAAGGGGAGGGTGCTGACTGGAGCAAAGACTACTGCTATTACCGTGATAAGTATATATAGAAACATTCCTAGAAAGCTATCTAATATGACCATCTCTTTGAGTGTTGGTGAATAAATCTTACTAAAATAAGAAGCTGTTATAAAGAGGGCGATTATTACTGTTATAGCGGCAACATTTTTAAGAGTTTCTTTATCTTTTATGGTCATTAGCTTAATGATAAATTAAATCTGCCCCTTGGGCAAACTATTTTTTGAGAAAAACCGTACTTCTTGCAAGGGCCGTTATTTTGAGTTAGGGTTTATATAGAGAAATAAAACTATTGTTCATTATAATTAAATAGAACAAAGGAGGTAAAATTGAGTTTAATAGAAGGTGCCCGTATGGGTCATTATAGAAGAGAGGGTCTAACGTCGTGTGGTCATAACCAAGGTAGTAAAGCTTGTGAGAATATATTGAGAAAAGTAAAAGGTAGGCATTGCCCAAGATGCCATTATGCCGTAGAAAGAGAATTCACTCTTAAACTACGGAAAGGGAGATTGTTATGGGGAAAATAGGCCATTTAACTCTAAACTAAAAAGGAGAAGAAAGAGATATGGAAAAGATAATATCTGCAAAAGACAGAATTATCGTTGCACTTGATGTTAGCGATGCGGAAGAAGCTATAAAGTTAGTCGAAGAGCTTTCTCCTCATGTAGGACCTCTTTAAGGTCGGGCTGGAATTAATCTATTCTATCTTTGCTGAATTGTTTGATTCCCCTTCTGATGTCGCTATAAAGAACCTCGGCATGAACAGGCGCCTTTTCAAACTCCTTGAAGGAAGACTCTTTCTAGATGCTAAGTTGGCTGATATCCCTAACACTGTTAGCTGGGCAAGTACAAATATTGCCTCTCTCGGGGTAAGGATGCTTAGTGTGCATGCTTCAGCTGGTTCTTGTGCCATGGAAGAGACGGTAAAGTATAAAGACGCTAACTCTTTAGTCCTTGCTGCGACACTTCTTACCTCAATAGAGGAAAAAGAGTACTGGAATCAATACTCAAAAAACCCAGAGGACGTTGTATACAACATGGCTCTTAAGGCTAATTATGCGGGAGTAGATGGTATCATCTGTTCTCCTAAAGAGCTTCGTTTCTTACGCTCCCATTCTATTTTTGATAAGTTGATCCTTGTGACTCCAGGAATCAGGCCTCTGTGGGCAGTAAAGGATGATCAAAAGAGGTTCATGACGCCTCGCGATGCTATGTTAGCTGGTGCCGATTATCTAGTAATCGGTAGACCTATAACTAAGCCTAATCCCGATATCGGTTCACCGTCTGAGGCAGCTGAGCTTATCGCGATAGAGATTAATGAAGCTCTTGGAGAAATGCCAGAATATTTGATTTTAGGGAGTCATTAGTACCAAGTGGCGCGCAGATTAATGCGCGCCACTTTTTTATATAAAAAAAGGGACTACAATTATATTGTAGTCCCGCTTATGGATAGGCGAGCCAAGATCGCTAATGTAGATTCTACTGTGTACTTGCCTAAGCTGGCATAGTTGTTTCCAATCCTGGCTTTTTTAAGTGCAACTTCTTCTTCGATAGGCCACCATCCTGTACATTCGTCGCTGTCTTTGTATGGTAAAGTATAGCAGAGCCTGTAAACAGTAGTAGAGAGTGTATCTCCACTTATTCCTGCCGACAGACCAAGTATAAGTACGATAAAAAATAAGACTTTCTTCATTAGAGTTGCTCCTTTTTGGTATAATTTCTATACTCTAGAATCATTTTTCTTGTGAAATGAAATGCCCCTTGGGCATCTTTTATCAAGAACCCTAGATCAGCCAGTCCATTTAGGATCACTAATTCTCCTAATGGAGGCATATCAGAATGATATTCTCTATATTCCTCCCAGGTAAATACTTCCCATCTATTTTTATTTTTGAAAAGCGAAAGACCGAGAATTTTTGTAGCAACTTCTTCTATCCTTGTTTTTTGACGCGATGGACAAAAAAGCATATGCGATACATCTGACGGTCTTGTCTTTAGTTCGCCTGCAACTGATTTATTTTTTTTGAGCATTTAAGCACCTCCTTTCATATTTGAATGTGATGAACTATTTTATTCTAGTTAATTTATAGCATATTATATTAATCTTGTCTAGCTTCATAAGGACTCAGTATATACACAATAATCTTTTTATTTTTATAAAAATCTGTTAGATTAGTAAGCATGTCTTTATCTGTGGGAATTGTCGGTCTACCGAACGTGGGGAAGTCCACACTTTTTAATGCTTTGACGAAGAAAGGTGTTGATGCCTCTAACTATCCTTTTTGCACTATAGACCCTTCAGTCGGCGTGGTAGAAGTTCCTGATGAACGGCTCAGCCGGTTGAGCCGTTTGGTAAACTCGGCTAAGACTATTCCGGCTGTTATGGAGTTTGTAGATATAGCAGGGCTTGTGAAGGGCGCAGCCGAAGGCGAAGGTTTGGGAAATAAGTTCCTCTCTCATATACGAGAGGTGGACGCTATAGCTCAGGTAGTGCGTGTCTTCAAGAATGACAACATCGTTCATGTTCACAACAAGATAGACCCACTAAATGACATTGAAGTTATAGAGACAGAGCTTGTGTTGGCTGACTTGGAGACTGTTACAAAGAGAGCCGATAGGCTAAAGCGCGAAGTAAAGATGCAAGACAAAGAAGCTGTGAAGAAGATGAATGCCACAGAGAAGGTGAAGCTAACTCTTAGTGGAGGCAAACCCGCCAGAGAATGTGACTTTGGAGAGGGAGAGGATGAGCTTATAAAAGATCTGCATCTTCTCACTATGAAGCCCGTTTTATATATCTATAATACCTCTGACTCTTCTGAAATACCGGAAGATCTCAAAGATAAGAAACATATCATCTTGGATATAAAGCTTGAAGAAGATGTGAACAGCATGACAAAGGAAGAGATGAAAGAGCTTGAGGTGGAGAGCACCTTAGGCACACTTATAACAGAGTCATATAAGCTCTTAGGCTTGATGAATTATTTTACTGTCGGCCCTGATGAGACTCGTGCGTGGACTATAAGGTCTGGTTCTACTGCTCCGGAAGCGGGAGCTGCTATCCATACAGACTTTCAAGAGAAGTTCATCCGAGCTGATATTATAAACTGGCAAGACTTGCTTAGCGCTGGATCATACGCTACCGCTCGTGAGAAGGGGCTCCTGCGGACGGAAGGGAAGGAATATATAGTGAAAGACGGTGATGTTATCGAGTTTAGGATATAGATTCTTATAAAAAATTAAAATCAGAGTCAAAAACATCAATTTCCTGCAAGAGCCAAACATCAAGGGACAGTTTTCGGAAATCAATTTTTTAATTCTGATTTTAATAAATAATTCTCGTTTATTTATAATTAATCCTCAAAAGGGTAAAAATCTTGTGAATCCAGTGTGTTTTATGAATATTGACAAATAGAGGTGAAAAAGGCTTCATAGAACTTATCCACAGGTAATTACTCTTTACTTTATTTACTCCTTATACTATAATTTAAGGTAGAGTTAGTGAAAATAAGAGTATTTTGATAATTTAGGAAAGTCTAAACACTTAAACAGGAGGCATTATTATGGCATATAGAGAGTCTTCTGAAGGAGGATTTGATTTATCCGTATGGGCATTAAGATTCATCCTAATTGTATTAATGTTAGTTTTTAGTGCCTTGTCTTAAGTTACTTTTCTAGGCTACATACTTATCACTAGGAGTATGTAGTAAATATTTTCGGCCAATTTTAACAAGAGTTAAAATTGGCCATTTTTTTATGTTAAAGATTTACAATATTTTGCAAATCTTCAAAGCCATAATTAAAAACCTTAATTTCCTAAAGGACAAACTCCGCCTCCGCTAGTCGGCGGAGGCGGAAAGGGGAATCCTACGGAGATTAATTTTGACTCTAGTGTAGAGTTTTTATTATTTTAGAAAATAGAGTATAATACTTTTTAATTATGGCTTATGATTTTTCAAATCTTAAAAAGAGGGAAGGAGAAATAGAAGAGTGGCTTAGGAAGGAATTCTCAGGGCTTCGGACAGGGCGTGCCACACCAGCTATCTTGGACAGTATCTTTGTAGAGTCTTATGGTGCCAAACAGCCGATAAAGCATGTTGCAGCTATTAGCGTGGAAGACGCCAAGACCATATTGATAGTTCCTTGGGACAAGGAGCTAATACAAGCCATAGAGGGGGCTATCTCTTCTTCAGGGCTAGGGATAAACCCTGCTACTTCAAACGACGGTATAAGAATCTCTTTTCCAGAATTAACTTCTGAGAGGAGGGAAGCGATAAATAAGATCATAAAGGCCAAACTTGAAGAGGCTAGGATCTCGCTAAGGAAAGAGAGAGACGAGGCTTGGAACAATATACAGAAAGATGAAAAAGAAGGTGAAATATCAGAAGACGATAAGTTTAGACTCAAAGACGAACTTCAGAAAATTATTGATGAAGGAAATAAAGCGCTTGAAGATATGTCTTTTAATAAAGAGGCAGAGATAAAAGGATAAAAATAAATGAGTATTTTATTATTTTTTTTAGTATTGGGAGTTTTAATATTTGTCCATGAGTTTGGGCATTTTATAGTTGCTAAGAAGTCGGGTATCAGGGTAGATGAATTTGGAATCGGTTTTCCACCACGGCTCTTTAAGTTTAGAAAAGGGGAGACAATTTACTCTATAAACCTCATACCGTTTGGTGGCTTTGTGAAAATCTTTGGGGAAGACAACGAGGCTGGCCCGCGGAGCTTTGTTAGTAAGCCTGTCTATGTAAAAATTGCGGTTATCGGTGCCGGAGTCTTCTTTAATATACTCTTGGCATGGTTTCTGATAACGATAGGCTTCACGGCCGGCTTTCCTACTAGTGTGGCAGGCGCTCCAGAGGGGGCAGAGATAAAAGATGCTCAAGTGTTGATATTAAGTGTACAAAAAGATTCTCCTGCTGAGCAGGCGGGCCTTAAAGTGAGAGACGCTATTGTCGGGCTGGCTTTAAAAGATGGTGAGCCCATTGATGTGCTCTCCACAGAGACTATCCAGAGTTTTATAGCGGCAAGTGGTGGTAAGGAAGTGGAGCTTTATTATATGAGGGGCAAGGAGGAGAGCTCTGTGCTTATATTACCGCAGAAAAATGTCTTTGGTGAGACTCCGGCCATAGGTATAGCTATGGATGAAATTGGTATTCTTAAGCTCCCTGTGCATAAGGCGGTCTATGCAGGAATGAAAATGACTCTAAATCTTACTGTCGGCACGGCTGTCGGTATGGCAAGCTTTTTTAAAGACGCTTTCACTGCAAAGGCAAATCTCTCTCAGATCAGTGGGCCAGTGGGTATCATCGGCTTAGTAGGCGAAGCCTCGAAATTTGGGTTGATATATCTTTTAAGTTTTACCGCATTTCTATCTATAAACTTGGCTATCTTAAATATCATCCCTTTTCCTGCCTTGGATGGAGGAAGAATCTTCCTTATCCTTATAGAGTGGGTAAAGAGGTCTCCTATTAATACAAAAGTCACTGGAGTCTTAAACGCGACGGGTTTTGCCATACTTATCATATTGATGTTAGTTATCACCTTTAATGATGTTGTGAAGTTATTCTAATTACAGAGTAAGTGGTATAATAAACTAAAGATGAGATTATATTTTTTTGATAAATAATCAAAGTCAAAATTAAAAACCTTAATTTCCTAAAGGACGTTCTCCGCCAGCTGGTGAAATAGGGCATCCTACAGAAATTAAATTTTAGATTTTGACTTAAATAATATGAACACTAAAAATAGTTTCTTAAACAAGTATTTTATAATAATGATAGTGCTGGTCGCTGTAGGTGGTGTGTATTACTTTAAATTTTATAAGAGCAATGATACTGTTGATGATAACGACTCAGCTACTAATAGCGCTTTAGTTGGAGAGAAAGAGGGGGTAAGTAAGGCTAGTGCCACTACTCCGAAAGCACCACCGAAGCCAGTCGCACAACCTAAAGTAGAAATTCCCTCAACGCAGACTATCCTACTCAAGAATAATTTCGTCTCTATAAAGAACAACACCTTTAACCCGTCAGTCATAGTTATAAAGAGGGGCACAGAAATAACTTGGACAAATGGAGATAATACTGCGCATCAGATAGCGCCTGAGGCTGGTGAGACAGAGCGCCTTTTGTCCGGGCTTGGGTCTAAGACTTTGTCTAAAGGGCAGAGTTATATCTTTATGTTTACTAAGCCTGGCACTTTCGATTATTTCTGCCGGCTGCATCCTTTCATGAAGGGGACAATTATTGTCACAGAGTAGTAGCTTAAAAAGTATGAAAAATTATGCAAAAGTAGGTGGCAAGAAAGGGAAGCCTGGGTATAGTACCCCGTCGCAATTTATAGCTAAGAAGGCCTTATCTGTTAACAAGACAAAACAGATAAGAAAAACCACTGGCAACTCTAGGGGTAAAAAAACTTCAACAGCTAATCTGCCTCGGCAGATTAGCTGTTGAAGTTTTAGATGAAAGATATTATTTTGGATGAGTCTTTATTTTTGACTAAAGAGTGATTTTCAGATATTATTATCTTTAATGTTACAGTCTAAACTCTTCACTAAGACAACTAAAGAAGCCCCTAAAGATGAGGTGGCAAAAAACGCCTCCCTTCTCATAAGAGCAGGCTTTATAGATAAGACTATGTCTGGTGTATATACGTATCTGCCCCTAGGTCTGCGTGTCTTAAAAAGGATAGAAGATATGATCCGAGACGAAATGAATAAGGCTGGTGGAGTGGAGCTCCTTATGCCTTCAATGCAGCCAAGGGAGAACTGGAAGAAGACGGGCAGATGGGAGACAATGGATGATCTTTACAAGCTAACTGACTCAAGCGACAGGGAGTCAGCACTCGGACCCACCCATGAAGAAGTCGTTGTCCCTCTTGTGAAAAAATTCGTCTCGTCATATAAGGATTTACCTCTCTACGTGTATCAGATCCAGAATAAGTTTAGGATGGAACTTCGCGCGAAGTCTGGTATCTTGCGTGGTAGAGAATTTATGATGAAAGACCTTTACTCTTTCCATAAAAATGAAGAAGAGCTTAAGAAGTATTATGAGGCGATGAAAGAGGTGTATAAAGGCATCTTTGAGAAGGCTGGCATAGGTAAAGAGACTCACCTCACCTTTGCTTCCGGCGGAAGCTTTTCTAAATATTCGCATGAGTTTCAGACGGTGACATCAGCTGGTGAAGATACTATCTATGTTTGCAATGATTGTGGTGTCGCTATAAATGACGAGATCATAAATGAACAAAAGACCTGCCCAGAGTGTGGTAAGTCTAACTTTAAGACGGAGAAGTCTATTGAAGTGGGAAATATCTTTGAACTGAAGAATAAGTTTACTGAGCCTTTCGGACTTACTTATAAAGATGAAGTGGGTAAAGAACTGCCAGTACTCATGGGTTGTTATGGTATAGGGCTAGGCAGACTCATGGGGACTATTGTCGAGATACACAATGACGAGAGGGGCATCATCTGGCCAGAGGGTATAGCTCCTTTTGACGTGCACCTTATTCTTCTTAATGACTCTCTTAAGAGTACGTCAGATGAGATATATGAGAGTTTGCAAAAAGATGGAGTAGAAGTATTATATGATGATCGAACAGGGAAAAGTGCTGGAGAGAGATTCGCTGACAGTGATCTTATCGGCATCCCCTATAGAGTTGTCGTTAGTAAGAAGAGTGTGGAGAAGGGTGGGTTGGAAGTGAAAAAGCGAAGCGAAGAAGACAGTAGTATTATAAAAAAAGAAAATATTTTAAATTATGTTAAAAAAATTCAATAATTTTTTCTCTAATAACATAGGGATAGATCTTGGCACAGCAAACACTCTTGTCTATGTCTCAGGAGAAGGGATTATTATAAACGAGCCGTCTGTTGTTGCTGTCAATCAGAAGACTGGGCAGGTGGTGGCTATAGGTACGGAAGCCAAGAGGATGGTAGGCAGGACTCCTGCACATATTAGTGCAATAAGGCCTCTTGTGGATGGGGTTATCTCAGACTTTGAGGTGGCAGAAGAGATGATTGCTTACTTTATAAAAAGAGCTCAACAAAATAGGAAAAATATCCTTTCTCGACCAAGAGTAGTGATAGGTGTCCCTTCTGGGGTTACTAACGTGCAAGCAAGGGCTGTCCGTGATGCTGCAAAAAATGCAGGAGCCAAAGATGTATATATAGTGGAAGAGCCCATGTCGGCCGCTATAGGTATGCGTCTTCCCGTGTCAGAGCCAGTGGGTAATATGGTAATCGATATCGGTGGTGGAACTTCTGATGTGGCTATCATTTCGCTTGGAGGTATAGTGTTATCAAAGAGTCTTAAGATGGCGGGTGATAGACTAAACCAAGACATAATACATTATGCTAGAGATGAGTTTAAAATTCTCTTAGGAGAACAGACTGCAGAAGACGTGAAAATAGCCATAGGTTCTGTCGTAGAAGGAGACGACGATCTTGAATCTGCCGTGAGGGGTAGGGATCTTATAACAGGATTGCCGAGAGAGGTTATACTCACCGCTTCTGACGTAAGGCAAGCGATAGCAAAGACGACTAAATCCCTTGTTGACGCAGTCAAAGAGGTAATAGAAGAGACACCTCCAGAGCTCGTGTCTGACATTATGCACAGAGGGATAATGCTTGTCGGAGGTGGCTCTTACTTGAAGGGTCTTGCCGAACACCTAGCTTCTGAGGTGAAGATACCTGTTTACGTAGCAGATGAGCCATTGACCGCTGTAGTAAGAGGTACAGGTATTATCCTTGAGAGTCTTGACGAACTTCAAGAAGTACTTATACATCATGAAGATGATATCCCACCACAATAGAAAAAAAAGAAAAAAGATTTTTTTCTCGATTATAATATTATCAGTAGTTTTAGTTGCTGCTGTCATTTTCGGCTTTAGTGGAGTGTTCTCAAATCAGACACTTTCTCTAGCATCACCTATTTTTACTGTTAGAGATTCTTTTAGTATGTGGTACGAGACTAAAGTCAATATCTTAAAAGATAAAGAATCTTTAGTAGATGAGAATCTAAAGTTGAGGGAAAAATTAGCGGAAAGAGATATGAAGTTACTTTCCCTTGAAATTCTTAAGGAAGAGAACAATGAGCTTTACGGTGTATTAGGGAGAAAGAGCAAAGATAGGAAGAGTATCGTGGCTTCGGTGCTACTTCGCGCTCCACAAGTGCCTTATGATATTTTGATTATAGACACTGGCAAAGGTGACGGCGTGGAAGAGGGGATGCTAGTGGTGGCTTATGGAGATATACTGCTGGGATTTGTAGAAGAGGCTTTCTCTAGTACAAGCAGGGTGAAACTTTATTCTCGCGCTGGGGAAGATGTAGATGTCTTTATAAGAAAGGCAAACATCTTTACTTCCGCACTAGGAAGTGGGGGAGGAAACTTCGAAGTTACTTTACCCAAGGTAGATGGAGTGGAGGTAGGGAGCTTGGTGGTGACGCCAGGGAGCAACCCTTTCATCCTGGGGATAGTGGAGTTTATAAAAACAGATATGGCAGACGCCTTCCAGAAGGTGATGTTTAGAACGCCTCTTAATATCCAAGAGCTTAAGAGAGTAGAAGTCTTTCAGGGGCTCTTTAACCCAAGTTATCCACGGGGTATTGACAAAAAAGAATAGATGTGTATTCTAGAAGAAGATGGTTTTCTTGGAATATATCCGAGAAAAAGGTCAATAACGACCTAAATAAAGGCCAAAGAGCCGAAGGAGAAGCCATGCCAAGAGGAAGAGGTAGTCCCAGAGCAGATTTAAACTATCTTATAGATGCAAGCGCCGGCGCCCAGAAGACCCGAGACCTATCGCTTAAGACAAAATCCGCCATCATGACGGCCATCAACGCCTAACCTACCGGGCCGGCCAGAGAAAACTCTCTGGCCCCTAAGGGAGATGCCATGAACAAAGTGGGAGTCAATCCACCATTTCTTTAGATGGAGACCACCCCTCCCCTCAATCAATAAGATTGAGGGGTTTTTTTATTTTTAAAATACTCAATTATCATCGTTATCCACTTTGATAAAAGTCTCTAACAGGATAAAATTAAAGTAAATGTTTTTGTTTGGTAAAAAGGAAAAAATTTTTGCTATTTTTGATATAGGCAGTGGTTCTGTCGGCGGTCTTCTTATTCGTAGTAATAGTGAAAATGGACTTGAGATCTTAGCTGAGGCTAGGTTTGATATAAAGTTTAAAGAAGATATTAATCCTCATTTGTTTCATCGGGCAATGGAGGAAGCCTTTAGGAAAACAGTCCAATCTCTCAGAGGTAAGACACATAAAGCGCCAGATTTTGTCTTCTGTGTGTTGGGTTCTCTTCTATATGTGTCGCAGACTAGGATAATAAAAGTTAATAGAGAAAAACCTTTTGAGATCAATGATGAGTTACTAGATGACCTGATAAAAGACGAGGCAATAGTCTTTAAAAATACATACGAGAAAGAGTCTAAAGGCACCACTCCCAGTAAGGAGATAGAGTTATTTGAGCATAATGTCATGAGGGCCGTCTTAAATGGATACAATACAGTGAAGCCTTTAGGGAAGAGAGCAAGGAAACTTGAATTGTATGTTTATATGAGTATGGGTAAAGCAAAAGTGAAAGAAAAGATAGAAGATATAATAAATGAAAGTTTCGCCGGCTCGCCAGTCATCTTTCGTACATTTCCTTTTGTTGTGTTTAATATACTCAAAGACATGGATGACAATAAGGAGGGCTTTATCTTCGTCGATATTGCCGGTGAGGTTACTGATATTTCATTAGTGAGGAAGGGTGTACTTGAAGAGACTATCTCTTTTTCCTTAGGGAGAAACTTCGTCTTAAGAAAGATTGGTAAGGCGTTAAACACACTTATAAAGGAGGCCTCGTCCGTCCTTTCTCGCCTAGAAAAAGGACACTCTGAGGAAAGCGCCACAAAGAAGATTTCAAAAGCGATGAGTGAGGCAAAAGATGAATGGTCTGATTTCTTTAAGAAGGCGATAGGGGAGATAGCGGAGATATCTCCTTTGCCACAAAATTTATTTTTAATGGGAGATGATAAGATAATCGAGGAATTTTCCAGTTCCGTGAATGACGATTTTTTCGCCCAGTTTACCATACTCGGAAAGCCTTTTGACAGGAAAGAGATATCAGTAGAATCTTTGAATAAGTCTTTTAAGCTTTCGTCTAGTTTTAAGGAGAAGAAAGATATCTTTCTTAGTTTAGAAGCAATCTTTGCAGAAAAATTTTTATAATAAGATCTAAATAATAATCAATATGGCAAAAAAAATAATGCAAGACATGATAGTGAGGAAAGGGAAACCTCGAAAAAGAGCGGAGAAAAAAATAATAAAGAAGAAAACTAAGTCGACTCCGCATATACAACCTGTCGTTGAAAAAAAGGTTATAGATCATGAAGTGAAGGAACATAATTATCTTGATAAATACAGGCAAAAGACGCCAAAAGAAAAGATAAAATCTTCTTTTCCAAAATTTAAATTGATATATAAACTGGCTATTGCCTTGTTCTTTATATTCGCCTTTGTCTTTGTGTTAAAGAGTTTTTCGTGGGTTACGCTTATGGTTACTCCACGGCAAGATTTTATAAACTTAGATACCAGCTTAGAGGCTTATGTAGGGCCAATCTCAGATAAGCAGAATATATATTTTGAACTCATGGAAGTAAGCGAAGAAGGAGAAAAGCTAGCTAAGTCTACAGGATTGAAAGATTTAGAAAGAAAAGCGAGTGGGCAAATAATCGTCTACAATGCTTATAGTTCTGCCCCGCAGACACTTGTTAGGAGAACTCGTTTTTCAACACCTGATGGAAAAATCTATAGGATAGACAACCAGGTGGTAGTACCAGGTGCTAAGATTGTAAATGGAGGTATTGTCCCTAGTTCTATAGAGGTGACAGTATATGCCGATAAATATGGGGAAGAATATAATATAGGGCTTAGCGATTTTAACATACCTGGGTTTAAGGGTGACGCAAGATATGAGAAGTTTTACGCAAGGTCAAGTACTGATATGAAAGGAGGCTTTGTGGGAACACTTAATGTCGTCACGGGTGATAATATTTCCTCTACGAGAGAAGAGTTAAGAGCTGAAATAAAAGATGCCTTAATTAAAAAAACTGAAATGAGTATCCCAAACGGATTTTTATATTATAAAGATTTGACTATGTTAGACTTTGTCTCAAGTGGTGATAACCCTAATGCAGGAGATGAAGTAGAAAATTTCACTCTCAAGGAGAAGGGAGTAATGAAGGCTTTCCTTATAAGGGAGGCTGATCTATCAGATACTCTTGTGTCTAAGTACATAGAAGATGACGCGCCGGTAAGAATCTTAAACCTAGAGGACCTAGCAGTTACCTTAACTGAAAGGAACAAAGATAATAATAAGATAATTTTTAATGTTAACGGCAAGGGGCATTTTATATGGAATATAAACGAGGTAAACTTAAAGAAAGACTTCTTGGAAAGAGGAAAAAATAAAGCGGAATTATTTTTCAAAAACTACCCTATAGAAAAAGCGGAAATCACTTTCCACCCTTCTTGGTGGCGTATTTCTCCAAAAGATGATTCTAGGATAAAATATGAGGAAATTTTGAAAAATTAATTATATCCTTACTATAAGCCATATCCAGTTCTTCCCTGTTGGTATGTAGTGCTCATATCTTTTCTTATTAGATACTATATGCTGGCATTGGTGTCTATATAGAGTTGTATTGTGATGAGACACTTGACTAATATAGGTATTGTCTGATATATTATAGGCTATTGTAATTAAATGAGAGAAATTAAAGGACAAGATCAATTGGTCCGAGGGATAGCTATAGAGGCTTTGCCAAATGCTACGTTTCGTATTCGTCTTGAAGACGATAGGGAGATAATAGCTTACCTCTCGGGTAAAATGCGGATACACCGTATTAAAGTTTTAGTAGGTGATAGTGTCGGTATAGAGATGAACTCACCAACAACAGACACAAAAGGAAGAATTAGAAAAAGATTTTAAGACAAGTTAATATATCTATAAGATATATATTATTTTTTATTATGAAAATTCGCACTGCAACAAAAAAAATATGCAAAGACTGCAAAATGACAAAACGAAAAGGCAGGGTATATATTATTTGTAAAAAAAATCCTAAACATAAACAACGCCAGGGATAAAGAATAAAGATCAATAAATATATGAGAATAAAAGGTGTAAATATTCCAGAAAAAAAACACTTAGAGATAGCCCTTACCGCTATTTATGGCATTGGTTATTTTAGAGCTAATAAGATTTTGGAAGAAGCTAGTGTCCCAAAAGATAAGGTTGCTAGTGACCTTACTTCGGAAGAAGAGAAGAAAATTAGAGGGCTTGCCGAGAATTATGTATCAGAGGGAGATTTAAGAAGGGAAGTCGCCGGTAATATAAAAAGACTTAAAGATATACAGTCTTACAGAGGCATAAGGCATTCAAAGGCATTACCGGTTAGAGGACAAAGAACTAAGACTAATTCAAGGACAAAAAGAGGTAATGTAAGAAGGACTATGGGCTCAGGAAGATCAAAAGTTGGTAAAAAATAATAATTAATATGGGTAAAAAACGTATAATTAAAAAAAAAGGAGGGACTATGGACCATGGACTCAAAGCCAGGGCTATGTCTCGTATCCCTAAGAAAAAGATTACAAGAGGAGTAATTAATATTTTATCAACTTATAATAACACCCTAGTATCAGTCTCTGACGATAATGGAGGGGTATTGATATGGTCTTCAAGTGGCGCTTTAGGATTTAAGGGGGCAAAAAAGGGGACACCATATGCTGCTGCTAAAGTCGCTGAGGTTGTTGCCGATAAGGCTTCTTTAATAGGTATGAAAGAAGCTGATGTCGTGGTAAAGGGAGTTGGAGCTGGCAGAGATTCTGCTATAAGGACTTTTTCCACAAGAGGGATTGAAATAAATTCAATATTAGATACGACACCAGTCCCACATAACGGCCCTAAGGCTAAAAAACCAAGAAGAGTATAATTATTTTATATATGGAAAATTCAAATTGTAAAACTTGTAGAAGGGCTCAGGCAAAACTTTTTCTTAAGGGAGAGAGATGTGCTACTCCTAAATGCGCGATGGTTACTAAGCCTTATACCCCGGGTGCTTTAGGTAAGAGTGGTGGTAAAAGAAAAGGGAGAAGAGGATCTTCTGAATATGGTATACAATTAAGAGATAAACAAGTGGTAAAATTTTCTTATGGTTTGAGAGAGCGTCAATTTAGCAACTATGTTAAAGAAGCCTCAAATAAAAAAGGTATAGCTTCAATGGAATTAGTAAAATTGCTTGAATCTCGACTTGATAATGTTATTTACAGGCTTGGTTTTACTCCAAACAGAGTTAGCTCAAGACAGTTTGTCTCCCACGGACACATAACAATAAATGGCAGACGAAATAATATTCCATCGTATAGAGTGAGAATAGGAGATAAGATAGGCATTAGAGCAGGAAGTGTTAATAAGGGCCCCGTCGCAGATTTAAGTGAAAGATGGCAAAAATTTGAAGCACCGACTTGGATTTCTCTTGATAAAGACAAAAAGGAAGCAACTATCATTAGTGAAGCCACATCAGATGATACTAGATTTAATTTTAATTCCATTATTGAACTTTATTCGCGTTAATTTTTTATAAATAATAACAATAATATGGACTACTCAATAATTTTACCATCGAAGCCAAGAATCGTTTCCGAGGAAGCGACAAAAGGTATTTATGAAATAGACGGTCTTTATTCCGGCTATGGACATACTTTAGGAAACTCTTTAAGGAGAGCTATCCTCTCCTCGTTACCTGGTAGCGCTATTACGGCCGTCAGGATAGAAGGCGCACCACATGAGTTTTCAGTTCTCCCTGGTGTAAAAGAAGATGTTATAATGATCTTACTGAACCTAAGACAAGTAAAGTTTAAAGTGCTTACTGATGAGCCCCAGAAAGCCACTATATCTGTAAGTGGAGTAAAAGATGTGACAGCTGCTGATATTAAAGTGTCAGGTCAGCTTGAGGTTATAAGTAAGGATGTGCATATTGCCACTCTTACAGATAAGAACACAAAGTTTGAAGTGGAATTGACTATTGAGAAAGGTTTAGGTTATATTCCAAGAGAGGTATTGAGGAAAGATAAAGTTGAAGTGGGGACAATTATCCTTGATGCCGCTTTTACCCCCATAAGAAGAGTTAATTATGAAGTGGAGAATATGCGTGTCGGTGACAGGACCGACTATAATAGACTTCGTTTTGTTATAGAAACTGATGGAACTATCTCACCTCGTGAATCTCTTGAGAGGTCTATAGAGATATTGGTTAAACAACTAAAATCAATCATTGGCTTTGAAGAAGAGCATTCTACAGAAGAGATAATGAAAGAGATGCCTGTTAAAGAGGAAGTGGAAGAAGTTTCTAATACTACAGAAGAAGACTACCTTAAGACAAGAATAGAGGATCTTAATCTATCTTCAAGGACGCTAAAGTCCCTTTCGGAGGCAAGTATTAGGACTGTGGGGGGGTTAGCTAGAAAGAAAGAAGAAGATCTTCTCTCCATCAATAATCTAGGAAAAAAAGGTGTCCAAGAAATCAGGCGCGCTTTAGGTAATTTAGGGCTTACATTGAAAGAATAATAGAAATATGAACCATTTAAAAAAAGGACGAAAATTTGGTAGGGTTAGAAGTCAGAGAAAAGCACTGATACGTTCTTTGGCTAAGAATTTTATTGAGCATGAAAAGATTAAAACGACAGAAGCTAAGGCTAAAGAAATAAGACCTATTGTAGAAAAAATGGTTACAAAAGCGAGAACAGGAAGACTCTCTGATCGTAGGCTTATTATTGCTGAAATTGGAGAAGATAGAACAAAAAAGCTTTTTGATGATATTGCACCAAAATATAAAGAAAGAAATGGTGGATATACACGTATTATAAAGTTAGGAAATCGTAAGGGAGATGCAAGCCCTATGGCAATTATAGAATTTGTTTAATTAAATATGGAAAAAGAATATACAATTGACGCAAAAGGTAGGGCTTTAGGTAGAGTTGCCTCAGAGGCAGCTAAGATCCTTAATGGAAAGACGACACCTGACTACAAAGCTAATGAAGTTGCTAATGTAAAGGTGACTGTATTAAACGTGTCTTCTGTAAATACACCATTAAGCAAAATGAAACAAAAGAAATATGTTAGTTATTCTGGGTATCCAGGTTCTCAGAAATTTGAAACTCTGGAGAAGCTTTCCGGTAGATTAGGTATGGGTGAGGCTTTAAAAAGAGCTGTCAAAAATATGTTGCCTAAAAATAGATTAAACAAATTGATGATGAAAAATTTAAATATAAAAGATTAATATGCCTACAGAAAAAACAACTGTCGCTAAAAGCGAGCCTCGCCAAGAGAAGGAAAAAACAGATGATATCGTTGAGGTAAAATTGAATGATAAAGTAGTAGAAAAAACAGACGATATTATTGAGGCTAAACCTAAAGAGATTCCTAAAGGTACTTATTATGAGTCCGTGGGGAGAAGAAAAACTGCTGTGGCAAGAGTTCGTCTCTTTAATAAAGGAAAAGATAAATCAGAGGTTATTATAAACGGTAAGAGCTTGAAGGAGTATTTTCCTACGGATAGACTTCAAAAAACGGCTATGAGTTCGTTGGAAATAATGAAAGCGGATGATCGTTTTAAAGTTACAGCAAAAATTAAAGGAGGAGGTATCCATGGGCAAGCAGAAGCTTTAAGGCATGCACTAGCACGAGCTTTAGTTGAATTTAATATTGAGTTTAGAAAAAGGTTAAAAAAAGCTACTTTTCTAAAGCGTGACCCTAGGGCAAAAGAAAGACGTAAATTTGGACTTAAAAAAGCAAGGAAGTCCGCTCAGTGGAGTAAACGATAATCTATTATTTATAGTAAAATTTATCTTAAGGACCTTCTATCGTTTACAATTTGTCGTGATTATTGTTTTTATATTTACTGTTGGTATTATAGAAAATAATAAATATGGGAAAAGATAAAAAAAATGAAAATATAATTGAAGATATTATCATCGAAGATGAAAATATTACCGCTTTGGATATTGTGAAAAAACTCCGTATTAAGTTGAAGGAATGTGAGAAGGAAAAACAAGGGTATCTAGATGGCTGGCAAAGAGCTAAAGCAGATTTTGTAAATTTTAGAAAAGAAGAGATTGAAAATAGAAAACATATAGAGGCAATGTCTAAGGAAGGTATCTTACTTGAATTCCTAACAGTTACTGATAATTTTGAAATGGCTTTTGCCAATAAAGACGCCTGGGAAGGACTTCCTAGTGGCTGGCGTCAAGGAGTTGAACACATATATGCTCAACTAATAAGTATCTTAGAGTCTAACGGTCTTAGCATTATAGAGACAGAGGGTAGAAAATTTAACCCAGAAGAACATAGAACAATAGGGAGCATAGAGGTTGATATCAAGGAAAAAGATCATATTATTTTAGAGGAGTTACAGCGGGGATACAAATTAAATGGAAAAGTTGCAAGACCTTCTCAGGTAAAAATAGGAATTTATAAGGGTTAATTAAAATTATTATGACAAAAATTTTAGGTATAGATTTAGGAACAACTAATTCAGCCATGGCTGTTATGGAAGGAGGTGAGCCAAAAATCCTTGAGAATGCAGAGGGTAATAGGACTACGCCTTCCATAGTGGCTATAAGTAAAACAGGAGATCGTTTAGTAGGCCTTCTTGCTAAGCGCCAAGCAGTCACTAACCCAGAGAATACAATATCTGGAGTTAAAAGGCTTGTGGGTCATAAGTTTTCTGACCCAGAGATACAGAAAGATAGAGGTGTTATTCCTTATAAAATAGAAGAGTCTTCTGATGGCAGTATTAAGATAAAAATGGCCGATAAGAGCTCTCGGCCAGAAGAAATATCAGCGATGATTCTCCAGAAATTAAAACAGGACGCTCAAACTAAATTAGGAGAAAAGGTAGAGGAGGTTATTATTACTGTACCGGCGTATTTTAATGATTCACAAAGAAAGGCTACTAAAGATGCTGGTGAGATTGCCGGGTTTAAAGTTAAAAGAATTATAAACGAGCCTACCGCCGCAGCTTTAGCTTATGGATTTAATAAGAAAAAAGATGAAAAAATCGCTGTCTTTGATTTTGGTGGTGGAACTTTCGATATTTCTATATTGGAAATAGGCGACGATGTAATAGAGGTCAAGTCAACCGATGGTGATAGCCACATGGGTGGAGAAGATATTGATTTGAAGATTGTAAATTGGATAGCGGATGAATTTAAAAAAGAATCAGGCATAGACATAAGAGATGATGTTTTACCATTACAGCGCCTTAAAGAAGCTGCTGAAAAAGCAAAGCATGAGTTATCTTCTACTCTTGAATCGGAGGTTAATATACCCTTCATAACTTCTGATGCAAGTGGCCCTAAGCATTTACTAATAAAGATTAGCAGAGCTAAGCTTGAAGAGTTGGCTTCTGAATATATAGAGAGATCAATTTCTATAAGTAAAAGAGCGGTTGAAGCTTCTGGTTTTAAAATAGAAGATATAAACGAAGTAGTATTAGTCGGTGGACAAACTAGAATGCCTATAATTATAGAGTCAGTTAAAAAGCTATTTGGTAAAGAGCCAAACAGATCAATAAATCCAGATGAAGTAGTAGCAGCTGGCGCGGCTATCCAAGCCGGTATTCTCCAAGGAGATGTAAAAGATGTCCTTTTACTTGATGTTATTCCTCTTTCCTTAGGGATAGAGACGCTTGGCGGTGTATCGACAAAAATTATTGAGAAAAATACTACGATCCCAACTTCAAAGTCACAGACTTTTTCAACTGCAGTTGACAATCAGACGTCAGTAGAGATCCATATTCTTCAAGGTGAGAGGCAGATGACACAAGACAATAAATCGCTAGGCCGTTTTATATTAGACGGTATTCCCCCTTCACCTAGGGGTATTCCTCAAGTAGAGGTTTCCCTAGATATAGACGCAAATGGTATACTTGATGTTAAGGCTCGTGATAAGGCAAGTGGTAAAGAGCAGTCTGTCAGGGTAGAAGCTTCAGGTGGGTTATCTGATGAAGAAGTAGAAAAGATGAAAAAAGATGCTGATTTGCATAGAGAAGAAGATGAAAAGAAAAAAGAAATTATAGATGTTAAAAATAATGCGAATGCTTTAGTGCATACGGCAGAAAGAGCTGTTAAAGACGCCGGTGATAAGATATCAGAAGATGTTAAGAAATCAATAGAAGAAAAAATCACTAATCTAAATAGCGTTAAAGATAGCGATAAGCTTGAAGAAATTAAAAAAGCTACTGAAGAGGTGTCTGTAGAGATTCAAAAAATAGGCGAGATTATGTATAAGTCTGCTGAAGCAGAAAAAGGACAAGAAGGAAGCCCCTCTTCAGGTGAAGAAAATACCCGTGACGCTGAAGTAGATGATGGTAAAACGAATCCAAGCGAGAGTGACAAAAAAGAGTAAAATATATAAAATATCTATAAGGTTACGGCCTTTTATTTAGTATGAAGAATTATTATGATATTCTCGGTGTAACTAAAAGCGCCTCTAAAGAAGAAATTAAAAAGGCATTTAGAAAACTTGCTCACAAGCACCATCCTGACAAGAAGGGTGGTAATGAAGCTGCATTTAAGGAGGCTAATGAGGCTTACCAAGTATTAGTAGACGATAAAAAACGTTCTGAATACGATAGATATGGGCGGGTTTTTGATGGTGCAGGTGGTGGTCCAAGTGGGGCCACCGGCTTTGAAGGTTTTGATTTTAGCGGTTTTTCCTCTCAAGGTAACGGTGCCGGTTTTGACTTTGGTGATATTTTTGAAGATATATTTAGCGGTTTTAATGCTGGGGGTGGAGGCGGCAGGAGGTCACGACGTGGTCGTGACATATCAATAGACCTAGAAATTGCTTTTGAAGAATCAATCTTTGGTGTGGATCGTAAGGTGCTTATAAGTAAACTCGCTACCTGTGATAAGTGCCATGGTGAAGGTGGTGAAGCAGGTTCTAAGGTAAAAGAATGCCCTAGCTGTAGAGGAGAAGGAAAAGTGAGAGAAACTAAACGTTCAGTTTTCGGGACTTTTGCAAGTGTAAAAGAATGCGATGATTGTCTTGGAAAAGGAAAAGTACCAGAGAAAAAATGCTCTTCTTGTGGTGGAAGTGGAATATTAAAGAAGAGTGAAGAGATCTCCATAGGTGTCCCTAAAGGTATACAAAATGGAGAGATGATAAAACTTACTGGTGCAGGTGAAGCTGCTTCGCATGGAGTTTCAGGGGATCTTTATGTTAAAGTGCATGTATTGCCTCACAATATATTTACAAGAGAAAGAAATAATTTATTGATGACTCTTGATGTTAAATTCTCAGAAGCAGTTATTGGTGTAAAGCGAGAGGTAAAAACCTTAGATGGTCTTATAAAGGTAAATATTCCAAAGGGGATTGATTCGGGAGAAGTCTTACGGGTGCGTGGTTATGGAGTTTTTTTTGATAACAAGAAGAGGGGAGACCTTTTGATAAAAGTTATTGTCAAGACACCGAAGAATCTTTCTAGAAAAGCAAAATCTCTTATAGAAGATTTACAGAAAGAAGGAATATAATATAATAAAATAAACATGCCACTTTTAGCTCAATTAGATTCTATTTTGACAAATCCTTCTTGGGAGGTATTGTTATATGTTTTTCTTTTCGTTTCTTTGTTATTCTATTCGATGTCTGTCAAAAAAGGGAATATTATAGCTTTTTTTATCTCTATGTACTTAGCTATTTTTATTTTTATAAATTTTCCTTATTCTAAGTTTACTCTTATAGATAGTATTGGTTCTTTAGAGTTTTTATTGTATAGATTTTTTATCTTTTTTATATTCGTCGTTATCTTTAATATTTTATTGATCAAAATAGGTGTACCAGAGAGCAGTCGCACTAAATCTAAGTGGTATGAAGCAATCTTATTTTCCATTTTAGGTGTAGGGCTCATTGCTAGTTTCCTACTACAGTTTTTTAAAGTAGATTTTATCTATGAATTTTCAGACATTTCAAAATACTTATTTTCTTCTAGGGGGTCATTTTTCTGGTGGCTTGTTGCCCCATTTGTGGCTTTTTTCTTTTTTAAGAGATAATCTGTTAAAATAGGAAGATGTTGATTCGAATCATTTTTGATATAATACTCTTGTTAGGTATATTTATATCACCATGGTGGTGGCTCCCCATAATCTTAATTATATTTTTTACTTTTATTTTTCCTCATTTTTGGGAGGCAATTGTCTTCGGTATTTTTATAGACTCAATTATTGGACCATTAGATTTAGCCTTTTTAGGAGGCTTGAATAATTGGATTTTTACTTTATTTTTTTTAGTAACTATTTTAATAGTAAATAAGTTTAAAAAATATTTATCTTTCTATAACTAATTGATATGCCAATAAAAAGAAAATATTTAGGGCGCAGAAAAAAACAATCTTTCTTAAGGTTTGGCAATTCGTCTTTAGCAAATAAAAATTTTGAGATAGAACCTGATGAAATCTTTCTTGATTCAAAAAATATTCCCCAATTTGAAGTAGGTCAACTTGAAGGAAGGATAGAAAAATCTATAAACAAAAAGGTGTTTCTTTTTTTTATTATATTTTTTGTAGTTATAGAGTTTTTATTTATGATAAGGCTTTGGTCTGTAGAGGTCTCTAAGGGTGAAGCATTTTCAATACTAAGTGAGAATAATAGATTGCGATCGATTAGACTTTTTTCTAATAGGGGGGTCATCTATGATAGGTTTGGTAAGAAGCTCTCTTGGAATGATATAGACTCTAGAAGGTATCAAGGAGTAGGACTTTCTCATATCGTTGGTTACATAGGTTACCCTAACAAAGAAGATACTGATGACATAGAAAAGCTTTATTCTAAAGAGATGATAGGTAAGGCGGGGATTGAGAAAGTTTATAATGAAGTTTTAAGTGGAGAGGCTGGATTAAGGTTGGTTGAGACGGATGCTCATAATAATATAAAATCAGAGAGTGTCCAAAAACTCCCAGTTGATGGAAGTAATATATATCTTTCAATAGACGCTGATTTACAGAGTGAAATATATAGATACATAGAAAGTTTATCTATGGAGAAGGGTTTCACTGGTGGGGCGGGTATGTTTATGGATCTAAGTTCGGGAGAGGTATTAGCTATTGTAAGTTTTCCAGAATATGACTCGGAGGTATTATCAAATGGTGAACCTAAGGAAAAAATTAATTCTTATCTTACTGACAAAAGAAATCTCTTTGTAAATAGAGCAATTTCTGGGATATATACTCCAGGGTCTATTATGAAGTTGATTATGGCGGTAGCTGCTTTAAATGAGAAGATTATAGACCCTAAGAAAGAAATTTTTAGTTCAGGCTCAATTTCAATTCCCAATCCATTTTTTCCTGACAAAAGGTCAGTTTTCCCTGATTGGAAGGCACATGGATTTGTTGACATGCGGAGAGCTTTGGCTGTGTCTTCAAATGTCTATTTTTATGAAGTTGGAGGAGGTTTTGAAGGGATGAAAGGCTTAGGTATCAAAAAGATAGAAGAATATTCGAAAATATTTGGCTTAGGTAAAAAGACAGGGATAGATCTTGACGACGAAAGTATAGGTTTGATTCCTAGTCCTGAAGAAAAAAAAAATAACTCGCCAGAAGGAGACAATATTTGGCGTATAGGAGATACTTACAATGCTTCTATAGGGCAAGGTGACTTTCAGGTGACAGTTGTTCAAATGCTAAAAATGGTTTCAACTATAGCTAAGGACGGTATTTTTTTGAAGCCTCACTTGATAAAGAAATGTGAAGGTGCTTGTGAAAATATTGAGATAGATAGATTTTCTGATATTGAAAAACTTAATATTCCAGCAGAGTATTTTAAAGTGGCTAAAGAAGGGATGAGGCTCGCTGTAACAGATGGAACTGCAAAAGGTTTAAATATATATGGTGTTAAGATTGCAGCAAAGACTGGAACAGCAGAGATAGGTTCTAAATACGTAAATTCATGGGTTGTTGGTTTTACTCCGTATGACGACCCTAAGATATCCTTTGCGTTTGTTATGGAGAAAGGAGATAGAGATAACACTATTGGGGGTCTTTATATTGCAAGACAAGCCATGGAGTGGATATTAGAAAATCGACCAGAATATTTAAATTAAAGGATTAATAAGCCGTCATTTTAGATTACTATGTGAATTTTGCAATAAACTCGTTCTCCTTTAAACGATGGTATTTTTCTTTGGTATATTCATAAATTATGATAGAATTATTTTTATGAGTTCATTTGAAGAAATAAGAAATGAAAGGATTAAAAAATTAAACTTGCTTAAAGATGATGGTATAAACCCTTATCCTATAGAAGCAAAAAAGGATTACTCAACAGGAGAGGTTATTGATGATTTTTCTAAGCTCTCTAAGAGAAAGAAGCCATTTTTTATGGCAGGCAGGATTATGACTATCCGTGGACACGGTGGGTCAACTTTTATAGACTTCTTAGATGAAGGAATAAGGATGCAAGCTTATCTTAAGAAAGATGAAGTGGGGGAGGGCACCTATAAACTTTTTGTTAGTACTGTAGATATCGGAGATTTTGTAGAGCTGAGAGGAAATCTTTTTAAGACAAGGAAAAATGAAAAAACCTTAAAAGTTTTAGAATGGAAGATGTTAGCTAAATCAGTAAGACCACTCCCTGATAAATGGCATGGCCTATCAGATGTAGAAGAACGTTTTAGGAAGAGATACCTTGACCTTTTGATGTCTTCTGATGTTAGGAATCGTTTTATCATTCGTTCAAAAATTATCTCAGAGATAAGAAGTTTTTTAGATAAAGAAAATTATTTAGAGGTTGAAACGCCTATCCTTCAGCCCTTAGCTGGAGGAGCGACAGCTGAACCTTTTACAACTCACCATAATTCACTTGATATAGATTTATATTTAAGAATAGCCCCGGAACTTTATCTTAAGAAGTTGTTGGTAGGTGGTTTTTCTAGAGTCTATGAGATTGGAAGAAATTTTAGAAATGAAGGTATATCCCCTACTCATAATCCTGAGTTTACTATGCTTGAATTTTATGAGGCGTATTCTGATGCTCAGTCTCAGCGTATCTTTATCGAAAAGATGTTTAAATCTCTTACTAAAAATATATTTAAGAAGTCATCGATTGAATATAACGGTAATAAAATAGATTTTTCAAAGAAATTTAGAGTAATATCTTATTTTGACTTATTAAAGAAGTATACGTTAATGACAAATCCTGGGGATTTAAGTCGAGATGATATAGTACTTAAAGCAAAGCAATTTGGCATAAATATAGAAGGACACGAAGCAAAAGAAAAAATTATAGATAACATCTATAAGAAGATATGTCGGCCCAAACTTATCCAACCTACATTTATCATCGATTATCCTGCTGAGTTTTCTCCTTTTGCTAAAAGAAAGGATGATAACCCTTTATTCATAGACCGATTTCAGTTAGTTGTAGGTGGCATTGAGATGGTAAATGCATTTTCAGAGCTTAACGATCCTTTTGATCAGAAAGAAAGATTCTTAGAACAAGATAAGAAGAGGGGAGAGGGAGAAGCTGAAGTTTCTCCAAGTGACGAAGGCTATCTTGAGGCGATGGAGTATGGTATGCCTCCTGCTGGAGGTGTGGGTGTCGGTATAGACAGACTAGTGATGCTTCTTACTGACACTAAAAATATAAAAGAAGTTATCCTTTTCCCAACTATGAAACCAAAGGTGATAGAGGCTACTAATCATCAAGAAGAAAGTCTTTAATTATTTTTTTAGTTTCTCTTAATCCTTTTTGTTCAGCGATAAACCATTTTATCCTCTTATCTTTCTTAAACCAAGTCATCTGGCGTTTAGCGTATTTATAATTTTCTACGAGCATTTTCTCAAGCATCTCTTGCTTGTCAATCTTTTCTCGTATAAAGTCAGCGGGGTATCTATACTCAAAGCCTAATTCGTAGATTTTTTCCCAGCTTAGTCCAAGTTTACGTATCCCTACAACTTCTCTTAATAAACCAGATTTGATCATTTTTTTAATTCTTTTTTCAATTCGTATTTTTAATTTTTCACTATCTAACTTTAATCCGATTTGTAAAAATTTATAATTAACGTTAGGCTTTAATCTTAACTTAGGAACTTTACCAAGAGTTTTTACTATTTCAATTGCTCGGATAAGCCTACGAGGATTATGTTCGTCTATCTCTTTTGCTCGTCTTGGGTCGAGATTTTTTAATGTGTTAAAAAGCTCCTCGGTTGATTTTTTTTCAAGAGTTTTTCTTAACTTTGCATTGGGTGGTACTTTTGGGATAGAGATATTATCAACTACGGTCTGTATATACAAACCGGTACCCCCTACAATGATAGGAGTTTTACCTCTTTTTAAAATATCTTTTATTAAGTTATCGGCTAGTTTCTTATATTGAGCTACAGTGAAAGTCTTTTTAGGATTTATTACATCGATAAGATGATGGGGTATTCCGCGCATTTCTTTTTTTGTGATTTTTCCTGTACCAATATCTAGTCCAGTATAGACCTGTCGAGAGTCTGCTGATACTACTTCTCCTTTGACTTGCCTGGCGACTTCTACAGCAAAATCACTTTTGCCTACAGCAGTAGATCCAAGTATGACTATTATTTTACTTTTCCTTGTAGCTTCCATGGTCCTATTTCGGTTATTAATATATCTTTAAATTCTCCAATCTTAATTTTTACAGATGGTTTTATGCTTACGAGTTTATTTCCAGAAGTTCTCCCTTGAAAGTCGTTTTTATCTTTTCCGTCTATCAGTACACGAACAATCTTTCCTTTTAGTTTTTTATTATTTTTAAGCGCAGTTTTTGTAAGTATGTCATTAAGTTTATTTTTCCGATTTTCTTTTTCTTTATGTGGTACATCGTCTTTCATCACTATCGTAGCTGCTGTGCCTGGTCGGGGTGAATATTCAGAGAGAAAAGCCATATCAAACCCTATTTCTTTAAAAAGATTTTCAGTATTTTTAAATTGATATTTTGTTTCTCCGGGGAAACCTACGATGATATCAGTAGAGAGTGATATATCGGGGATAGCTTTTCTTATTTTTCCTACAAGCTTTTTATAGTGACCCGCAGTATATGGTCTGTTCATCTTCTTTAGAATCTTATTATCTCCTGATTGGGCAGGGAGATTTATATAATGAGCGAATTTTTCTGACTCTTTCATCGCTTTTATCAGTTCACTTGAGAAGTCTTTCGGGTGAGGGGAAGTAAATCGTATCCAGAAGTCACCAGGGATATCATTTACTTGCCTTAAGAGATTAGGAAACTTGAAGTCATTATCATCGTAAGAATTTACATTTTGTCCTAAGAACCAGATCTCTTTATACCCTTTTTTAACTAATTTCTTTGCCTCTTTTATAATATCTTTGGCTGATCTTGAGTACTCCCTATTCCTAGAATAGGGGACGATGCAATAAGTACAGAAATTGTTACAACCGTATGATATGGGGATATTAGCAGAAAACTTAGAGGTATATTTTGGCTCAATAGAAAGATAATCTTCTTTCTCTCTGTTAGACATCGGATGTCTAACAGTTTTTAATTTTAATAGTTTTGGGAGATTGGATATATCTTTTATATCTATGAATATATCTATAAAGGGTAAACGCCGTTTAAGTTCTTTATCAGCATAATGCATCATGCAACCAGTAAGGACGATTTTTAATTTTTTCTTGCTTATTCTTAATTTTTCTATTTCTCTCTTATATCCGAAGATTCTGTCTTCGGCTTTTTGGCGGATTGAGCAAGTGTTAAATATTAAGATATCAGTATTTTCTTTGCTGTTTACAGCTTTAAGTCCCGCATCCTCAAGGACACTAGCTATCCTTTCAGAGTCGGCCAGATTAGACTGGCAGCCGAAAGTTATTATGTGATAAGTTTCTGTCATTATAATTATAAACTTAACATATAGTATTATTTCGCGCTATATTTTATAATAAAGAGTATAAATATGAAGTCATTAGATAATACAAATTCAAGTATAAAAAAAGTTATTTTTAAGAAAATATATCCAGTAAAATATCGTCGGATTTACGGTATTTTAAGAGAGGGGATAAATATTTCTTTACTTATTTTTTTAATATTTCAAATTACTATTGGAGTTTTTCTTCTACCTAACCCCAGAAATGTAGAAGCGGGTAATTTTACCTTCACTCAGACGAGTTGGGCGACTGGAGCGACGGCTAATAAGGCTAATCATACAAGTAATCAGACTGGATGGGCAGAATATAGTGCTACCTCTACTGCTTCTTTTACGGCTGGGACAGAACTTGCATTACAATCAGGTTTTGTAGTAGGTGGATCCACCTACTCATATCGTCAAAAGATATCTATCGCAGCACAGACTCACATAAGCGGAGACCTAACCGACTTTCCTACCGCTATTAATATCGCATCCTCTAATACTAATTTTTGGGCACACGAAGATGGAGTAGGTTCTTATGTTCGCTTTACTTCACCTGACGGCACGACACCACTTAAGTTTCAAGTAGAGTCTTATGATGCGGTAGGAGATGATGCTTGGTATCATGTCAAGGTTCCAACTTTATCTTCAAGCGCAGCTACAGATATTTATATATATTATGGCAGCGCTAATCCCTCTGCTGGAGATGATGCACCTGGAACATGGGATGCTAACTTTGTCGCAGTTCACCATTTAAATCAAGACCAGGCTGAAGGAGCATATGATGATGCGACGAGTAACTATCCAGCTACGAATTTAGCATCTACAGATATAACTGGGAGGATTGACAAGGCCCGTCATTTTGCGGGGGCAACTTTGGACTTGTCATTAGGTGTCGTCTCTGAACTTACAGGCGTATCTAATTTCACTATTGAGTATACTGTCAAAGAGATGCATCAAATAAGTCTTTAGGTGTCGGGAATTTTATAAACAATAGTGATAGAATACTATTAGATATTTGGGAAGACGGCAATCTTTATGCGATTATATCAACGTCGGGAACTGGGTATGGCTTAGTTGCGTTGAACGATATTGCAGTACATCACATGGTAATGGTTTTCGATGGTACTCAAACTGGTAACGCAAATAGGCTTAAAGTTTATGTGGACGGAGTTCAAAAAACACTGTCTTTTGTAGGAACTATACCAGCCACGACTCCAGGGGCTTCAAATTATCATATAAGTGGCTGGGATGACGGCACCCCTCGCGTAACTACAGGTACGATAGATGAGCATACTATCTCTAGTATAACTCGTTCTGCGGATTGGGCCGCTGCCCGCTATCAATCAGGTCTCGGTACATGGCTTACCTTTGGGGCAGAGGAACTGTATCTCTCGGCAGCTGAGCTAACTTCTTCCGCTTACGACACAGAAGATTCGACCAATGTTATCTCTTCCCTTCTTTGGACAGAGACCGCCACTTCAAGTACAGAGGTAATCAAATTTCAACTCAGGACTGCGCCAGACAGCGCAGGTTCGCCCGGTACATGGACGTCATGGCTTGGGCCAACAGGAACAGGGGATTACTATACAAACGCAGGAGGCGAGACGATAAACTCTACTCATACAGACGGATCAAATGACCAGTGGGTAGAGTACAAAGTTTTCTTTACTTCGGGTGGCGCTGCCACTCCTAGTCTTTCTGATGTAAGTCTCAATTATTCATATGCAACAAATACTGCACCAACAGCTCCTACTACTCTCTATACTAATAACATTACAGCGCAATCTGGGCAGGCTAACCCTACAGACCTTACCGACACTACACCATCTTTCTCTGCCTTGTGTAATGACTCAGACGCTGGAGATATATTAAACAAAGCAAGGATCCAAGTCTCTACTGACATAGCTATGTCTGCCATAACTCATTGGGACTCTGGCGTATCTGGTACTTCTGTCACTAATTGCACAGCAGGGAACAGGTCAGAAG
>CAZLLR010000004.1:25493-32565 GCA_964560655.1 uncultured Candidatus Saccharibacteria bacterium | reverse complement strand
ATTGTTTGAAAAAATAGTTGAAAACGTAAAATAAACAAAAAAACACCATTCTCCAGTTGGAGAATGGTGTTTTTTTGTTTATTTACAACACTTTTTTTGTATTTATTGGGGCTTGTCCGCACACTAAAAAACCTTAATAGGGAGGTTTTTTAGTGTGCGGACTTGCATTTTAAAGGATTTTATGTTAAATTGATAAAATCATGTTATTAACCAAAAAGAAGCGACTTATTATAAAAAAGCACCAAGTACACAAGACTGATACCGGCTCACCGGAGATTCAGATTGCTGTATTGTCAGAAAAAATAAAAGAGCTAACAACTCACCTAAAAAAGCACAAGAAAGACAATCATTCAAGGAAAGGGCTATTGCAGATGGTTGCAGACAGGAGGACTCTTCTTAATTACCTTTCTAAAAAAGACGAGAAGCGATACAAATCTCTAATAAAAAAATTAAATCTTAAGAAATAATTCGCCAAAACGGAATTATTAAGATAATCTAAAAAATGTCAGTAGCAAAACATAAAAATCAACGAGTAGGAGTATTTATAGATACTCAGAACTTGTATCATAGTGCTAAAAATTTATACAAAGCAAGAGTAGACTTTGGTGAGGTTATGAAGACAGCTGTTGCCGGCAGACAGCTCATAAGGGCGCTTGCTTATGTCATCACCACTGAGTCCGGAGAAGAGAAGAGCTTCTTTGAAGCGCTTACTAACTTAGGAATAGAAACTAAGACTAAAGATCTCCAGATCTTCTACGGTGGAGCAAAGAAGGCTGACTGGGACGTAGGTATAGCTGTAGATGCTATCCGCCTTGCTCCTCGCCTTGACGCAGTAGTCATCATCTCAGGTGACGGAGACTTCGCACCTCTTATCAACTACCTTAAGAGCACTTTTGCTACTCAGGTGGAGGTTATCGCTTTCGGCAAATCAGCTTCAGCCCAGATACGAGAAGCGACCGACGACTTCGTAGATCTTTCAGAAAACAAAGGCAAATACTTAATGAAAAAATAACGACTTCGTAAGTCGTTATTTTTAAAAATTGATTATTCTCTTATGTTGTCTTCTATATATAATCATACGCTTTCTGCTCATTTTGTCAATCCTAGAGTTTTGGCCCGAACATGCTATATTTAAATTTATTAGAAGTAAATTAAAATTAATACTCGCTTAAGGTTTCGGTTGTCAGATAGGTAGAACAGGAATATTTTTTTCATGTTCTAAAATCTGGAAGTCAGAAGCCCAAGGCGACAAGCTTATGCATACAAAAGAGTACTCTATGGAGATAGGAGGTAGGACGCTCGTTGCCGAGTTTTCTAACCTCGCAGACCAAGCAAGTGGATCCGTCATAGTAAAATACGGTCAGACAACAGTCCTTGCAACAGTTGTGATGACGAAGAAAGAAAAAGATATAGGTTATTTCCCTCTAGTAGTTGACTATGAAGAGCGTTTTTATGCTGCCGGCCAGATACTTGGTGGCCGTTTTATGAGGAGAGAGGGAAGACCGAGTGATGAAGCAATCCTTGCGGGTAGAGCTATAGACAGGACGATAAGACCTCTATTTAACCATACAATGAGAAATGAGATCCAAGTGGTGATAATGGTCCTTGCCATAGACGAAGACAACGACCCCGATGTACCCTCAATTATTGCCGCCTCTCTAGCTCTTGCAACTTCTGAGACACCATGGGCTGGACCTGTCTCTTCTGTGAGAATAGGGGAAGAAGGAGGAAAGCTTGTAATAAATCCTACTTATCCACAGCGTGTTGACTCACCGCTTGATATCTTAATCTGTGGTAAAGAAGGAAAGATAAACATGATAGAAGCTGCCACTAAAGAGGTGCATGAAGACAAGATTAAAGAAGCTTTTGTCCTTGCAGAAAAGGAATTAAAAAAGATTGAAGAGTTCCAAAAGCAGATAATAAACGATATGGGTAAAGAGAAGACCGTCGTTGAAGAGAAGAAGCCCTCAGAAGAGCTGAAAAAACTCTTTATGGAACATATCGCTGTGAAGTTAGAAGAGGTTATCTTCGGCAATATAACTAGCGAGATAAATCCTCTTAAAGATGATTGGGTAGAAATAGTCAAAGAAGCATTACCGGAAGAAGTTACTATCGCTGGTGATTATTTTGAGGCAGAGATAGATCATTTTGTTCATAAAGAAGCTATTTCTTCCAACAGAAGACCTGATGGCAGGGCAATGGATGAAGTGCGTCCCTTATTTGCTAAAGCTGGAGCAATATCAGATCTTCTTCATGGGGCTGGTATATTCTTCCGCGGTGGCACTCATGTCCTATCAGTATTAACCTTAGGTGGACCTAAGGAAACACAACTAGTAGAAGGGATGGAGGTCCAGACAGAGAAGCGCTTTATGCACCACTACAACTTTCCACCTTTTTCAGTGGGTAGTGCCGGAAGGATGGGCGGGATAAACCGCAGGTCCACTGGACACGGTGCCTTAGCAGAGAAAGCTCTTGAAGCGGTGCTTCCGAGTAAAGACGATTTCCCTTACACTATCCGTATCGTATCTGAATCAATGGCTTCAAACGGATCCACTTCTATGGGTTCAGTATGCGCTTCAACCCTAGCCTTGATGGATGCAGGTGTTCCTATTAAGAATCCTGTCGCCGGTATAGCTATGGGCTTAATGTTGAGCGGAGCGAAATCCGCCTCGGGCGGACAGGAGTATAAGATACTTACTGATATCCAAGGCCCAGAAGACCATCATGGAGATATGGACTTCAAAGTTGCCGGCACAAAAGAGGGTGTGACAGCAATCCAGATGGACGTAAAGATTGAAGGAATCCCTACAAAGATACTTGCTGAAGCCTTAGAAGGAGCTAAGAAAGCAAGGTTGAAAATATTAGAGAAGATTACAGAAGCAATCCCCACCCCAAGACCTGACACTAAAGAGACAGCTCCTAAGCTTGTAAAGATAATGATCAATCCTTCAAAGATTGGTGAGGTTATCGGCCCCGGAGGAAAAGTGATCAAATCTATAATAGAAGAGACTGGAAGTGAAGTTGATATAGAGCAAGATGGTAGTGTATTTATCACAGGTAAAAAAGATGCCGTAGAAAAAGCTAAGAAAATAGTAGAAGATATCACAAGAGAATATGAAGCTGGAGAACGCTTTGAGGGAGTAGTGACAAGGCTCTTTGACTTCGGTGCTATGGTGGAGATTGGGCACAACACAGAAGGATTGGTCCATGTGTCAGAGCTTGCTCCCTTTAGAATCGACAAAGTAACTGACGTTGTAAACATAGGTGATACTGTGCCTGTTGAAGTAAAAGAGATTGATGAAAAGGGCAGAGTAAACCTGTCTATAAAGTTAGCTGACCCTCTTTACGCTGAGAAGAAAGGGGTCAAACCTTCACAAGGAGGTTCAAGGCCTAGCCCGAGTGGACAAGTAGGGTATAATAGAAACAATGATAGAGGAAACGGAAAAAATAACCACGGGAAATACTAAAGAAGTTCCCTTGCTTAACAAATCGAAAAAAGGTAAAAGTGGCATAAGCTCACCAAAAAAACCAATCCTGCGAACAATGAAAAGCGATATGCAAGAATATATCAACCGACAAAAAATGTCGCTAGTTGATATTGCAGGAAAGCAAGCTAAAAAAAGTGGCTTAAAAATACAGGCAACTTATAGCAATTGGCCTAATATGATCATAACCATCGTAGTGATAATCTTCATTATACTAAGCGCTGGTGTTTTAGGTTATACCGTAATACGAAATAAAAAATCTCAAATAAATAAAGAAATTTCTCAACAAGCATTACCAACACCTATTGTGATACCAAACGAGCAGAAGATTATACATCTTAATACTCAAGACAAAAATGAAGTAGGAAATATAATTAGAGAAGTCATCCAGACTGATACTCCAATAGGAAGTCTTACTAATTTTATTTTCGTGGATGAAAACAATGTTATGTTAAATTCTGACCAGTTACTTAAAGCGGCTTCTGTCAATGCTCCTCTTGGATTTTCAACATTCTTAACAGGTAATTTTATGTTTGGCATTTATTCTCTGGAAAGAAATGAGCCGTTTATAATTCTCAAGGTTCGCTCTTATGAAAATACATTTGCATTGATGCTTAAATGGGAGAAAACGATGAAAGACGATTTAAGAGCCTTATTGCCAAACAAGGATACCTCTGGTGACTCTGTATTCCAAGACAGAATAATAAAAAATAATGATACGAGAATACTCTATGGTCAAAATGGCGAGATAAACATTCTGTATTCTTTCTTAGACAAGAAAACTCTTGTTATAACCTCAAGTACCAGCAGTTTCGAAGAGATCTTAGGTAGATTATCCTCATCTAGATTCTAATTTGATAGATAATTTATGTTCTTTTTTCGGGATTGATTTTTAATATCGTTCTTGATACTATAAAAATATGATAACTGATAATAAACACTTCAAAGAAAAATTAGAGGAAGAGAAAAAAGTATTAGAAGGTGAACTTTCTCATGTGGGAAAGATTAACCCTAATAACCCAAAAGACTGGGTAGCAACACCTGCTGATTTAAACTTGCTTAAATCAGACAAAAATGAGCTGGCAGACAGCTTTGAGGAGTCCGGAAATAGAGCTGCTGTCGAGATAGAGCTTGAAAATCGCCTTAAAGATGTTAACCTCGCTCTACAAAAGATAGAAGACGGCACTTATGGTAATTGCGAAGAAGACGGTAAGCCTATGGATAAAGCCCGTCTCGAGGCTAATCCTGTAGCCAGAACCTGCAAAATACACACATAATCTTATGTCAGTTAAAGTTCATGCCGCTCAGACGATAGGGCTCGACGCCCGTATTATAGATGTGGAATTAGACCTTTCTCAAGGGCTTCACTCTTTTTCCCTAGTAGGACTACCGGACAAAGCCGTAGAAGAATCAAAAGAGAGAATTGGCGCCGCCATTAAAAATAGCGGTTTTGTCTCACCTCAAAAGAAGAATCAGAAAGTGATCGTCTCTCTTGCTCCGGCTGATATAAGGAAAGAAGGACCTATCTTCGACCTCTCTATAGCTGTAGCTTATCTTCTAGCATCAAAACAGATAACCTTTAACCCTTCCAAGAAATTATTTCTTGGTGAAGTAGCACTTGACGGAACATTACGCCCTATAAAAGGGATCCTTTTCCTTGCCATGAAAGCAAAAGAATCTGGCTTCGAAGAGATATTCCTTCCAAACGCTAACGCCCGAGAAGCGGCCCTTATAAAGGGCATCAAGGTATTTGGATGTTCTAACCTTAAAGAATTAAGCCTACATCTTTCACCGCCTGAAACTCTTGACTCTAAAGAAGGCGAAGACCAGAATAGGCCATTTGAGATCAATCAAGAAGAGTCAATTAATTTTAAAACATTGAAGAAAACAGGTCGCCAGGCAATCTGCTTCTCCGAGGTAAAAGGACAAGAGACTGCAAAAAGAGGCCTCGAGATAGCTGCCGCAGGAGGACACAACATTCTCATGGTAGGCCCACCAGGCACAGGAAAGACAATGCTCGCTAAGGCCTTTTCCGGTATATTGCCAGACCTTTCTTTTGACGAGACACTCGAAGTTACAGGTATCCACTCTGTGGTTGGCACACTAGAGGACGACATAGCTCTTGAGAGACCTTTCCGTTCTCCACACCACACGTCTTCTTATGTTTCTTTAGTCGGTGGAGGTAATTTTCCTAAACCTGGAGAGGTGACACTTGCTCACAGAGGGGTTCTCTTCTTAGATGAATTTCCTGAATTTGAAAGAAGGGTTATAGAGTCTTTAAGGCAACCCCTCGAGGATAAAGTGATAAATATATCACGAGCTAAAGGGTCAGTTAAATTCCCTGCGAATTTTATACTTATCTCTGCAGCAAACCCTTGCCCTTGCGGAAATGCCGGTACTTCCAAAGAGTGTATTTGCAGTATGGGCGCCTTACTGCGATATAGGAGAAAAATCTCCGGACCTATCATAGACAGGATAGATATCTGCATAGACGTGCCAAGGATAGAGCATGAAAAACTCTCTGACGACTCTACAAATCTTGAAACTTCAACTACTATAAAAAACCGAGTGGAAAAAGCTCGTGAAGTTCAGCGAAAAAGATTTTCTCAAAAAGATAAGAAAACTCAAATGAAGACAAATAGCGATATGACAACGAAAGAGATCAAAGCCTTCGCCACTCTCCCAGAAGCCCTAAAAAATACTCTAAACCAAGCCGCTACTAAGCTAGACCTCTCTGGCAGAGCCTATCATAAGGTTATAAAGTTAGCTCGAACTATCGCTGACCTAGAGGGTGAGCCTGATATCCAAGAAAACCACATTTTCGAAGCTCTCCAATACAGGCCAAAACAGAATATATAGCCCCATAAAACCCAACGGATCAACCCTTCTTAAAGTTTAGCTATTGAGTGTTTATAAGTATTAGAAAAAGGTCCACCTACATAACATAGGTGGACCTTGGATAGGCTAAGATAAATTAGGTTTCTCTTCCTCTATAATCAAAAGGAGGTCTCGTTTTAATATAGCGTAGATATCTCCCCATTCACGATATAAGTCTTCCTTCATAGGAATATCTTCTACCTTAACATTAATCTTCTCTAGCCAAACTGAAACTCTCTTTAAAGAATCATTACTCGGAGAATATTCTCCTTTTTCATCATTATCTAAACTTCTCCACCCTTTCTTAATGGGGTCTTTCGGGAGACCTAAATCTTTAACAGAGTTTAAAAGAGATCCGTATATATATTCTCTTTGTTTTCTATTTATAGATAATTTCTTTAAAAATCTAAAAGCTACTTTAACAGCCATCTGAGCCTTCTGTATCGGCCAAGGAGTACACACTTGGCAAGAAGCATGATCTTCTCTGCAAATCCAGCAAAAATAATCGCCTCCAAATCTCTCTATATCTCTCATAACTTATTCCTCCCCTTTCGTTTAAAGAGCTATCTATCTAATCTATTTAAAATACTAACTAAGCAAAAATTAACACAAACATCTAAATAAAGCAATATAGTGCTTAACATCTAGATATAAGAAATCCCCTAGGTGACACCTAGGGGATTAATACTTAATTTACTGCGATAGACTAG
>CAZLLR010000004.1:23304-25393 GCA_964560655.1 uncultured Candidatus Saccharibacteria bacterium | reverse complement strand
AAATCCCCTAGGTGACACCTAGGGGATTAATACTTAATTTACTGCGATAGACTAGAAAGGATTCTTGGCACCACGGACCTCAAAGTGAAGGTGAGGACCAGTAGATTTACCAGTAGAGCCAACATAGCCTATTATCTGACCTTGGACCACATGCCAACCAGTAGAGACTATAACCTTACTTTGGTGCGAATATAGAGTCTGAGTGCCATTAGGGTGCCTTATGACAACATATTTACCATAACCTCCATTCCAACCATATGAACGACTCACTATCACATCTCCCGCAGCTGAAGCTACTATAGGTGTGCCGATTGGCGCCGCGAGGTCAACAGCATTATAACCATGTAGACCCTGAGACTTCACCGCATTTTCTACTGGTTTTAAGTAATAACCAACATAAGAAGGGCCACTAGCTCCCCTTACTCTAGCAGTCTTCACGGAAGAAGCCGGCACATAAGAAGAGTCTTCTCCATTAGGTATCACTATCTCACTTCCTAAAGCAAGTATGCCTCCTTCAGGAAGACCATTAAATTGGATTATTTCCTCCATATCGCCCTTAAACTTCTTCGCAATTCCTTTAATAGTATCACCCTTTTTTACAGTATATTTAACTCCGGAAACTGGCAAGATAAGGAGGGTCTGCCCAGGATTGATCAAGCTACCTCTCTTTATATCATTTGCCCATATAATAGTGCTAATGCTAACATCAAACATTTTAGCAATCTGAGACAAACTGTCGCCATCTCTTACTACATAAAGGCTAATCTGCCCACTCTCAGGCTTGGTATCTTCAATGTCAGCCATACTTCCATAAGGACCCGTGTCAGAGAAAAGAGCGCTACCGTTAACAATAGTAATATCACCTCCACCTTTGGCGGGAGCAGGGTCAGAATTTAGAGCGGCCTGAAGGAGAGGTATATTTTGTAGATTATCGCCTGTTATCTCTCTTGGTTTCTCAGTAGAAAACCCGAAAATATCACCTAAAAATGAAAAGAAGCTAGCAGAAGCTGGCACAGGAGAAGAAAATATCAATCCTAATCCAAGTAATACCAAAGAAGCCTTTATAGGTAAAAGCTTGAAAAATAAGGATATTTTACTCTTGTGAGCCCTATTTCTACTACTTGGGTCACCAGAATTTGTTGAGTTAATTAAAATAAGTCAGAATTTAAAATTTAAATATCGTAATTATATCTGACCATCTTCTAAGAAGCATCGACTCAGATATTCTACCCTTAAATATCTATAGATAAGGGCGAAAACTAGCACAGCTAGTCTTCTATATAAGTATATAATGACCACCTTATTAGTCAATCAATATGTGGATAACAAAAAGATGTCATTTAAGGACAAAATAGTAGCGAAAATCACAGTTAGATTTGCCTAGTGTTGACAAAAAAGTTAGAATTAAGTTATGGAAAAAATGGACCCTTTTACTGAAGCACTACTAGTAACAGAAACTCCTACTGGAGCAGGTACATCACGTACCGAAGAATATCAGGCTAAAATGACGGCAATAAGAAAAGATATGGAAAAGGAGAAAGAAGATAGTAAGTTTGAAAAAACTGCTGAGGAAATGATAAAGAAGGCGATGCATGAAGATGTCTTTGAAGCTCATACCACGGTAGAAAGCAAAGAAAAAAAAGATATTGAGAAGCCAAAAAGAGAAGGCGTGAGTCAATCAACAGAAAAAACAAAAAAAATACCCTACCCAATTCGCTCAGAGTTAGGTAGGTTAAATGAAGGATTAAGGGAATATACAAAAAAAATGAATCGAATAACACAAGACCGTGTACCTAAGCCAGTTATTAAACATTATAAAGAAAGAATTAATTTCTTCACAGAAGAAATTAAAAAAGCAGAAGAAGCAAAAGCTCGATTTTTGAATCCTGTTAAAAAGGCCCCTCTGAAAGAACCAATTCTCTTAACAGATGAGGTTAAAGAAAGTCCCGATACTGACACTAAAAACGAAGAACCGATTGTCTTAAAAGAAGAGGTTCGAGAAACCTCAGATGATAAAGGTTTTCCCCTTAAAACAAATACACCAGAAGTACCAAGGGGCGAGGAGGTAGAAAAGAAAAGTGAAGTTTTA
>CAZLLR010000004.1:8435-23204 GCA_964560655.1 uncultured Candidatus Saccharibacteria bacterium | reverse complement strand
AAAAGAATTGAAAGAGAAAGGGATTTTGTCAGAAGACGGAACTTTATTAAAGGAGGCGGTTGTACCAAAGGACGAAAAAGTCAATAACGTTAAAAGTAATTTTAGAGTAGAAAACACACCCGAGGTGGATGGAATGGGTGGCTTTAGTAACTTTACCCTTAAAGGTTTGTCAGGGGTAAACGAGGAAGGGAAGATTCTTGCTGAAAATATATCTCCGTCTGAAAAAACACCTGAACAAGAACTAAAAGAATTATCTCCCGAGGACAAAGAGAAAGTAAGTTTAGGATTAAGAAACCTAGGTTTCTTTGTAGAAGAGCAGAAGGATAAATTTTTTGCTGGCCTATTCAAGAAAGCATCAGGGCTTGTGGATGAAAAAGGGACGACTGGAAGATTCCTTAATTCTTTCCATGAGATTTATACAAAAGATGCTATAAAAGCAAGGACTAAAATGGAAGCATTTAACAAGGTAGGAGGAGGGCACTTATCTAATTATGGATCACTTTTAGGAAATGTATTAAGGTACGGGAGAATAGCAACAGATATAGCTGGCTACACACTTGGCTCACCTCTTAGATATGTGATGTTAGGGTCAATGATCTTCTCAAAGAGTGCGGGAGCGATGCAAGAAGCGCGTCTTAAAAATGAAGAAGTGATAAATAAGACAAGGGTAGAAGATATAGAATCAGCCGCTGAGCAAGCATGGTCAATATATGAATCTGCAAAAGCGAAAAATAACGGAAATGAAGTCTCCAGAGAAAATTTAGAACATGCTTACCTAGAGGGTCAACCTAAAGATATTTTAGAAAGACTTAGTAATGACCCTGAACCAGGCGTAGCAACTAGTATACTTCAGAGAATTATGCAAAAAGACGTTGAGTATTCTGTTAAAAAAATAAACGATAAAATAAAAGTAGTTGAAGCTGACACATCATTAAATGAAGAACAAAAACAAAATTTAAAAGATACTATATTAAATAAATATTCTGATCGTCTTAAGAACTTTGACCGTATGGTGACAAACTATGGTACGGTTGACGCTTTAGCTATGGGCGCAAAATATGCTCAGACAGCTGGCAAGGTAGTAGTTTATGCAATGATGGCTGAGACAGTAGGAAGATTGGCATATAAAGCCTGGGAAAATCTACCAAGTATCCTTGGGGAATCTCAAATAGCGGACAATCCTATCTCAACCGAAATACCATCAACTGACTTAAGTACTCCAAACACTATTAATGCAAATGTACATGGAGTAGATGTAGCTGATATTCAAGATACAGCTACTCCCGTACCACACACCCCAACAATAGAAACAGTATCTGGGGTTACAGGAACAGCAACTAGAGAAACTTTAGAAAGAGGCCTCACTGCAGACTTCTCTGTGGAGCTTGGTAAAAATGGCGTCCCAGGAAGCTTAGAGAGGGTGTTCCATATGATGGCGGTAAATCATATGGACTTGAAAGATACTGTAATCTTCGGAGAAGCAGACGCCGCCAAGAGCTTGAACATGGCCGCAAACCTAGTGAAGCTTGCCGAAGGGCATAACCTTGCTGATGTGGACAATCTGCCGGGGGTAGACGCTTCCACTTTTAGTGACGCTGCCTCATGGGACCAAGCCAAAGGCGTGCTAGAAATAAAAGATCATGACGCTTTTAATAAGATAGTTGGTAATCTAGAGTCTCGAGCTAATATTCTCTTGGACCAAGGTGTCCTTAAGACTGGTGCTGTAGCAAATATTGACAATATTACAAATGAGACTTGGCTTAATATACTTCACGCCGACCCTTTAGAGAAGGTAGGTGGAATTGAAACAGGCGTTATAGGAAATGATAACATTACCACTGGACAGATATTAGACTTTGATAAAAGTGAGCTTGTAAAAACTGCCGAGGAGGCACAAATAAAAGCTGCGGAACGATTAAGCTCATTAAGAAGCGAGATTAACTCTACGCCTGAACCTTTTGCAGGAACTACTTTTAATGACACTGTATCTGGACAGTCTATCCCAGTAAAAGAAGCTTTGCAGAACATTAGTAGCGGTAACGTGGAAAAGATAATGAAAGGCGACATAGACAAGATCTTCGGCTCAAAAGGATTCCTTGGCTTCGGTGTTAAAAGTGGTATCAACTCTCCTGACTGGCTTAAAGTGAAAGGCCTACCTACTTCTAAGGCTGTTGGTCTATTTAAAGACTATATACATAATATATCAACTCATACTGGAGAAATTCCTCAACCAAACGAAACAAGTGAACATTTTATAAAAAGAGCTATAGGAAGTTTTATAAAAGATGATAAATCAGGGTGGTTGAAAGACGGAGGTGGGCCTGCAATAGACTCAGTAACTTCAACTAGCCCAGTAGTAGAAGCTACTGGAGTGCATGAAGCGCTTAAAGTACCACAAGCACCAAAAATAGGCGATCTTGCCACAGCAGTAAAAGAAACGAAGATACCAGAAGCGACTATCCACGGAACGCAGTTCGATGCAAATGTTGACCCAGAAAATTTAACACCAAAAGCTCCTATTGAAACTTCTCCACATATAAAAACCCCTGAGATAGTAGAGGCAGATAATATTCATACTGAGGCAGTAAACGATTTAGATGTTGGCAATAAAACTGACGGACCAGTAGCTGTTAACCAAATTCCATTAAGCCCAGAGCAAATATCTTCTATAAATTATCAAAAAAAAATTATAGCAGCTCAACGTAACATACTTAAAGAATTTAGGGGGAAATATGCTAATAATCCTAATTTTAAAGCTTTTGAAAATTCTCTACAAGAAAGTATTGATACAAATTCATCACAGGTTAAGTCCGCAGTATCAGGAGCTGGAAAATTAACGATAAACGGTGATCAGACTCCGAAAGAGTTTGTAAAAGATAAAGTTAACCTTTTAGCTATCAAATTTGGCCTTATCACTTCAACGGAGAACAAGAACGCTATGTTCAATGACTTAAACAATATTCCAAGGGCTTCATCCTCAGGAAATGATGGTTTTACGTGGATTGGTAACACTCCTACTAAATAAATATTATTATGCAACAAGAAGAATTCAAAAATATTGTCACTGAGCTCAAATAAGTTATCATACTTAGATGAGTTCAGACAAACTAAATAAAGCTCAAGAAGAAGCGGCCTTACATAAAGAAGGACCACTCTTGATAATAGCCGGCGCTGGTGCTGGAAAGACTAAAACTATAGCTCATAGGGTTTTTAACCTTATAAAAGAGGGTGTGGAGCCAAAGAATATTCTCGCTATCACTTTCACCAATAAAGCAGCCAAAGAGATGAAGGAGCGTATAATCTCCCTTATAGAAAAAGAATCTCCCCACCTACTGCGTGATAGTCTGCCATTTGTCAGCACTTTTCATTCTCTTGGTGTTCACATTATAAAAGAAAATTCAAAAGCTATAGGCATAACTCGATATTTCTCCATCCTAGACAAGGAAGATTCTATGAAAGCTATCAAGTCTGCTATAAAAGAAGCGAACCTTGACGTGAAGCAGTTTGACCCTAGGAGAATACAGAACATCATCTCCAAGCAAAAAGGAGAGCTTATAGACTACGAGACATATAAAGAAGAAGCTGGGGACGAATACTTTCCTAAGATGCTCTCTACCATCTGGGGTAAATATGAAGATATTTTAAAGAAACAGAAAGCACTAGATTTTGATGACCTTATATTAAAGACCGTTCTTCTCCTGCAGAAAAATCCTGAGATATTAAAGTATTATCAAGCTTTATGGAAGTACATCCACATAGATGAGTACCAAGACACTAATAAGGTCCAATACACTTTGACAAAGATCCTTTCAAAAGAACACGGGAATATCTGCGGGGTAGGCGACAGCGACCAATCCATCTACGGATGGCGGGGTGCCGACTTTAAAAATATTCTCAACTTTGAGAAAGATTATCCTGGGGTGAAGCTCGTCCTCCTTGAACAGAATTATCGCTCTACAAAAAATATCCTCTCTGCAGCAGACAAGGTTATAAAAAAGAACAAACTACGCATAGATAAAAATATATTTACTCAAAACAAAGAAGGTGAGAAAATTACCTTATTTGAAGCTGAAAATGAAGAGAAAGAAGCCTCTTTTATTGCCAAAGAGATCAGAAAAATTATCAATAAGGAAAAAGAATCCTCTTCCTATATTGCAGTACTCTATAGAGCCAACTTTCAATCTCGTTCACTAGAAGAAGCTTTTATTAAAAACGACATACCCTACCAAGTGCTAGGAGTTAGATTCTTCGAAAGGAAAGAAGTTAAGGATGTATTAGCTTTTATAAAAGTCGCTTTAAATCCAGACAATCAAGAGGCGACAAAGAGAATTATAAATATTCCACCCAGAGGTATAGGAAAAGTAACCCTCTTAAAGATATTTGAAGGCAAGGAAGCTGAGTTACCACCTAAAGTAGCCGAAAAAGTGCATAATTTTCACAAACTATTAGAATCGATAAAAAAATCTATCCTCACAGAAAAGCCGTCGCTTGTTATAAAAAACATTATCAAAACAACGGGAATGGAAGAATTCCTAAAAAAAGGAGGTGAGGATGATGAAGAAAGAATTGAAAATATCAAAGAACTGGCAACCTTAGGAGCAAGATATGACGATTTAGAGTTACCACTAGGTATAGAGAAGCTCCTGACAGAATCAGCTCTTGTGTCAGACCAAGACTCTATAGAGGACAAAAAAGAGACCGTTAAAGCAGTCAAGCTTATGACCGTTCACTCATCTAAAGGTCTTGAATTTAAATATGTCTTTATAACAGGACTTGAAGAAGGACTTTTTCCTCACCAAGATTTAGGAGGTAAAGGAGACGAACATGAAGAAGAGGAAAGACGGCTTTTTTATGTAGCATTAACTCGCGCAAAAGAAAAATTATACTTGACCTTTGCTGACATAAGAACAATCTTTGGTTCTAAGCAAGTTAATTACCCTTCCTCGTTTTTAAATGAGCTCCCCCAACATCTTCTTGAGCTACATAACGAAGATGGGAATCTTCCAATCATAGAACTTGAATAAAAATAAATATGATAAAAGCAAAAAAAAGAATGGGTCAGAATTTTCTCACTTCAAAAAGTATTGTTTCTCTCATTGTAAAATCAGCCGAAGTAAATAAAAAGGACACTGTCCTTGAAGTAGGACCCGGAAAAGGGATCCTTACTGAGGAGCTCCTTAAGTATGCTGGTAAAGTTATAGCTGTTGAAAAGGACAAAGATTTAGTAGTACTCCTAAAGGACAAATTCAAGAAAGAGATTGATGATAAGAAGCTTGAATTAATTTCTGGCGATGCACTAGGCTTTGACCCTAATCCTTATATAACAAAGGCTAAATCATATAAAATCGTAGCTAATATACCCTACTATATAACATCACATCTGCTAAAAACTTTCTTAGAAGTCAGGTCTCAACCAGAAAAAATTGTCCTTTTGATTCAAAAAGAAGTGGCCGATAGAATAATAGCTAGAGCCCCTAAAGGACAACGGAAAGAGAGTATTTTGTCCATTAGTGTAAAGGTCTACGGGGTGCCTAAAATTATAAAGAAAGTACCAGCAATGTTTTTCCATCCAAAGCCTAAAGTTGATTCAGCTATTATATTGATAAACAATATCTCAAAGAGAAATTTTTCTCCTCCTGGAAAATTAGATGAGAAAAAATTTTTTGAAGTTCTTAAAAAGGGGTTTTCAAGTAAGAGAAAATTATTAAAAAATAATTTGAAACTACCTAACACTGAGTGTCTAGTAAAATGCAACATCCCTATAGACACTAGGGCAGAGAAGTTATCCACAGAAGATTGGGTTTGTCTATTAAAAAATCCGGCTTGCGCCGGACTCCAAAAACTTAAATTATAAAGGTTTAATGATGATCTTTCTGCCTTCTCCCTCCCCAGTACTCTCTGTCTTAATATCAGGGTATTCTGCCAAAACAGTATGCACTATTCTTCTTTCGTAAGAGTTCATATGGGGCAGAGCAACCTCTTTTTTAAAATATCTAACTCTTTGAGCGTTCATCTTAGCTAAACTCTTCAATTCTTCTGACTTATTAAGTTGATAGTCGTTAACATCTACAGAAAATTGTCCTAGATCTTCAATTCCTTCTTTCCTTAAGGCAACTTCGGCTATTTTCTTTACGAGGTGAGAAAAAGCGCTTAAGTTTTGTCCATTATTTCCTATTAGAGTATTTATACTTCTTGTCTTTACGACAAAACGAGGGCCATCAACTTCATCTACAATATCAATACTACCCTCGATGGTCATCTTCGATAGCATCTCCTCCATTATTTTTTTGATTATATCCTTTTGAATTGTCATTTATAAACATTTTCTTAGCTTTTGACCGAACTATTATCTCATGAACTATAGCAAAAAGATTCATAGTTGTCCAATAAAGAGCGATAGCCGAAGAAAATCTAAAAGCTATAAAAAATACAAAAATAGGCATTATATACCTCATTTGAACATTCATACTACGCGCAAAATCATCTTGGAAAGATCCTTTTTTACTACTATCCTTCTTAGCCAAAGGAGGGGTAGCCAACCTCATCTGGAAAAACTGAGTAACGGCAGCAAACCCAGCAAGAATATAGCTTTTCTGGGTTAAGTCAAATATACCTAAAAATGAAATTCTTATATTTTCCGGTGTGGAAATAAAAGAATATAGATCATCTGGGTTAAAATTAAGGCCATTTAAGAAAACTCTATATAAAGCAAAAATTATAGGTAATTGGATCAACAGCATTAAGAAACCAGACATAGGGTTTATACCGTGCTTACGATATAAACCCATAACCCTTTTTGCTTGTTCTTGTTTGTTTTCCTTATGTTTTTCCTTAAGCGCAGATATCTCAGGCTCAAGTTTTCGCATTTTCAATTGAGTAACGACTGTTTTATGAGAAAAAGGGAATAAGATAAACTTTACAATTAAAGTTAAAGCGATGATTGCTATACCTATATCACCAAAAGGGGCGATATTAGCTAGAAAAGCCAACCCATTATAAAGTGGTTCGTAAAATACTGAGATATAAAACAATTTAAGAAAAGTCATATAAAAATTAAGTTTATTTTTTATTTAATAATCCCGTTTTCTCCATCAAGGATACTAATTCTCTTTCAAAATCAACGAATTTAATACCTTTAGTCTCTTTCTTTAAGAAAATAGCCATTTCTACCCCTTTCTTTATATCATCTATATTTTTTGCCAAGATATATCTTCCTTGTCTTTTGAGTTTATTTCTTTTTGCCGCCTTTCTTTCAACTGAAATAGGGACAACTATAGAAAATTTACTTAAATTACCGTCCGTATAAAGTATCTTTAGGGTAAAAAAGTCTGATTTGATCATTTTCCCTTTCTTGAAGATCTTTTTAAAGGATTTCGTATTAACCCTTCTTTTTTTAGGCAACATGTGTTTATAAAATAAAGGATTTTAAATTTATCCAATAAAAATAAGGTTACATAATCAATACTCTTAAACAATTAAGTAATAAACTAGACAGCTAGCTTTTTCCTTCCTTTTTGTCTACGAGAAGCAATAACCTTCTTTCCACCAGCGGTCTTCTGTCTAACGAGAAAACCGTGAGTTTTGTTCCTTTTTCTATTTTTAGGTTGATATGTTACTGACATAATTACCAGTATAGTATAATTCTAAGCTTAGTCAATCATATTATACACTGAACCAATAGTAAGGTTTATTTAACAAAAAAATATTAGAATAGAAATTTATATGGCAGTCAATCTTCACAACAACTCCACATCTTATTAACATACTAGTAAGGTTGAGTTAATTTTCAGTTTTTTATACTTAACATGTATAATGTAATCACTTATGGAAAAAGAAAAACTTTGGGAAGGAGTATTAGCAGAGATAGAATTGATTATCTCACCGGCAAATTTTACCACCTGGTTTCAAAACACAAATATAGCTAATAAAAACGACGGGGTTATTTTTGTTAATGTCCCAAATACTTTTGCAAAAGAGTGGCTCTTTAATAAATACCATAAACTAATAACTAAGGCTTTACGCGGACTTGACCCTAACATAAGAAGTGTGGAGTATATAATCCTTCCTCAAAACTCAACTAACAACCAAAAAAACCAACATACAGTGCATAAAGACAGTGACAACCAGCTTGAGTTCAACGAATTATATATCAACAGTGATGACAACTTAAATCCCCGCTACACTTTTGACTCTTTTGTTATTGGATCTTTTAACGAACTAGCTTACACAGCAGCAGAAACAGTTTCAAAAAACTTAGGTTCACAATACAACCCCCTTTTCATATATGGAGGTACGGGGTTAGGTAAAACCCACCTCTTACAAGCGATAGGGAATAAACTTAAAGAGACAAACAATAATGCTAAGATAAGATATATAACATCTGAGAAGTTTACTAGTGACCTTATAGAGTCTATAAGGAATAAAAATATCTATAGCTTCAAAGAGAAGTATAGACAATGTAATCTTCTTATTATTGACGACATCCAATTCTTCTCCGGAAAACAGAAAACTCAAGAAGAATTTTTCCATATTTTCAACTCTCTTTATGAATCAAACAGACAAGTTGTCTTCTCTTGTGATAAGCCGCCAAAGCACATAGAAGGGCTCGAGGAGCGCCTCAGATCACGCTTTGAAGGAGGAATGATGGTAGACGTCTCAAAGCCTGACTTTGAGTCCAGGGTGGCTATTCTCAAATCTAAGTTAGAGAATAAAAATTTTTCCCTATCTAATGAAGTCACTGAATATGTAGCTTCTGTTATAAAAGACAGTATAAGGGAGCTTGAGGGTGCCTTAAACATCATAATAGGAGAAGCTAAAGTTAAAAACAGAGAAATTTCAATTCAAGAAATTAAAGATATTCTAAAGAAAAATATCAAACCATATAAATCAGTAACTATAAACACTATTATTACGACAATTGCTAATTTTTATAATATAGAAGAAAAATTTATTTTCGGAAAAACAAGAAAAAAAGAATATGTTACCCCAAGGCAAATAGCTATGTACCTTCTAAGGGAAGATTTCAATAGTTCCTTCCCTTATATTGGTAAGAAGTTCGGTGGGAGAGATCATACAACAGTTATTTATTCCTATGAAAAGATATCAAAAGACCTTATTAAAAACGAGAGGTTAAACCAAGAGATAAACCAAATAAGAGAGATACTTTATAAAGATTAAAATGTTAATAAGTGTGTGGATAATTATATAATATACTGAGGATAGAAAATGGGTAATTATTAAATAATTTTTAATCATCAACTTAAGTACATTTTATCCTCAGTATTATTATCATCTTATCAACATTATATTTATTAATATATATATGTAACAACAGCTTAATAATTAGTTTTCCACTTATACACAACACTAATAATAATAATAAATTTATATAAATATATTAATTACTAACTATTATGAAAGTACTTTGTTTAAAAAAACATCTAAAAGACGCAATATCTTTATCAGAAAAGATAACAAGTAAGAATTTACAATTACCTATTTTAAGTTCTGTTTTAATATCTGCTAAAAATAATCTACCTGGAAAATTAAAATTAATAGCAACTAATCTAGAGCTTGGTATTGAGATTAATATTCAGGCAAAAATAGAGGAGGAAGGTGAAGTAGCAGTGCCAGCTAGTATTATTAATGGTTTTTTATCAAATTTTAATAATGTTGATAATATAAATCTTGAATTAGTTAACAATAATCTTGTTATTTCAACACCAAACACTTCAACTTTAATAAAAAGTTACCCTGTTGATGATTTTCCTTCACTCCCAACAATAAAAGAAGAAAAAATATTCTCATTACCAGTAAAAGAGTTTATTTCTGGGTTAAAATCTGTATATTACGCTGCTTCTTTATCTGGTATTAAACCTGAGATTTCAAGTGTTTATATTGATTCTTCAGATAAAACACAATTAGTTTTTGTGGCGACAGATTCATTTCGGTTAGCAGAGAAGAAATTACCATATAAGTTTTCAGGATTTTCTTCGATAATTATTCCATATAGAAATATTGTTGAAATAATACGTATTTTTGAAAATAGAGAAGGTGATATTGATATTGTTTTTGATAAGAATCAAATTATATTAATGTCTGATAATATTAGGTTAATATCAAGACTTATTGATGGTGTTTTTCCAGACTATAAACAGATTATCCCTCAGAAATTTACCACTACAGCAGTGGTAAATAAAGAGGAATTAATGAATATCTTAAAGACAGCCAGTATCTTTGCAGGAAGGTTAAATGAGGTTAATTTAACCTTACATAAGAGTGATAATATGATTGAGGTTAATACATCTAGTCAAGAAACGGGAGAGTATAATACGACTATCAATTCGAGTATTAACGGGGATGATATTAAGATAGCCTTTAATTATAGATATATTATGGATTGTTTAAATTATATAGATACAGACAATATAGTATTGAATTTCAATGGATCTAATAAGCCATTAGTAATAACTAATAAGAACACAGGAGACTTTCAGTACTTAGTGATGCCAATGAATGCATAACCTGTGTAAAAGATGTGTAAAATATGTGGAAAACACTTTCTCCTTTTTTAGAAAAATTTAAGAATTTAAAAGTTCCAAAGGAAGCTCTTTTAGATGATCTTATAGAGATTATTTTTAGGACAACAGATATTAGACTAGAAAAAGAGAATATTAGTGTTAATAAGCCTATTGTGTTTATTAAAGCTGACCCTGCGGTTAAGGGTGAAATTTTCTTTAAAAAAGATCAAATCCTAAGAGAGATAGAAAAACAATTCTACTCTAAGTCGATAAAGGATATAAGGTAAGTTTTATAACTCTATATTAAGCTCTGTGGTAGCTTCTCCTTTATTCTTTACACTGTCATAGACTATTACCTTTAGATTATTTTTAGCGCTAACACCTTCAATATTACTTGGGTTAAAAGAGAAGTTAAATGGTGCGCTTACTGTAGACCCAAGGTAAATATTATTTAAGAATACATCTACTCTTGATATTGGGAATTTACTTGAATTTTGAAGTTGAATAGTTATTTTACTATTTTCAGTATAAGAATTCTCTGGCCTAGGCTCTATTATTGTTATCTTAGGGTTAAATTCAGGCTTATGGACATCGTCAAGTTCTTTAGGAATATCATCAATAGTCTCGTTTTTTATTTTTTGATTTTCTGCCCACTTTAATACAGAATCTTCCCATAGTTCAAATTGAGGGTCATTCTCTGGTTTTTCCGGTATTGACCCAAGTGGATTATTTTTATCTACCCAATAAAGTATAGAATGAACATTAGTAATCACTTTTTCTTCTTTTAATTCTAGTGGAGTAAATTCAGTTGCAATTTTACCTGAGATTTTATCTATAAAATAACTTTCTCCTCCCCTCCAAACACCATGAAGGATAGGTTTTTCTGGTATATTTACTTCAGGTTTTTTGAAGTTTTCTTCTGGTCGAGCGGCTAAGACCTCTTTAAGGAAGGCGTTCCACATAGGTGCTACTATAAAACCGGCTACTTTTTTCTCCATAGGGCTATTGTCATTATTTCCCGCCCATGCTCCGAGCGCGAAGTTGGGAGTATATCCGACAATCCAAGCATCACGATAGTCATTTGTTGTCCCTGTTTTTACTGCCACGTCTTTTCCAGGAAAATAAAGATAAGAGTTACTACCGAAAGCTGGCGTGCGTGCGCTGTTATCAGAAAGAACATCAGAGATCATCAGTGCTACATTCTCTTCTAGTACTCTATTTGGTTCTGGCTTAAATTCTTCAATAATTTTTCCATTACTGTCTTCTATTTTTAATATTCCTGTTGTCGGATTTTTTATTCCACCTGTGGCAAAAGCCCCATAAGCTCCTGTTATATCAAGTGGTGTTACTTCTCCACCTCCTAGTACAAGTGTTAAGCCGTACTGGTTTATGTTTGTGAGAGTTGATATACCCATATCTTGGGCAGTCTTAAGTGAATCCTGCATTCCGGCAAGGTAGAGCGTCTTTATAGCGGGGATGTTTACAGACTGAGCCAAAGCATCTCTTAGTGAGATAGGACCATGAAACATACCATCATAATTTACAGGGTGATAGCAATCATCAGGATTTGTTTCAGAATACTTTGGCGTTCCGTCAGGTTTACAGCTTGATTGAAACTCTGTCTGAAGATCAAAGACCACAGTATCAGGAGTAAAACCCTTCTTAAAAGCAGTGGCATATACGAAAGGCTTAAAAGCAGAACCTGGTTGGCGTTTAGCTAAAGTAATATTAAAGTTACCTCCTTTTTCTGCGTTAAAATAATCTCTGGATCCTACCATCACTAAAATCTGCCCAGTCTTTGGGTCTACTCCCACCATACTAGCATTTGTAGCATTAAATTTTTTTTCATTACTTTCTCCATATTTAGCCACTATTTCCTCAGCTTTTTCTTGAAGATTGTAATCAAGAGTAGTTGTTACCTTAAGACCACCTTCTTCTATTAGGTCTTTACCGTATTTTTCTTCTAAGTAGCTTTTTATAAATATTACAAAATGAGGAGCAAGTATCCCCTGGTCAGAGCGAGGGATAAAATAGACTTCTTCTTTTTTTGCTTCCACTACTGACTTCTCATCAGTAAAGCCAAGCTCAAGCATTCTATTTAAGACGGTATTTTTTCTTTCATCTAGTTTGTCACGGTTATTTCCATATGGAGAGTAATATGTTGGGGCTTTAGGTATGGCTGCTAGGTAAGCTGCTTCTGCTAGTGTGACATCCTGAGCCTTTTTACCGAAGAATGTCATCGCTGCTTCTTCAATGCCGTAAATACTACCACCATAAGGGGCTTCATTTAGATAGATAGCGAGGATTTCATCTTTAGACATTAGCTTCTCAAGCCTAAGAGAAAGCACTGCTTCTTTTAGCTTCCTTGATATCTTCTTCTCTCTTGAGAGGAGAGTGTTTTTTACAACTTGTTGAGTTATAGTTGACCCGCCTTGAACACCTTTTCCCTTTAGGGGTTGTATAAATACGGCTCGAAAGATTGCTGTCGGACGTATGCCAGCGTGTTGATAAAACTCCGCGTCTTCTATTGCCACAGTGGCATTTTTTATATGACGCGAGATTTCTTCTAGTGGAATAACAGTTCGCTGAATGTTCTGATGCACATCATAAAGAAGTACTTTCCCTGTGCGATCATATATCTTAGTTGATTGGATAATCTTTCTCTCCTCAAATGAACCGAAATCCGGCATCTGGAGAGTATTCGCCCAAAGAAGAAGAGCTCCTCCTCCTATAAATAGAGTTATAAAAGAGATGACAATTAGACTTTTGATAAAAGTGAACCCGCACACTAAGTTTAGTGTTTTTTTCCTAGTTTTAAAAAATGGATTTGTAAATTTATTCAAAAATATTCGCAATACCAAACTTAGTGTGTGGGTAAACCCTTTATTTTTTCCTATTTTTTTATCTAACATTATTATGTATTGTAGATATAAAAATGTTGTTTGTCTATAATAGATAAATTAAATTTAAATGGAAAAAAGTGGTAAATATGCTATTCTTTAATAATAATGACAGTTAATATAGATAAACAACAAATTAATGAGGTACTGACTCGCGGAGTGGAAGAGGTTATAGATTTTGACCACCTCAAAGGAAGGATGGAAAAAGGCGAGATACTTAGAGTTAAGTTTGGGGTTGACCCCACTGGGCCTAATATCCACTTGGGGCGTGCTGTACCACTTCGTAAGCTTAGAGCCTTTCAGGAATTAGGGCATCAGGTTATTTTGATTGTCGGAGACTTTACAGCTAGAGTAGGGGACCCCTCTGATAAGCTTCAGAAGAGGCCTATGCTCTCTAAGGAGGATATAGAGAATAATATGAAAGATTATCTTCCTCAGCTTGGAAGAATTCTTGATATGGAGAAGGTGGAAGTTCATTACAATAGCGAGTTTCTAGAAAAACTTAACTTTTCGGAGATCTCGGAGCTTGCCGAAAGCTTCTCTGTGCAGCAGATGCTCGCTAGAAGGAACTTTAAAGATAGGTTTGATAAGGGTGAAGAGATTAGCTTGCGTGAGTTCTTATACCCGCTTATGCAGGGATATGACTCTCTCGCCGTTGAGGCCGACCTTGAGATCGGCGGATTTGATCAACTTTTTAACTTGAAGGCGGGTCGGATAGTGCAGAGGCATTATGGAAAACCAGAGCAAGATATACTTATTACAAAAATGGTAGAAGGCACAGATGGTAGAAAGATGTCTACTAGTTGGGGAAATGTTATAACTATCGTTGATGAGCCTAGTGAAATCTTTGGCAAACTAATGTCTATCAATGACGAGTTGATTACAAAATATCTTCTCCTTGCTACAGATATGCCAGAGTCTAAAGTAGTGGAGATTGGCGGAAGGATGGAAAAGGGAGAACTTAACCCAAGAGATGCCAAGCTTGACTTAGCAGAGAGGGTCGTAGAAATATATCATAGTAAAGAGTCGGCAGAGCGCGCTAAAAATAATTTTATAGAAACTTTTCAGAAAGGAGGAGTACCGGAGGATGTACAAGAGGTAGAGGTAGAAGAAGGTGTCAGTTTAAGTGACGTCTTAGTCGGTGAAAGTCTTGTATCTTCTCAGACGGACTACAGGAGGTTGATAGAAGGCAATGCCGTAGAAGTAGATGAAGGGAGAGTCAGCGACCCTAAATATAAAATTGAGAAAAGTTGTTTGGTAAAAGTGGGAAAACACCGTTTTTTGAAGATAAAGATAAAGAATTAAATACTTTTAAGCTAATATGTGGATAAAACTGGGATAAGCCATAA
>CAZLLR010000004.1:0-8335 GCA_964560655.1 uncultured Candidatus Saccharibacteria bacterium | reverse complement strand
AAGTAGAGCTTTTATCTGGTCTTACTTAATGTTATGCCTTTGATAATTCCGAACGGCTAAGTCCGCCGCGACGGATGAGCCATTGGGAGTATCGAGCCTTATCCTCTTAAGGTAGCCGAACAAGTGAGGGCGCAGGCTATGGCATCTGTCTCATCGTCATATCTTTTTGAGTTGTCGATCTTAAGAATAGTTTTTACCATATGCGCTACTTGTTGTTTCTCTGCCTTGCCGTAGCCGACAACGGCGGTCTTTATCTCAAGGGGGGTAAATTCACGGACCTCAGTTTTGTAAAGCATTGCAAGGTATATGACAAGACCCCTTGCCTCAGATACTCTCATAGCAGTCTTCTGGTTAGTGGTGAAAAACAATTTTTCTATAGCGGTGACATCCGGCTTCCATTTTTTAAATATTTTTTCCAATTCTTTACCAAGGATAAAGAGCCTTTCACTAAAAGGTGTTTTAGCTTGAGTCTTGATACAGCTGGAAAAAAGCAGTTTTTCTTTGCTTTCTTTTTTTTCAAGGATTGCCACTCCCAACCTCTCATACCCTGGGTCAATGCCAAGTATAATCATAAGTTTATAATATCATAATTTATGATGAGGAGTTTATTCCCATAAGTGAGACCTATTGGAAGCTTAGGAGTATAAATTACTATGAGTATCTAGAATAGAAAATAATACTGTCTCGTCATCAATTTCTTCATATAATAAACGCAAATTTCCAGAGATATTTATGCTTCTGTATTTAGAAAGTTGTCCATGGAGAATGTGATTTTCGAGTATTTTAGCTGAGGGATTTTTTATAAAAATATTAATCCTTTCTTCGAATTTTTTATTTTCTCCCCTTTTTAATTTCTGAAATTGTTTTTTAAACTTTTTTGAGTAAAGTATTTTCATTTTGAGTTGAGGCTCTTCATAAGGTTTTCTGTATTATCAAGTGGCCCGATAATATTCTTATGAGTTTTATAATCTTTACTTGTTTGTTTAAGTGTTTTTGTCACTTCAGGGCGCAGTTGTGGTTCTACGGAAAAGCGTACTGATCGCTCGCGTATAAATTCCTTAAGATAAGCGTTTACTACTGTGCTTAGTGGTAGCCCTATATCTTTGGCTATTTTCTGAGCTTCTTTTTTTACATTTACATCTGTTTTTACATTTAATACTGTTTTCATATAACTAAAGTATACACAACGGTTATATATTGTCAATTTAAAATCCCTAAAGGTCTGACTTTTGTAATTTTAAGTTATAGGTTAAACTTTAGAAATTTTGTGGTACACTTTTATTTATGAGTGAAGAAAAATACCCACGCGTAGGAGTTGGTGTAATGTTGCAAAATAATAAAGGAGAAGTAATCCTTGGTTTAAGGCAGGGCTCTCATGGTGCGGAAGAATGGTCTTTTCCTGGTGGACACTTAGACTTCGGAGAGACTATTTTTGAAACAGCAAAAAGAGAAGTAAAAGAAGAAACAGACTTAGAAGTAGGTGAATTTAAATTAATTTCTGTTTTTGACGAGATGGGATATATTAAAACAGATGGTAAGCAATACCTAAACATAGGTATTAGGGGTGTATATAAAGGTGGTGAACCTAAATTAATGGAAATTGATAAATGTAAAGAATGGAGATGGTTTAGCCTAGACAATCTTCCGGATAATCTCTTTGAGAGTACGGGTGCTATTATTGAAAATTATAAAGCAGGTGTAGTTTATAAAAATTTATGAAAAAGATTATTACTCACAATGGGAAGTTTCACTCGGACGATGTGTTTGCGGTGGCAACTATTAGCCTTGCCTTTAAAGAGGAGGAGTTTGAATTATTAAGGACGAGAGACTCAGAGATTATCAAGTCCGGTGATTATGTTGTTGATATTAGTGGTGAGTATAAGCCAGAAGCTAACAGATTTGACCACCACCAGATAGGCGGTGCCGGAGAGAGGGAGAATGGTATCCCTTATGCATCTTTTGGTTTGGTATGGAAAAAGTTTGGTGAGAAGCTATGTGGTTCACTTGAGATAGCTCTTCGCTTGGATGAGAAATTGGTACAGGCCATAGATGCTGGTGACAATGGAGTTAACTTAGTGAAAGAATATGTTTTTCCAGATGTATATCAGTATACAATCTACGGGATTATCAATCTCTTTAGGCCTACATGGAAAGAAAAGGATAAAAGTTTTGATGATAAGTTTAAGGAGGCCGTATCTTGGGCGAGAAAGATAATAGAAAGAGAAGTAAAAGTGACGCAAGATGAGGTTGAAGTGGAAGATGATATTAAGAAAATTTATAATAAATTTAAGGACAAGAAGGTCATTATCTTTGAAGATAAAGAGAAAAGTTATGGTAGAGAGAATATCGTTCGCGTACTGGGTGCTTACTCAGAGCCACTTTATGCAGTGATCTACCGCAGTGATGTGGGCAATTGGCAGGTTGTCGCTATAAACAAAGGCAAAAAGACTTTCGAGACAAGAAAGCCTCTTCCAAGAAATTGGGGTGGTCTGCGTGACGAAGAGTTGGTAAAAGAGACTGGTGTGCCAGATGCTATTTTCTGCCACCGAGGAAGGTTTATGTGTGTCTCGGGCTCAAGAGAGAGCGCTATCGCCTTAGCAAAACTTGCTGTTGAAAATAAAGAGTAAAATAATTTTATGCAAAAGACTTTAAAATTTAGAAAGAATCTTGTTCCACTTGTGTTATTGAAAGAGAAGAATTCTACATGGCGTCTTCTTGATGATAAAGATTTGCAGGTTGGGGATAAAGTTGATCTTATAAATTGGAATACAGTAGATAAATTTGGAGAAGCATTATTGACTGAAGTTAAGGAGAAAAAAATGAGAGATTTAGAAGAAGCTGATTTTGAGGGACATGAGAAATTTGAAAGCGATGAAGAAATGTATAAAATTTATCGTAAGTATTATGGTGATTTTGTCGGGCCAGATACCTTAGTAAAGATAATAAACTTCAAATTAATCTGATATAATAGAAATATGAATCCCGTTAGAAATAATGTGGTTCAGTAGTAAATTATTAGTTTTAAAATTAAATTTCTAACGGGATGAAATATCTAATATATATAATAATCGCAGTTGTGGGTATCTGGTTGGGAAAGAGTATGGCCTCTAAGAGAAAGAGTGGTAACAAGCAAGCCACAGCAGATAAAAAGGATCGTTTTGAAAAGAAAAAAGAAAATAAGGAAAAGATTTTAACCTTATTTAAGCACCGTGACACGATCGTAAACAACGACGTGGAGAAGTTGATTGGGGTGTCTGACTCTATGGCAACAAAATACCTTCAGGAGCTTGAAGACGATGGAAAGATAGAACAAATAGGTAGTACCGGCCACGCTGTATATTATAGAAAATTATAAAAAAGCAACGGCTACCGAGTTTTCTCGGTAGCCGTTGCTTTTTTAAGGTAGACGTATTCTGATTTAATCAGATTAGAATTGTTTTTTTATATATAATATAATTAGCTTTTATAAAAAATAGGAGGTAATATCGTGGGGAAGGCTCAGGAAGTAAAAAAGAGTTCTTGGTTCATTTCTGTAAAATGTGCTCTATATACAACTGTCGTAGCTTTCTTTCTATATTACATATGTTTTTTTACAAACACCGATGGTAAGGAGCTCTTTGAGGGATTCCTTTATGTCGGCGTTGAGACTTTTGCTTTCAGCTTGTTTTTAGTAAGGTTTATGATCTGGGTTGAAAGGAAGCCCAATCCTAACTTACAAGCAAATGGAAGTAAAAATGGGCGGGAGTGAATTTTCACTCCCGCCCTTCTTTTTTTTATTATAGCTTTTTACCCACCAATTTTTTTTCCGGGACAGCGCTTTATTGGCCTATCCTTTGTTTTCTTACTTCCTCCTTCGTTACTACTTGAACCCTCCTCTCTCGGAAAATAAAACTTTTTCTCTTTAGCCATATAACCTCCTTTTTTTGTTTTTATCTATTTTTTATTTAAGCTTATATCAAGTAAAAAGTAAATAATGTAAATTTACTCTGCATTTGTATAGACACCTTGCACCGCGTCATTATCCTCTAGCTCCTCAATTAGTTTTTCAAGTTTATTACCATCCTCTTCTTCTATTAGTGTCATATGCTTTGGCTCCCAGCCTTCATGAGTCTTCTCAAACGCCCAAGTGGCACTCCCTTGCCCTGCGAGGGAAAGTCCGTTCTTAGATAATATATGTTTTATCTCAGCTGCAGAGCGATTCTTACTATCTGTAATACCTTCTATGATAAGTGCTACACCTCCTGGACCATATGCTTCATACAACACTTCTTCAAGTGAGCCAGCCTCAGCGCCGGCACCTTTCTTTACCGCTCTATCTATATTTGAAGTCGGCATATTCTCTTTCTTCGCTCTTTCTATCACCGCGCGTAGAGAGGGAGAGCTCTCATCTCCATCAGCTTTCTTAGACTCGATAGTTATAAGCTGGGAGAACTTAGAAAAGACTTTACTCTTTTCTGCATCCGTTACTGCTTTCTTATTTTTAATTTTTGACCATTTATTATGTCCTGACATATACTAGCCACTAAGGTACTTAATTTATCTAATAATACAAATTATTGATTTGTCCTTCTTTTATAATAATCCTTCTTGAGATGTTTTCAAGCCTAAATGTTCGTAAGCGTGAGGGGTGGTTACTCTTCCTCTTGCTGTCCGCTCTAAGAATCCAAGTTGTATAAGGTAAGGCTCATACACCTCTTCTATAGTCGCTGCCTCTTCTGAGAGGGCACTTGCCAGAGTGTTGAGTCCTACTGGGCCACCTCCAAATTTTACTATTATAGTTTTAAGGAGTTCTCTGTCGGCTTTACTTAAGCCTACCTCGTCTATCTCAAGGAGAGACAGCGCTTCTTTTACACATTCTGTAGTGAGGGGCTTTTTGTTAACTTGGGCGAAGTCTCGGCATCTCTTTAGGAAGTGGTTTGCCGCACGCGGTGTGGACCTGCTCCTTTTGGCTATCTCAATAGCAGCATCATCGCCTATCTTTACATCTAGTATCTTTGCAGATCGTTGGATAATTTGCTGTATCTCAAGGGTAGAGTAAAAATCCAGACGAAATGTCCCTCCAGAGAATCTTGAGCGGAGAGGTGAGGAGAGAAGAGCTATCCTCGTGGTAGCGGCTACCAGAGTAAAAGGTGGAAGTTCTAGTTGGATGGTGCGCGCAGAAGGGCCCTTACCTATTATTATGTCCAGCGAGCCATTTTCCATCGCAGAGTAGAGCACTTCTTCTATGAGTTTGTTCAGTCGGTGAACTTCATCTATAAAGAGGACATCTCCTGGTGAGAGGTTTGTAAGTATAGAGGCAAGGTCGCCAACTCTTTCAACGGCAGGACCTGAAGTAATCTTGATCTGAGCTTCAAGTTCTTTGGCCACTAGGTTGGCGATAGTCGTCTTTCCTAAGCCCGCTGGACCATAGAAAAGGAGATGTTCAGGGGGGTGATTTCTCTCTTTGGCGGCAGTGATAAGTATCTTGAGGTTGTTTTTTATCCTTTCTTGGCCTATGTATTCATGCCATTTCTGAGGCCTTAGGGTAGCATCAAGGAATTTATCATTATTTACCTGTTTTTCTTCTTGATTTTGATTACTTGACATAGTAATAGTTATGTGCTAGGTTATATATAAGTTCACTTATTTTAGTGGAATTAACGATATTTTACCATATTTTGATAATATATAATATAATTCAATGTTTAGTCCTTTTGATAGGTGATTAAACACTAATATTGAGAACTGAATAAGAAGCTACTTAAATTTTCAGGCAAAAGCTTTGCGCTTTATCGGGTTTTGCTTACAGGGTACTCTGGTGTCTCGTCTCGGCGGGATTAACTGGAGGATTGCTTAAAGTAAAACCTAAGCTTTCGGCAAATGTTGAAGGTTCCGCCTGAAAATTTAAGTGGTTTTTTATTTTATCTCGTAATAAATATTTGAGTGTCCGAGCCGATGAAAGTTTGGTATATTTATATTTCACAGCGAAACTAGAATTTTAAATAATAAAATAGTAAAATAAATACATTATGCCAAACCAACAACTTATTGATTACATAGTAAAAGCAAAAGCTGAAGGAATGACTGACGACGCTATTAAAACTAATTTAATTGGCGCTGGCTGGACTCAAGAATCTATAGAGGAAGCGCTTACTTCAATCACCCCTAAGCAAATAACGAAAAGCATATCTAAAACACTTATTGTGATAGTGTCTATTTTGCATTTTTTCTTCTTACGAGTGGAGGATACGCATATTGGCATTTTGTATATGAGCCACAGAAAATAGAAGTACAAGTTGCAGAGAATTCTAAAGAGGTACCTGCTGATTCTGGCATAAGAAATTTAAATGAAACTTCCGATCAAGGTACAAAAATCATTGACTGTGGAACTGATGAAAAAATAATAGATGAAAATAATTTCGGCCCTAGTCTTCAAAAAATTGAAACTTGTTTTTATGATAATTTAAAAACTTGTACAAAATCAACAGCTAAAACACCTAACACTTCTTATGGTTTACGTTTTAGTTACGACATACAATCAACAGAAAAAGAAAAGTGTATTGTAAATATCTCCACAATAAAATATCCTAAAGAAATTTCTGAATTAGCTAATACTAAAATGGTGTGTAAGTTCCCTAAAAATAGTTCTAAGGGATATTTTAAGACATTATTATCTCCAGGCGGAGGATGTGATGGTTCTTTGGTGGAAGCATTTAATACTATAATAGCTGAAGGTTCTGAAGGATTCTTTAAATATCAACTTATAGCCAGTATATTAAATTTTGGAGAATTTAATATAGTGATAAAAAACACGACTGAAGAAGAAAATCCATTTACCCCCGCTAATCGAATTAAGGCGAGAAACGCGAAAAGGGAGCATGATTACAACCGAATAGCCTTAGCTTTAGGATTCTATTATGCTGATAATGGTGAATATCCAGGAGGAGGTCTAGATGGTTTTGATACATGCCTTGGAAAGTGGAGTGGAACTTTCGAAGCAGACCTTTCCCCATATTCATCCTCCATGCCAGTGGATCCCTCAAACATTTTAGGAGGAGATTGTACTACTAATAGTTATTATGCTTTTGAGAATCCAGTTACCTGGAATCTTGGACCTAATTGCCCCATAGGGACAACTGTTTTGTATGGTAAAATATTCGGTGATCCAACTAATACTTTCAGAGATGATTGTAATAACGGACTCAATTCTATAATTTTTAAATAATGACAACAGAGTAGTTTAATATATCAAACAGGTTAGAATATCATCACCACAAGAGTACTTCCATTTTCCAACTCGCAAGCTCAAAGAAAATTAGGTCGTCCATAGGTGGAGATAAATCCTACTGAGATGGATTTTTACAAGAATTTAATCTTCAAATTCAACAACTCTTCTGAGTTCCTCGAGAGAGGTCTCTCCGGCTATAACTTTAAATATGCCGTCTTGAGCCATAGTCATAATCTGCTGATGTTTCGCTTCTTCTTTTATATCCGACTCTGTCGGATTCTTTAATATAAGTCTTTCTACATTATCATCTACCAATATTGCCTCAAAGACGCCAATCCGTCCTTTGTATCCGGTGTTGGTGCATTTATCGCAACCTCCTGCTTTATAAAGTTCTATATTTTCTATATTTGGCTTTTCTGTTCCTTCTGGTAAGGACTCTATAACCTTTAAGATTAAAGCTTTCTCTTCTTCAGTAGGGATACTTTTTACCTTGCATGTATTGCAGAGCTTCCTAATAAGCCTTTGAGCAAGTGCTGCATTTAAAGCAGGCGCGATAGTGTTTGGGTTTACCCCGAGGTCTATAAGCCTTGGTATGGTGCCCGCGGCATTGTTAGTATGAAGAGTTGAGAGTACAAGATGCCCTGTTAAGGCGGCGTTTATCGCAATCTTTGCCGTTTCTAAATCTCGTATTTCTCCGACCATTATCACGTCTGGGTCTTGTCTTAAGATAGCCCTTAGTCCATTTGCAAAGTCATAACCCTTCTTTTTATCTGCTTGAGTTTGAGTTATACCAGGAAGATGATACTCAATAGGGTCCTCAAGGGTGATTATTTTTATTTCAGGAGTTTTAATCTTCCTCAAGACAGCATAGAGAGTAGTCGTCTTTCCAGAGCCGGTTGGTCCAGTCGTTAAGATCATACCATTTGGTCTTTTTATCTCTTTAGAAAGGATTTCAAAAAGTCTTTTCTCTATACCCAATTCTTCGAAGGTGACACTAATAGAGTCTGGATTTAAGATCCTCATCACCACAGATTCACCATAAGCTCCAGGCACAGTAGAGGTCCTTATCTCGATATCAGCGTCTTTTACATGTATAGAGAACCGTCCGTCTTGAGCGCGGTCTTTTAT
>CAZLLR010000003.1:2533-34770 GCA_964560655.1 uncultured Candidatus Saccharibacteria bacterium | reverse complement strand
GGGGTTTTATTTTCTGATTATTTATGTATAATTAATCTCACTATGACAACATATTTAACACTCGAGGGTTTAGCAAAGATGAAGAAAGAGCTAGAGCACTTAAAGACTGTTAAAAGGAGAGAGATTGCCGAAGAGCTTGAGGTAGCAATATCTTTCGGTGACTTAAAGGAGAACGCCTCATATCAATCTGCCAAAGATGCTCAAGGTCTTATGGAGGAGAAGATAATGGAGCTTGAAGACGGCATAAGAAACTCTGTCATCGCTAAGAAGAACAATAGTGGTAAGGTGCAGATAGGCTCTAAAGTCTCAACGAAGATAGATAACTCGGAGAATACATTTCACATAGTAAGCCCTAGTGAGTCTGACCCTCTTGAAGGAAAAATATCTTATAAGTCACCCATAGGTCAAGCCCTATTGGAGAAAAACTCTGGAGAAAAAGTGAAGCTAGAGACACCCGGAGGTATAAAAAACTGTGAGATACTAAGTATAGAGTAATCTTCTCTCTGGCTACAGTTTGAGAGCACTCGTGATAAGGTGGTCTATAAAGTTTGGCATAGATAAACCTATAGCCTCTAAAGACTTCGGCAAGAGTGACTCAGCCGTAAGTCCGGGTAAAGTGTTGGTCTCTAATATGTAAATACCCTTGTCTGACACTATAAAGTCAGACCTTGAATAGTGACTACAGTTTAAAGTTCTATGAGCGAGGATGGAAAGACGCTCAACCTCTTCCTTGATACTCCGATTGAAGCCCGAAGGGCAGATCTCCGTGGCCTTGCCACCGTATTTAGCCGAGTAGTCAAAGAAGAAATGCCCATTGGCGGGAATTATTTCTACAACAGGCAGAGAATAATACTCCTTACCCCTGAAGTTCTCCACGATACCACATGTCGCTTCCCTGCCTCTTATGTGTTCTTCTACCAATATCTTTTGACTATATTCAAAGGCGCTAGAAATAGACGAGACAAGGTCTTTGAAATTGTCTGCAATGGATACACCTAAAGATGAGCCTAATGAAGCCGGCTTTACCACCCAAGAAGGGCCTATCGCATTTAAGACTTCAATAGCTGATTCTCTTGGAGACTTATCACCTGATAGCACTATGCCTCGAGGTATCTTTAACCCCGCACGAGAGAAAGTCTCTTTACTTAAAGATTTGTCCATGGCAAGTAGTGAGGAGGCTACACCAGAACCAGTGTAAGGAATCTTGAAATTGTCAAAGATTTGCTGTATCTTGCCGTCTTCTCCATAGACACCGTGGAGAGCGTTGAAGGCCACGTCTATATCTTTAAAAACTTGCCGAGAAGTGGCTGGGAGCCCATCCATATGCCACACTTTGTCTCTTGAGATGAAGATATCTCTAACTTGATACTTCTCTGGGAAATGCTTCAATATAACGGAGATAACACTTCCGCCCGTCTTTAAGGATACTTCATATTCACCAGAGGGTCCTCCCCTAAAGACCCCTACTCTTATCCTCGGCATATTATTATATTTATTCCTAATACCTCATTCATTTCAATTATTATATCACAGACCTTAATTTTTTATGATACTTGAGAGTGAAACGGTGTGCCTCGTGGTTAGACAAGAGTATTTCTTTCTTAAATTTATCAATATATTTCTTTAATCCAAGAAAGTTAGTCGGCTTATGCCTATCGTCTTTGACCACACTGACTACCGGTATCTTAAGCTTGCTCTCTCTAAGTATCTTTTCTGTTATATTCTTCTGAGTCTTACCTCCATCTATCACTATAAGCTTAGGCAGAGGCCATTCTTTATGAGAGAGTCTTCTTAGTAAGACCTCTCTCAAAGAAGCTATGTCATCGGCTTTCTGTACTCCTCTTATCTTAAAGAGACGGTACTCTGACGGCTTAAGTTTACCACCTTCTAAGACGACAAATGCACCAACGATAAATTTACCAGAGATATGGGCCACGTCATAAGCCTCTATCCTCCACTTGGAAGTTGAACCGCCAAGTAAAGAGGATTCACTCTTTATAAGAGAGACGTCTTGTATGTGCTCTAAGGCAAAGATTCTCCTTTTTATAACATCGGCCTTTTCAAACTCGCGCTTCTTTGCAAGGCTCGCCATCTCACTCTTTAAATTCTTTATTACATCTTTCTTCTTCCCCTCAAAGAAGAGCCTTATGTTCCTAATAAGTTTAGCGTAATCTGCCTCGTGAATCTCACCTGAGCATACGCCAGGGCAAAGCCCTATCTGCCTGTTAAAGCAAGGCTTACCTTTCTCCCCAGGGACACACTTATCTCTAAAGGGGAAAATCCGGCGGATAATCTTTAATGCACTTTTCAAGTTGTTACCCTCTGGAAATGGACCAAATAAGTATCTGACTTTCAAGTCTTTAGCCTTTCTCTCTCTTCTCTCCATATCCCTCTGGCGAAGCACCATTACCCTGGGAAAATCTTCTTTAGTAATGATTATGTAATTAAAGGTCTTGTCGTCTTTTTCTTTAATGTTGTACTTGGGTTGGTGCTTCTTTATAAGGTTTGCCTCAAGGATTAAAGCCTCTATCACACTGTCTGTCTCTTGGAAATTGACCCGCGAGGCGGATGCCACCATGTCACTAATCCTTGAGCTTACATTTCCTCTAAAGTAAGAAGAAACGCGAGAGCGAAGAGAAGTTGCTTTACCGATATACAAAAACTCACCCTTTTTTCCTAAGAACATATAGACACCAGGTACCTGAGGGAGCTTCTTCACTTTTTCTTTAAGATTTTGCATAAATAACTTTACCTTGATTTTTCATAATTATACAGTAATAATAGATGATAGAAACAGTTATTTAAATCTACACACCTCAAAACTACTAAAAATGGAGGATATGATGGTAAGAAAATTATTTCCCATTATCTTGATAATTTCAATTTTTCTTATAATAAAATCAGCTTCGGCCGAAGAAAATATGGTATTAAAGTGGAATTCTCTATACAAAGAAACTGTATTTTCAAATAGGATATTAAAAGATTCTGTCTATAGATTAGAAAAATTACATGCTCTGATGCTAGTATGCCTTGATCAGTCTTATGCAAACAACATATATACAACCCAGGAGATAGAAATACTGCTAAAGACAGAAAAGTTAAACTTAAAGATATTATCGAACTTTATGTCTCTAATCAAAGACTCAACCGCAGATATAAAGTCTTATGGGAAGACAAAGGGAAGACGCTATGCTATGTTGGAAAGTAGATATTCTCTAATAAAGTTCTTCTATCCTAATTTACTAAAAGAGCTAGAAGAAGATAACATGAAAATGCTCTTAGAGAAAAATGCCCTTGTCTTAGGCGAATGGGAAGAAGCGACCGTAAAAGTATGTGACTCCAATAAATCTGTTAAACAGAAAAAATAAGGAGCTGTGAGATGGAGAGTGATTGTAGGCATATAAGCACAGTAGGAGCAACTGACGGAAACGAGAAAAGGTGTTCATTAGGTAAGTTTGAGACAGGAGAGACAGATTCTCCTATCTGTAACAGAGATTGTCCTGGTTATAAAGTTGGGCATAAATAAGCCCTGCCCAAAGCAAAGACCCCGTTAAAGCTCAGCGGGGTCTACTTTTTTAGCCAGCGTTTTAAATAACCTCCAGTATAAGAACTTTTCTCACTGGCTACCGCCTCAGGTGATCCTTTCGCCACCACCTTCCCTCCTCCTGAGCCACCTTCAGGTCCCATATCTACAAGGTAGTCAGCACTTTTTATAACATCCATGTTATGCTCTATAAGGACAACTGTGTTTCCCTTATCTACTAGCTTATTTAAGATCTTAAGGAGATTCTTTACATCTTCATAATGAAGCCCGACTGTAGGCTCGTCCAAAAGATAGATAGTCTTATGAACCATAGGCCTATAAAGCTCAGAAGAGATCTTCACTCTCTGAGCTTCGCCTCCTGAGAGAGTCGTGGCAGATTGACCGAGCTCTAAGTAATCAAGACCAACATCGTTTAAAGTTTTCAACCTATCATAAATGACAGGTATATCTTCGAAAAAGGTTAGAGCTTCTTCGACTGTCATACCTAAGACTTCAAAAATATTCTTCTTCTTGTATCTCACGTCCAAAGTCTCTTTATCAAAACGTTTACCTCCACAGACATCGCACTTCACATAGACAGTCGGTAAGAAATGCATCTCCACTGCCACTGTGCCATGACCCTGACAAGCTTCGCATCTTCCACCTTTCACGTTGAAGGAGAAGCGAGAAGGACTCCAACCACGCACCCTAGCCTCCTCAGTGGAAGCAAATAGGTCTCTGATATAAGTAAAAGCTCCGGTATAAGTTGCGGGGTTTGAGCGTGGCGTCCTACCTATGGGAGATTGGTTTATCATGATAACTCGTGATAAATATTCTGTACCTGAAAAAGACTGACAATTAAAAACCTTATTACTCCTATATCTCCTATCAAATCTTGCTTGAAGATTTTTATAAAGAATTTCATAAAGTAATGTTGATTTACCGCTCCCTGAGACACCCGTTATGACAGAGAATTTAGCTAAAGGTATATCTATATTTAAACCTTTTATATTGAAAATTTTTCCACCTCTAACTTTAATAGCACCTTTCTCTGAAGTCCTTCTTTTCTCAGGAAGAGGAATCTTAACATCCCCTCTCAAGTAGTCGAGAGTAAGTGACTTATTTTTCCCCTTTTTATCTGCCAAGAGGTCTTTAAGATATCCTGAGGCCACTATCTCTCCACCATGAACTCCAGCACCGGGGCCGATATCTACGAGGTAATCTGATGCAAGTATAGTGTCTTCGTCATGCTCCACGACTATAATAGTATTGCCTAAAGCGCGAAGGTCTCGAAGGGTCTTTATAAGTCTATTATTATCTCTTTGATGTAAACCTATAGTCGGCTCATCAAGTACATATAGTGTACCTACTAACTGAGAGCCGAGCTGAGAAGCGAGTCTTATTCTTTGTGCTTCTCCGCCTGAGAGAGTGTTAGCTCTCCTGTTAAGAGACATATAATCTAGCCCCACAGAGAGGAGAAACTGAAGTCTGTTCTCAATCTCTTTAAGTAAGACTTTGGATATCTCTTTATCTCGAGGACTAAGCTTTAGATCTTTAAAAAAGCCTACGGCGTCCTTTATAGACAAAGCGATGAGATCAACTATATTTTTACCACCCATAAAGACATGTAGTGCCTCCTCTCTTAGTCGGGCACCATGGCAAGTGTCACATGGGTCATCACCAAAGAGATGTTTAGTCCCCAAGCCATGACACTCTGGGCATGCTCCATATGGAGAGTTAAAGGAAAAGAGGCGCGGTTCTATCTCAGGGAAAGAGAAGCCGTCGTGTGGACAAGAAAAAGAAGATGACATTAAGAATTCCTCGTCGGTGTCTGGAAAATTAATCTTCACCACTCCTTCTGCCTCACGAAGCGCAAGCTCTATAGACTCAGCTAAGCGCGACCTGAAGTCACCCTTTGCCTCATCTTTACCAGAGAGAGGTATCTCGTCTATGAGGATATCTATATCGTGCTTCTTATTCTTGGCGAGTATTATCTGTCCGCGAAGCTTTTTTATCTTGCCATCGACTCTCACCTTCTCATAACCCTTACCTAAGAGGTCATAGAGGAGTTGATAGTATTCTCCTTTTCTCCCGCGAACAACAGGAGAGAAGACTAATATACTGCCGGGCTTAGAGCCAACCTTTACCTTACTTTTTATCTTTGAAATATTTTTTAATATGACTGCTATTATCTCTTCATTTGAAAGTCTCTCAATCTCTTTACCACACTTAAGACAACGAGGCTTGCCTATCCTTGCGTATAAGACACGCATATAGTCATAAGTTTCTGTGATGGTTGCCACTGTTGAGCGCGGGTTTGAAGACCTAGACTTCTGGTCTATAGAAATAGCAGGCGATAGACCTTGGATCTCATCTACATCAGGCTTTTGCAACTGAGCCAAAAAATGCCTCGCATAAGCGGACAAAGATTCTATATAACGCCGCTGCCCTTCGGCAAAGATAGTGTCAAAAGCAAGAGAAGATTTACCCGAGCCTGAAAGTCCAGTAAAGACTATCATCTTATTTCTAGGTATCTCAAGATTGATATTCTTAAGATTGTGCGTTCTGGCGCCTTTAATTATTATTTTTTCATCTTTATTTTTCATATTTATTCTCGATAAAAAATTAGAAATTTAGCTTTTAAAGAATTTTCCCCTATATCCGTTCTGGAAAAAGTCAATTTCTGATTTTTTATTGATACTACGTTAAAAACTCAAAATCTCCCTCTTTTACTTATTAGGGGTATGTAGTTAATCTTATACTAAAAAGGCAAAAAGAAAAGCAACGGCTAATCTTCTTCGTCAGTTGAGCCGTTCGCTTTCTAAAGCTTTTTATCTAACATTTCCTTAAGCGCTAATATTTCATCTCTTAGGATAGCCGCTGTCTCAAAATCAAGCTCTTTTACAGCCAGGTTCATCTGCTTTTCTTTTTCTTTCATAAGCTTCTTAGGGTTCTTCTCAAATAACTTCTTATCTATCTCAAGCACAGACTTCACCGTCTTCTCATGCTGACTCTCAAGTGCTTCTGTAATGTCACTGATCTTCTTTATAATAGTCTTAGGAGCAATATTGTGCTTTTTATTATAAGCAATCTGTATCTTCCTTCTTCTGTCTGTCTCGCCTATTGCTCGCTCCATAGAGCCGGTAATCTTATCAGCATAAAGAATAACTCTTCCAGCAGAATTTCTAGCGGCTCTGCCAATGGTTTGGACAAGAGAAGTCTCACTACGCAAGAAACCTTCTTTGTCAGCATCAAGTATCCCTATGAAAGAAACTTCCGGCAGGTCGAGCCCCTCTCTTAAAAGATTGACCCCGACTATGCAGTCAAATTTACCTCTTCTAAATTCTGTAAGTATCTTTATTCTATCTAAGGTCTTTATCTCACTGTGTAGGTATTCTGCCTTAACACCCTGCTCTTTCAGATACTCAGATAAATCTTCTGCCATCTTCTTAGTGAGTGTTGTCGCGATGGAGCGTTCTCCTTTAGTCGTTGTCTTCTTCGCCTCTTCTATAAAGTCGGCAATCTGTCCTTTGTACTTTCCTTTCTCCATTATCGGCCTAATATTTATACCAGGGTCGATAAGCCCTGTAGGCCGTATGATCTGCTCAACTATATTTTCACTTACTTCTTTTTCATAATTCCCAGGAGTGGCAGATGTATATATAGTCTGCCCTACACTCCTTTCAAATTCTTCAAAGTTAAGAGGTCTGTTGTCCACGGCCGAGGGAAGACGGAAACCGTATTCTACAAGTGTCCTCTTCCTTGATGCATCTCCAGCGTACATACCGGCAATCTGAGGAACAGTGACATGAGACTCATCGATAATCGTCAAGAAATCTGGCTTCCCTTTCTTAGTATGAGGGAAGTAAGAAAGAAGAGTCTCCGGAGATGTGCCTGCGGGCACACCCCTAAAATGACGAGAGTAATTCTCAATTCCACTGCAATAGCCGATCTCTCTTATCATGGCTATGTCATTGAGGGTCCTTCTCCTTAATCTCTCTACTTCAAGTAGTTTTCCTTCTTTTTCAAGTTTTTTAAGGTGGACTTTAAGCTCTTTTTTTATGGACTCTATACCGATTTCCCTTTTGTCTTTGCTAGTGATAAAATGCTTTGCTGGAAAAAGGAAAATTGTTGTTTCTCTACTTAAGACGTGACTTGATACTGGGTCAACCTTCAATATCTCTTCAACCTTATCTCCAGAGATATTTATATTATAAACAACTCTTTCGTTCACTGGCATTATCTCTATAGAGTTGCCAATCGCGCGAAATTTTCCAGGGAGTAAATCTGCATTAGTCCTCTCAAAATAAATAGCTACTAATTTATGTAAAAAATCTTTCCTAGAAATATTTTCACCTTTTTCTATTCTTAAAAGACTCTCTTCATACTCCTTAGGGCTCCCTAAGCCATATATACAAGAAACAGAAGCAATGATGATCACATCCTTACGACTCAAGAGAGCCTGAGTGGAAGCGTGACGAAGGCGGTCTATCTCTTCGTTTATCTGAGTCTCTTTTTCTATGTAAGTATCTGTTATGGGTATATACGCCTCCGGCTGATAATAATCATAATAAGAAACGAAATAGTGAACTGCACTTTCAGGAAAAAATTCTTCATACTCTGAGGCGAGTTGAGCGGCAAGCGTCTTGTTGTGGGCAATGACGAGAGTCGGCTTACCAACCTTCTCTATGACATTTGCTACCGTGAACGTCTTACCAGAGCCGGTAACACCAAGAAGGGTCTGCTTTGATAAACCATCTTTGATACCTTTCATTAAGCCCTTAATCGCCTTTGGCTGGTCACCGTCTGGCTTAAATTTAGATTTTAATTTAAATTTATTCATATATCTTACCGAGCCAATCAAGAAGCTCTTTGTGGAAACCTTCATTTCTTAAGAGAATTGTTGTGCCGTGAGCTGAGTTCGGGAATAATTTTATCTTCTTATTTATAACAGATGCATTATCGAAAATTTCTTTTGCCATATCGCTAGCACATTTATTTTCTGAGGTCTTATCAACACCAAAATAACCGCAATCATGCTCACTGCCTATTATAAAAGAGGCTTGGCTGTCTTTCAGATTTTTAGCGAGCTCTCCTCCTAATATTCCTCGGTAATTAAGACCGGGAGAAAGTAAAATAGTAGCTTTTACCTCTGTGTTCTTTACCTGATATTCTAACGCTAGGTTTGCCCCTATAGAAGCCCCGGCTAAAAATATATTATTCTTTAAAACTCCTTTAGTTGATAAGAATTCCATGGCTGCCTCAACATCTAAAAAAGAGTCTTGATTCTCTTTGTCTGTGAAGTCTACATAGCCTTCAGGTCCATCTGCCGACTCGCCATGCCCCCTTAAGTCTATCGCAAGCGAAGAGAATCCCGCAGAGGCTAATTCCTCTCTAAATACACTCCAGCTCTCCTTAGTAGAAGGCATCATATGAAGCAACAATGCAACACCTTTTGTGTTATGGGCTTCTGTATAATCCCCGATTATCTCTTTATTATCAATTGTCTTTAAGATTATTTTCTCTTGCATATATTAATTATATAAATAAAAAAACGGCAAAGTAAACTCGCCTTACCTACTACTAAACTATGACTATATCTTTATAGATACTATCTTATTTCTCCTCTTTGATCCGCTTATAATCTTAACCTGCTTTTCAAAAACTTGGAAGTGCCTTGAAAGAAGCTCTATAAGACGCTTATTCGCCTTCCCTTGCTCAGCTTTTTCTTTCACCTTAACTTCAAAGGTGCCCTCTTTCTTCTCTTCCACCGCCTCTTTCTTTATTCCTGGAAAAATTTTTACTTTAATTATCATAATCAGATAGATAGACTTGGAAAAATTCGTTTAATTTAACTTTCTTCTTATAGACTGACACTATCTCTCCCCCTTTAAAAGCAACATTAAGTATGGCACCCTCCATGGTTTCTTCTGAGAAGCTCTGGTCAAATATAAAATTACCCAGGCTATAAGCGATAAGCCCTCCATGATATAATTCTATCTTCTGCACTACATGAGGATGATGACCCACAACAATATCTGCGCCAGCATCTATCGCAGCCTTGGCGAGCTCCTCTTGCCTTTGACTAGGTGACAACTCATACTCATTTCCAAAATGGAAAGAGACTACAAGGTAATCTGTCTTATCTTTTCCTGCCACCACGAGTTCTTTAAGGATGTTTATCTCAGCTAAGAGAATACCCGACTTATCAACCCTTGCTTCAAACCATTTTGGTCCTACATCAGAGAAGGCTATAAAGCCGACTTTCACACCATCTTTTTCTATAATCTTTATGCTTCTAGCGTCATCTTCACTGACACCACCTCCCACCGAGATGATACCACTTAACTTTAATCTTCTTAGTGTGTCTAAGAAGGCATCTTTTCCCCAATCAGCAACATGATTATTAGCGACAGATAGCACATCAAATCCAATAGCCTTAAGAGATAATATGACTCTAGGATTCATACGGAACGAATATAGATTACCTAAGTCTTTCCCTTTATCTGACACTGGACCTTCTAGGTTCCCAAAGGTTATATCGCTCTTTCTTAAAAAATCAATATTCTCAAAGATAAAAGAGAAGTCACCGTCTCCGTTCTTATAAACAGAGTTTTCAACATTACGATCAAGCATTATATCGCCAACGAAAGTAAAAGATATCTCTTTCTCTTTTACTGGCTCTTCGATAACTTGCTCCATAATATCTACATTAGCCTCAGTAGAAACATCTGCAACCACCGCTTCCGCCCCGAAAGAAAGACTTTCACTAACCCCCATATACACCGAAGCAAGGCTAACATCGGCAAGTTTTATATGTGAATAGACCACCTGAATTAACTTAGATCCTGAAAAAGAAATTACCACTCCAATATAAATAGCCGCTGAAATCCATATTAATTTCCGAAAAAATATTTTAAAATTATTATTCATTATTAAGTTTATAAAATATCTTATTGCCAAAACGCAAGTCTACATAACCTATTTTAGACATATAATCTTCCTCTAACTGATTACCTAACATTATTTTCAGATTCTGAAATGTTTCTTGAGGATTATTGTCGTTATTTAGTATTATATGCCACCCTGAACTTGCCTCCAAATCATATACCCCTTCATCTCTAACAAAAATCTTATATATAGATATATCAATTGTATCAGCCAAGTTGATAAAGCTTATTAGCCTCTTAAATTCATCTCCAGGTAAAATTTGCTTCCCTGTATTAGATCCCAACGAAGAGCTCTCCCTGCGTTCATCAAAAAACTTAAGAAAAAGATTGCCATAGAAAAAAGGTGATGGTTTAAAGATAAAACCATCTTCATCGACAAAAGAGCAGTCCCCTTCCTTAAAACACCAAACGGCAAAAAGCTCTCTTTCTGAGGCTGTAGTTAAAACCTTCTCAGGAAAGAAATTTTTGAAATCTATATCCTTTATCTCCGGATAAGTACTGAGCACTTCCGCCTTAAGCTTTTTCTCCGGAAAGATAAAAATATTATCATAGGGTAAAATTCCAAGATATTTTTTTTGCATAACTTCAGAAAATTTAGATTGCAATATCTTTTTATTAAATTCTGAAATCCCAATTACTTCAATCTCTTTTATCTTAAGCTTAGGTATATAGGAGAATCCGACAAGCACAGCCAGAATAGAAATGACTGTGGCAAAGTAAAGAAATAGTCTTAAGACTAATCTTTTCCTTTTTATCTTCCTTGATGAAGCTAGCGCGTCTTTCCTTACCATATAACCTATTTTCTCATAGATTGCACTATTTTAAAATAGCAAATTAATTATTGAGTTTAACAGACAGAAGTTTTGAGGCACCGTCGGAGCCCATAGTAACACCATACAATATACCAGCCTGCTTCATGGTCTCTCTATTATGAGTTATTACAATCAACTGAATATTTGAGGAAAGTTCTTTTAACATCTTTCCATATTTTGATGAATTAGTCTCATCAAGGGCGGCATCAGTCTCATCTAATACGAGAAATGGGGGTGGGTTTACCCTAGACATAGCAAATAGCAAGGCGATAGACGTTAGGGCTCTTTCTCCCCCCGAAAGCATTGTCATCGTGTTGATTCTTTTCTTTGGCAAATTAACTGAAATATCTATACCACCTGCTGTATCCATAGAGTCAACTCCGTCTTCATTTTCTATAAAATCTTCTGATCCTTCAGCTTTTTGCTTTATAGGTTTTATTATCTTAAGTTCCGCACGACCCCCTCCAAACATAAGTGAGAAAAGTTCACTTAATTCGTTATTGATTTTCTCTACCCCACTTCTAAAACCTCTTTCAATCTTATCTTCTAACTCCTTCATGAGGTCACGGAGGGCTAAGGCGGCATTCTTCATGTCCGCAAGTTCAGTATTGAAAAATTCATCTCTCTTGACTACCTCTTCATACTCGTCTAAAATATCTTCACTAACACCTCCTGAGTCTTCGAGTTTAATCCTAATTCGACTAATATTTCTTTTTATTTGATCTCGCTCCATATCACTGAGGGTGTCTAGAGAAGAAAGAATATCAAACTCTCCTAATATCCTTCCTGCTTCTTCTCTTAAGGTATCTACTTCTTGCTTACGAGCACTTAACCTCTCCTCCTTAAGACTGAGCTCCATTATAATGCCCTTGAGGTTATTAACCTTCTTCTCCTTCTCATATACCTTATGCTCAGACTCTCTACTATCTTTTAATTCTTGGTCCACCTTTAACTTCATAACCGAGAAATTAACTATGAGCCTTTCTTCTTCTTTGTGCAGGTCTCTAAGCTTCGACAATAACTCTTTGTGTTTAGTCTCTATCTCTAAGAAATTGGATTCGGACCCTTCTTCATTATCGTCGAGGCTATGCCAAAAGAGGTCCACTTCTTCCTTTGCCTCTAAAATCTCTCCTTTACTTAAATAAACTTTTATCTTTTGGATAAAGTCCTTGATTATATTTTTAGAAATTGTTTTCCCTTCATCTTTAACTAATCTATTTTTCTCAAACTCCATCATTCCTTCGTGGCGGCCAACCTCTCTCTCTAAAGCAACTATTTCTTTACGCACAGTATTAAGATTCTCTTCAATTGACAAAAAATCAGGTGAAGGACCTTCTCCTTTATCTTCTTTAATAATTTCCTCCTTAAGCACTCTTATCTCCTCATTAATTTTATCTAACTCTAGCTGAGGCTCTAGCTTCAACGCAGATAATTCACCGAATGCTCTGTTTAAATAATTTTCTTCTTTAGAAATATATTCTACATAAAGTTTCATTAATTCTTCTCTTAAGGTAGCAGTTTTTTTAAATTTTTCAACCTGACTTTTTAAAAATCTGAGGTGAGGTTGAATTTCTCTTCGGAGACCTTCTACTTGGATAATGTTGTCTTCCGTCTTTAATAACTTCCTTTCACTTTCTCCTTTTTTTATCTGATAGATCTTAAGCCCTAGAGCATCTTCAATCATACTTCGCCTCTCTTTCGGAGTAGTATTTAAAATCCTGTCTGCCTCTCCTTGGCTTATTATATGATGCGCAGATGTGCCTAGACCCGCCCTACTCAAAACTTCTACTACATCCTTAAGTCTTACTTTGGATCCATTGATCAAATATTCATTTAGACCATCACGAAAAACTTTTCTTGTTATAGTGACTTCTCCGTAGTCCAAGGCAAATATACCGTCAGTGTTATCAAAGGTTAAAGTAACACTGGCCTTCCCTAGTTTAGGGGCAGTTTGAGACCCACTGAAGATAAGGTCTTCCCCTTTCTTCCCTCGCAGGGCTTTGAGTGATTGCTCTCCTAAGACCCAGCGTAAAGCCTCTGCCACATTAGATTTACCTGAGCCGTTTGGGCCTACGACACCAGAAACAGCCTCACTAAACTCGAGTTTTGTCGTCTTGGCAAATGATTTAAATCCAGATAATTCTAATCTCTTTAAACGCATAAAATTAGTTACTCCAACCTTTCTTTTTTAACCCGTCTTCAGCTGCCATCTGCTCTGCCTCTTGCTTTGATAAACCACGGCCTTCACCTAGGAGTCTGTCTCCTATATACACTCCTATGGTAAATTCTTTAGCATGGTCAGGTCCGTCCTCCTTTATCAATTTATAATAAGGAGTGGCTCCTTCTACATCTTGAGCCTTTTCCTGCATAAAACTTTTAGCGTCTCTCCATAAATTCCTAGCAACCATATCATCAATATAACCAAAAAGATTGTTTGCTATAAAACCATAAGCAGCATCATAACCGGAGTCAATATAGATAGAACCTATTAGAGCCTCAAAAGTGTCAGCGAGTATATATTGGCGAGCCCTACCTACATCTTTTGATTCACCTTTAGATAGGAGAAGAAAATCACTCATGTTAAGCTTCGAGGCAACTTCCGAAAGAGTATTTGTATTAACTAACCCTGACCGATAATTCGTAAGCTCTCCTTCTGTCTTATTGGGATATTTGTCATAAAGATGCCTTGTTACAACAAGCTCCAATACAGCATCGCCTAAGAACTCAAGTCTTTCATTGTGTTCTCCTGCCTCTGGTTTCTCGTTTATATAAGACCTGTGGGTAAAGGCCTGTTTTAACAAGTTTTTATTTTTAAAATTAATATTTAATTTATTTTCAAATTTTGAAAAATCCATAAAAATAGAAATATTATTTAGGTCACATCAGATTGACCAGATAATATTTTTATCGCTTTAATAATAATAGGCCTAATATCATCATACATTTTTAGGTTGATCACCTCCTTTGCCTCAAACCAATCTACTCCATCAAGTCCACCTGAATCAGATAACTTTAATTCTTTCTCTGTCGCCTGCCCAAGAAAATAAAAAACAATCTTCTTTACTCTTCCTCTCTCTGGGTCAGAAGCGATATATGAGTTCTCTCCTAGCTCATGCTCTATATCGATATCCAATCCCATCTCTTCTTTAATCTCTCTTTTTGCACCAGTCTTCAAGTCTTCACCTTCTTCAATTCTGCCTTTAGATAACGTCCAAAAGCCAAAGACGTCGTGAACAAAAGCAAACATTATCTTTCCGCCCTCTAGCCTATAGACTACTGCACCAGCCAACTTATCTTCAATAATACTCTCAGGAGGATTATTATTTTTTTTATTCTTATTTTTTGAATCTTCTTTCTGGGGCTCACCTAACTCTTTATAGACAGTGCCTAACACACCATTAACAAAGCGACTTGAAGAGTCTCCCCCAAAAGCTTTAGCTAGCTCAATAGCTTCATTAATAGCAACTTTAGGCGGAACTTCTTTCCTGTCAACAAACAACAACTCAAAAAGACCTAAACGAAGAATATTCCTATCAACAATAGAGATTTGGTTGATAGGCCATTCAGGAGCCGCTTTTTCTATGATTTTATCTAATTTTGTTTTTTCCTTTACGATACCTGTAGATAATTTCTTAGCAAAACTTGCGTCTTCAAGACCAGGTGCGAACTCTGAGACATCTTGCTTTAAGATAGATTCAATATCCTTTTTACCATCACCATTAAAGTCCCACTCAAAGAGGGCTTGAATCGCTACACTTCTTGATAAATGTCTATTTGCCACTTTATTTGAAAAATTTTAAAAAACTATAAATTTACTTCTGTGAAAGTTCCTCGGCACTAAGAACCTTTCCTCCCTTAGCTTTACCTTCTTGGGTATGTAGATCTTTCCCTTTGTTCTTCTTTTCTTTCTTAGTTAGCTTAGCTAAAACGTCTATTATCTCTTTTCCTCTATAAGAGCCACAGTTTTTACAAACTTTATGTGGTAATGTAGGTTCTCCACATTTTGGACAAGACAAAATGCCTATCTTTTTTAAAAAGTGGTGACTTCTTCTATTCCGGGTGTGAGCCCTTGTGTGTCTCATTCTAACTGACATAATTTATACAGTTTACACAAAAAGTCTTCCTATGGCAAGAGGACAAGCCGTTTTCCTTAATATTCTCATAATGAAGCTTAGTCCCATAACCCTTGTGCTTGTCAAAGTCATATTCTGGAAGCTTTTTACCAAGAAGTATCATTTTATTGTCTCTGCTAACCTTAGCGACAATCGACGCTGCTGAGATGACAGACACTATCTCGTCTCCCTTTATAATCGTCTTTTGCTTATACACCTCAGGCGCCTTAAGTAAGCCATCAAGTAATACTATATCTGGCCTATGTCTCATCTTACCTAAGGCTCTTTCCACGCCAAGTAATACCGCCCTCTGTATGCCGACCTTATCGACCACGTTATTACTTAAAGACGCAAGATGATATTCGAAATTATCTTTTAGTAGCTTGTTCCATTCTTCTCGTTTTTTCGCGCTTATCTTCTTAGAATCTTTTATTCCTCTAAGTAGCTTCAACTTGCGTTTATCCTTCATGTCTATAAACATAGCACCGACGACGACAGGCCCAGCGAGCGGACCTCGCCCCACCTCATCTACGCCTACAATATATCTCTCTCCTGAGAGATAATCCTTAAGTCTTTTATCCATAAACTATATTTTAACATTAAAAACAAAGAAAACTATTAACAAAAGCTGTCAACATTTTTTGAGATGGATATTTCTGCTATAATACGGAGACCTTATGTCAGCTAAATTTGTACATCTTCATGTCCATAGTCATTATTCACTCTTAGACGGATTGGCTAAGATTGATGATCTTATAAAAAAGGCTAAAGAGTATAAAATGGAGGCCCTCGCGCTTACCGACCATGGCAATATGTATGGAGCTATTGAGTTCTATAAGAAATGTAAGAAAGCAGGCATAAAACCTATAATAGGCTCTGAAGTCTATGTCGCCCTTGATTCACGTCTTGATAAACGACCAGGAATAGACAATAAGAGATACCACCTTGTCCTCTTAGCAAAAAATGAGGTCGGTTATAAGAACCTTATAAAACTCGTCACCCTCTCTAACCTTGAGGGGTATTACTACAAACCAAGGATAGATAAGGAAATCTTACGCAAGTATAGTGAAGGTCTCATTGGCCTTACCGCATGCCTAGGAGGCGAAATCCCAAAAGCGATAATCAACGAGATAGACCTTGAAAGGGCCAAAAAGATTGCCCTTGAGTATGAAGATATATTCGGTAAAGGTAACTTTTACTTAGAGGTCGGATACCACCCTACCATAAAAGAATATACAACCCTCAACGAGAAGATGTCTCTCCTTTCGGAAAGAACTGGTATACCTATGGTAGCCACCCAAGATGTGCATTATATAAATACTGAAGATAATATTCCTCATGACACATTAGTCGCCATACAGACGAATTCTACTTTAAGTGATACTAATAGACTAACAATGAAAGACGAGGATTTCTCTTTTGCCTCTCCTAAGATAATGAAAGAAGACTTCAAGGACAACCCGAAAGCGATAGCAAATAGTGTAAAGATAGCTGATATGTGCAACATAGAGCTTGAGCTAGGGAAATGGGTATTTCCTAAGGTTGAAACTCAAGACAACTCTTCACCTGAAGAAGAACTCTTTAGGGTCTCTCATGAAAGGCTTGAGGCCTTCATCGTCCGTGAAAAATTAGATGTTGAACAAAAAGAGGTCGCCGAGAAACGACTAGAATACGAGCTTAATATCATAAACACAAAAGGCTACGCTCCGTACTTCTTAATAGTTTCTGATATTATAAACTTCGCCCATAAAAATAATATCTTTACAAACACAAGAGGGTCAGCAGCAGGATCTTTTGCCTCTTATCTTATAGGCATTACCAATGTTGACCCTTTAAAGTATAAACTTCCTTTTGAACGTTTCCTAAACCCAGACAGGCCCTCTCCCCCTGATATTGATATGGATTTTGCCGATAACAAAAGAGACACTATTCTTGATTATGTAAAAGAAAAATACGGCATGGATAAGGTTGCTCAGATAGGAACATTTGGCACAATGATGGCAAAAGGGAGCGTACGAGATGTGACACGAGCTCTTGGTTACCCTTATGACCTAGGTGATACTATTGCAAACCTCATACCCCTAGGGTCTCAAGGCTTCCCGATGACAATAGATAATGCACTTAAGGTAACGCCTGAACTTGCCAAACTATATAAAGAAGATGAGAAGGTAAAAGAAGTAATAAACCTAGCAAAAAAGATTGAAGGTTGCGCTAGACATATCTCTGTCCACGCCGCAGGTGTGGTTATCTCCCCTACTCCACTCACAGACTTTGTACCACTTCAATTCGAGCCAAAGGGCAAGAAGGTTATAACCCAATACGACATGCATGCCGTTGAAGACGCCGGCCTTCTAAAGTTCGATTTTTTAGGGATAAAAAACTTATCTATATTAGGTAGTGCTGTAAATCTCGTTAAGAAATTTCGTGGTGTTGATGTAGATATGGAGAATATCCCACTTGATGATGAAAAAACTTTTAAACTCTTAGGCAAAGGAGGGACGATGGGCTTATTCCAACTAGGAGGCACAGGGATGACCCGATGGCTACGTGAACTAAAGCCTTCAACCATACATGACATTAATGCCATGGTAGCCCTCTTTAGACCCGGACCTATGGAAAATATTCCTGAATATATTAAGAGGAAGTATGACCCTTCACTCATAAAATACTTAGACCCAAGACTAAAAGAGATATTATCAGAATCCTACGGAGTGATAACTTACCAAGATGATGTCCTCCTCATAGCTATACACTTAGCTGGCTTCACATGGATAGAAGCAGACAAACTTAGAAAAGCTATGGGTAAAAAGATCCCAGCTGAGATGGCCGCTCAAAAAGAAAAGCTACTGACTGGCTTTATAGAACACGGTTTAACTGAAGATAAAGCTGAGGAGCTCTGGAGGCTTATAGAGCCCTTCGCTGCTTATGGGTTTAACAAGGCCCACGCCGCAAGCTACGGAAAGGTAGCTTATCAGACAGCCTACATGAAAGCGAATTTTCCAGCTGAGTATATGACGGCTGTACTTACTGCTGAGTCAGGAGATATGGAGAAAATCGCCGAAACGATAAATGAATGTAAAAAGATGGAGTTGCCAGTGCTTCCTCCAGATATAAATGAAAGCTTTGGTAAATTCACAGTTATAAAAGGAAAAATAAATAAAAAAAGCTTAAGCGCTATAGATGACAGCAATAAAACAGAACCAAATATTAATCCAGAACAAGATCAAATCCGCTTTGGATTATATACTATAAAAAACTTAGGCAGAGAAATAGCCGAAGCTATAATAGAAGAAAGGAAAAGGAATGGAAAATTTAATTCCTTTCCTGACTTCCTAGAGAGAGTCAAACATAAAAACTTAAACAAGAAATCCCTTGAGAGTTTGACAAAAACTGGTGCGATGGACTCTCTAGGTGAAAGAGGTAAACTTCTTGGAAATATGGAGGAGGCTTTAGAATACAACAAAGAGCTTACCAAGTCAGTAGGTCAAAATCAAAATTCACTCTTTGGCTTAATGGAAGATCAGTCAACCATACCTACATTTACATTAAAAGAAATCCCTATTGCACTCCCAGAAGAAAAACTTTCTTGGGAAAAAGATTTGCTCGGCTTATATGTGTCCGGACACCCATTAGATAAATTTAAAGACAGATTTGAAGAAAAAAATATTTCCATAAAAAATGTAAAAAAATCTATGGACGGTATCTCAGCAGTTGCCGCGGGGATAGTAGAGTCAGTAAAACCAATAATAACTAAAAAGGGTGACCAAATGTGCTTTATGAAGATAGCAGATATATTTGACAGCATCGAGATAGTGGTCTTCCCTAAGAAATTTACCGACTATAAAGACCTTCTAGTGACAGATAAAATAATAGCCGTAGAAGGCTCAATATCAAGACGAAATGGAAGTGTCTCGATATTAGCAGAAAAAATAAAAGAATTAAAATAAAAGTTTATTTTTAATTTTAAAAAACTGTGTTAGTATTCTATTTATGGAAAAAGATTCTAAAAATATAGTAAAAATAAGACATTCACTCGCCCATCTTCTAGCTTTGACGGTGAAAGGTAAATGGGGTGATACTAAGCTCGGTATGGGTCCAGCTATAGAAAACGGATTCTATTATGATTTTGAGTTTCAAGACCATGCACCTTCTCTAGACGACCTACCTAAGATTGAAAGTGATATAAAGGCCCTGATAAAACAAGATATTCAATTCACTCATGAAGAAATATCCACAGAAGAAGCAACAAAACTCTTCAAAAATGAACCTTACAAACTTGAAATAATAGAGGATTTAAAGAAAAAAAATGACAAAGTCTCTATATATAAAAGTGGTGACCTGGTGGACTTATGCCAAGGACCTCATATAGAGTCAACAAAAGAGATAAACCCAGAAGCATTTCATCTAACAAAAGTTGCCGGAGCATATTGGAAGGGAGATGAAAATAATCAGATGCTAACAAGAATCTACGGTGTCGCCTTCCAAACAAAAGAGGAATTAGACGGTTACCTTAAGGCACTTGAGGAAGCTGAAAAAAGAGACCATAGAAAGATCGGGAAAGATCTTGACTTATTTACATTCTCTCCTCTTGTCGGATCCGGATTACCACTCTTCACACCTAAAGGAACTCTCTTGAGAGACCTTGTGGTAAAAAAGATATATGAAATACAGTCAAAGTTTGATTACAAAAAAGTATGGATTCCCCATATTGCAAAAAAAGAATTATATGAGACTTCTGGTCATTGGGATAAATTTAAAGACAATTTATTTCATGTAACAGGAAAATCGGATACCGAATTTGTAATGAAACCGATGAATTGCCCTCACCATACTCAAATATACGCTTCAACTCCAAAGAGTTACCGAGACTTACCTGTTCGCTTTGTAGAAGTTACTACTAATTATCGTGACGAACAGCCGGGTGAGCTCCTAGGCCTCTCTAGAGTAAGGTCTCTTACCCAAGATGATGGACATGTTTTCTGCACCATAGAGCAAGTAGAAGAAGAAGTACGAAGTATAATATCCATAATAAGGGAATTCTATACTCTACTTAAGATGTTTGATGAAAAAGATTATTGGGTTTCTCTTTCTTTAAGAGACCCAAATTCACCAGATGATTATATTGGAGATGAAAAACACTGGACAAAAGCTGAGAGTGTACTTGAAAAAGTAGCAACAGAAGAAAAATTAAACTATAAAAAAATTGAAGGGGAAGCAGCTTTCTACGGACCCAAACTTGATTTTATGTTTAAAGATTCACTTGAGAGAGAATGGCAATTAGCAACGATACAACTTGATTTCTCAATGCCAGAAAGATTTGAGCTCAAATACACAGATAAAGATGGGTCTATAAAAACTCCTGTGATGATTCACCGAGCTATCGCCGGATCTTTAGAACGTTTTTTGTCTGTCATAATTGAGCATCTTGCCGGAGAATTTCCACTATGGCTCTCTCCTCTCCAAATAATGATTATCCCTGTATCAGAAAAGTTTAACACTTACGGTGAAGAAGTATTAGCTAAAATGAAAGAAGCTAATATTCGCGTAGAGATTGACACTTCAAACGACACACTCGGTAAAAGAATAAGAGGTGCGGAAATACAAAAAACCCCCTACGTACTCGTGGTAGGAGGAAAAGAAGCGGAAGCTAAGACAGTGTCAGTCCGTTCTAGAGAAAAAGGTGATGAGGGAGCCATAGAACTTGATAAATTTATAGGTAATATAAAAGACGAAGTTACAAAAAAATAGCCTTAGAGGAGTACAACGCAAACCTTTTGTTCTAAAAACGAACCGATCTACATTGTAATTACCCTACTAAGGCCGTTTACACGTCCAAGTTTGCCGCTTTGGCGTGAGTTTGGATAAAAATCTTCCTAGGTTCTACTAGCTTACCCATCAATACGTCAAATATCTTATCAGCAGCTTCTGCATCATCTATAGTTACATTCCTAAGCGTCCTAGTCTCTGGGTCCATAGTAGTATCCCATAACTGTGCAGGATTCATCTCACCAAGACCTTTATATCGTTGAATAGTCACTCCTTCTTTCATTTCAGTCACTATCTTGTTTTTCTCAGCATCCGAATAAGCGTACTTAATAACCTTCCCTTTCTGAATCTTATATAAAGGAGGAAGAGCGATGTATAAACACCCTTGTTCAATAAGTGGCTTATAATACCTAAAGAATAAAGTCAAAAGCAATGTCCGAATATGAGCTCCGTCAACATCAGCATCTGTCGCTATGATGATCTTATGGTAACGAAGTTTTTCAATATTCAATTCTTCAGCTATGGCGGCACCAAGAGCAATTACCAGAGCTTTAATCTCTTTTGAAGCGAGCATCTTATCTATACGAGCCCTTTCTACATTTAAGATCTTACCTCTCAAAGGAAGTATAGCCTGAGTCCTTCTGTCGCGCGCCTGTTTAGAAGAGCCACCCGCAGAATCTCCCTCAACTATAAAAAGCTCTGACTCACTGGCATCTTTAGACTGACAATCAGCAAGTTTACCAGGCAAAGTAAGACCATCAAGGGCCCCTTTTCTAAGCACGCTCTCTTTGGCGGCGCTCGCTGCCTTCCTTGCTCTATATGCAAGGATTACTTTATTTATTATAGATTTGGCATCATTAGGCTTCTCCTCAAGAAAAGCGTTGAAGGCTTCTCCGAAGACAGTCTCGACAGCTCCTCGAGCCTCAGGACTACCAAGCTTAGCCTTAGTCTGTCCTTCAAACTGAGGGTCTTTCAACTTAGCAGATACAATAACCGTTATCCCCTCTCTTACATCATCTCCAGTAAGATTATCTTCATCCGCTTTTAAGAAATTATTTTTCCTCGCATAATCATTTAAGATCCTAGTGAGTGCCGTCCTAAAACCAGTCAAATGAAATCCACCTTCACCAGTGCTTATATTGTTAGCGAAACTTATTTCTCTTAAAGTCAAATTATCTGTATATTGTAGGGCAACTTCTACGGATTCTACTGACCCGTCTTCTGGCTTCTTCTCAACATAAAAAATATTTTCATTAATTTTTCCTTCATCTTTATTTAAGAATTCAACGAGTGAAATAATCCCCCCTTCAAAATAAAAGGAGTAGGACTTAACAGGAAGGCCTAAAGACTCAAGATACAATCCATTATCAGAATCGATCTTTCCTTCATAACCCCTTAAATCCATAACTCTAATCCTCAATGATTTTACAAGATAGGCTTGTTGCCTTAATCGACTTACCACTTTGTCCCAATCAAAATCTATCTCTTTAAATATCTCTTTATCGGGTTCAAAAGTTATAACTGTGCCATTTATTTTACTAGGTCCAACTCTTTTTATATTATTCTTTTTTCGCCCTTGAGAATATTCTTGAACAAATTTTCCGCCATCTCTGTAAATCTCAGCCTTAAGCCAAATAGACAAAGCGTTTACCACTGAAATACCTACACCATGAAGACCTCCTGATATCTTATATGACTCACCTCCGAACTTACCCCCCGCATGAAGAGTCGTCATAACAGTCTCCAGTGCAGAGACTTTTGTCTTCTTGTGCATATCCACAGGGATACCTCTTCCGTTGTCTGAAACCCTTATCTTGTTACCAGGCAAAAAAGCTACTTCTACCTCACTGGCAAATCCACCCATAGCCTCATCGCGAGAGTTATCAAATACCTCCCAAATAAGATGGTGGAGTCCATCTACACCTGTTGACCCTATATACATACCAGGGCGCTTTCTCACTGGCTCAAGCCCCTCTAAGACATAGATATCAGAAGCCCCATAATGAGGCTTCTTTTCTGCCTTATTTTGTTTAGAATTTTGGGCAGATTTTGTGTCATTTTTCTCCTCTTTTTTTACCATAATTATTTAAATATTAACATAAATAGCCATTTTCCTCCAGTATCTTTTAAAGGTTTCTATGGGGACAAATTTATCTTTTCCTTCTTCTTTACCCATAGAATCTGGGTCATTATAGTAAAAACCTTTTAAGTTATTTTTATCTTCCTCAAGCCCTGTTAAAAGAACTAGATGAAATTTATTTTTCTCAGAAAAATTTTTAACCGCAGAGACCATTACAGGGTATCCTTTTTTTAAGAAATCTAAAATATCTTTAAGCCCATTTTTTTCATCATCCTTATACTCCATTCTAAAGGCTGAGAGACCTTCCTCTCTTGCCATCTCTACCAATACATCGTGCCTCCAACCATGAGAAGAATATCCTCCTCTATCTACGCCCGCATTAATCAACTCCATGATATTCTTTTTATCTCTGCCATAAAAACCCATAAGCATCTTCAGGCATAAGACCCCGCAAGAGCGGGGACGCCAGCTCTCTTCCTCAACATCAAGATGTTGAGAATAATAAGAAACGTCTAAAATATGTTTCGCCATAAAAAATGATTACAATATTATAAACAACCTCTTGCTCTTTATAAACCACTACACCGACTTCCTCACTTCCCACTCCACTTTTTCATCTAAAGCTTGTATCACCTTATCCATAACTTCATTTATCTCACCGTCAGACAGAGTCTTATCATAAGACTGAAAGACAAGACGAAATGCAAAAGATTTCCTATCTTCATTCTCATATATATCAAAAAGGTCAGTATCAAAGAGGAGCTTGCCCGCTGTGTTTTCTATGACATCAAGCACCTCTACAACCTTAGTACGGAAAGGGACAAAGATAGAAAGATCTCTCATCGCCGCAGGGTATTTAGAAGACGGAGTGTATTCTCTCTCTTCATCAGAAACATTTTTCAATATATCAAAATCTATCTCCCAGCCCAAGGCTGATCCGCCTTGGTCGGAAAAATTATTGATAATACCCAAAATAGTGCCGTTGTGTTTTATAAGCGCGGTCTCTTCCCCTTCATCGCTAAAGCGTATACCCAAGACACCCAACTTCTCAAAGAGGGTGCTTAAGACGCCCTTGACCTCATAAAAGACTTCGTGCTCTTTATTCTTCTTATTGTCCTTATAAACTATCACCCCACCCATCATCCTCTTCTCGCTTATAGCACTGCCATCTTTAAGTCGAAACACCTCTCCAACCTCAAAGACTTTCACCTCGTCAAAATATTTTAGATTCTCTTGGGCATTATGTAAAAGCCCTTCCGCCAAATTCGCTCTTAAATATTCCTTACCTTTCGCTATTGGGTTTTGGAGCTCAATGTCGCCCTTTTTCACAAATGAATAATTATATACTTCACTAAAACCGGCTCCAACGAAAATATCTTTTATCTTTCTTAGTAACTCATAACCTTCATTCTTCTTAGCCGGCACTAAAGCGCCCTGAGGTAAGACAGACGGTATATTTTCATAACCGTATATTCTCCCGACTTCTTCTATTAGATCTTCTTTTATCCTTATATCAAGTCTACCTGGTGGCACAGTCACCAAAAGCAGATCATCAGCTTCCATAATTATCCGACGAAAGCCGACCGTACTCTTAAATTGTTTCGACTTCTTTAAATCTTCAATAATAATTCCATCGCTGTTGTACCTTGAAGCATGTATGATCTTTCCTTCCCCTATATAGATACCACAATGATCAACCCCTTCTTTCATCTTCATCCCTTTCATGAAATCCTTAGACTCGTGATGGATCTTACCGATGCCAGTATTAGAGAAGACTAAATCCCCCGGCTCCAAGTCCTTCTTCTCAACCGGTGCCCCATAGAAATATTGATCAATAGTCATCCTTGGAATCTGTATCCCCGAATGAGCAAAGGCGTAACTCGTAAAAGACGAGCAATCGAAATACTCCGGTGCGTCATAAGAGACACTCGCTCCGTATTTATATGGTTTCCCTTTTAAGCTCTGGGAAATCTTAAGAACATTATCAATCGGCTTTATTTTTTTAACTTCAAAGTCCAAGCTCTCTAATATTTTGATAATATCTTTCTCTGGTACCTCCATCCCCAAGAGAGCAGAAACATCTTTAGGATGGATACCCAGTTTATATTTATTAGCCTTCCGAGGGTAGAAGTCTTTTATTGCCGTGTTCTTACCACTGGCCTCTTTCAATATTAAGCTTATCGCCTTACCCAAGGCGCGCCCGGAAAGATCAAGAGCAATCTCATTCTCAAATCTTGTAGAAGAATCATTTCTAATCCCCACTCGACGAGAAGTCTTCCTTATATTCACTGGCTCAAAGTTAGCCGCTTCCAAGATAATATTTTTCGTCCCATTATCTACCTCTGCTCTATTCCCGCCTTTTATACCCGCAAGCGCCAGTGGTCCGTCTTCATCGGCGATTATTAAAATATCTTCATCAAGCTTGATCTCCTGATTATCAAGAGTGATAATATTCTCCCCACCCTTTGCCTTTCTCACAACAATATCCCCTTTCACCTTATCAGCGTCAAAAGCGTGCATTGGTTGACCAATATCAAACATCACAAAATTCAAAATATCCACTACATTATTGATAGATTTCTGACTTATGGACTCAAGTCTATCTTTGAGCCATTTTGGTGAAGATTTAACTTTCACTCCCTCAATCATCGCACTCGCATAACGTCTACATAATGCAGACTCTTTGACCTCAATACCAAGGGTTGCGGAGTTCTGTTTTTTAAAAGAGGCTGAAACTGGAGCCATTTTCAGCCCCACAATAGCGGACACCTCTCTTGCAATCCCCTCGTGGCTCAAGCAATCGTGCGCCCTGTTCGGAGTAATATCTATACCAAGAATATAATCACCTTTCCTCTTCTTAATCTCTTCCACTTCTAAAGAACGCATTGTGAAAAGATCAGCCAATTTATCCGGCTTAGGAAGGCTCTTCTTAAAATAACTCTGTAACCACTTATAACTTATTAACATGATTTCTTAAAATTGTTTTATAAATTTTAAATCCCCCGAATAGAACAAGCGTACGTCATCAACCTTATACTTAAGCATGGCGAGTCTGTCTAAGCCCATACCGAAAGCGAATCCTTTATATTCTCTTGGATCTAATCCAACATTTTCCAAAACACTGGGGTGCACCATACCGACACCGGCGACCTCCAGCCATTTGCCCTTCCCCCTCCTCATGTCTACTTCTACGCCCGGCTCCACAAAAGGAAAGTAGCTCGGTCTTAAGCGCACCTCGATATCTTTACTGTTATAAAATCTCTGGAAAAATACTTCCATAACCGCCTTCAGGTTAGAGAGATTAATATTCTTATCTACCATCAGTCCTTCAAACTGATAGAATTGTGCCTCGTGCGTCATGTCTGTTGCCTCGTATCTAAAGACACGCCCAGGAGCTATAATCCTTATAGGCGGATTATTCTTTTCCATATAACGAACCTGGACAGAGGAAGTATGAGTACGAAGTAATAACTTATCGCCTTTTTTCATCTTTTCTCCATCAAGGTGCATTTTAGCTTCTTTATCTTTAATCCAAAAAGTATCCCATAAATCTCTGGCAGGGTGATCCTTAGATACATTAAGAGCGTCAAAATTATGCCACTCATCTTCAACTTGGGGACCTTCTGCAACCTCAAAACCAATGCCAGAAAAAATATCTGTTATCTTATCAGTAATCTGAGTTAGGGGATGTAGGTGTCCACGAGAAACCTTCTTACCAGGAGCGGAAGTGTCTATCCAGCTTGCCCCGCTATGGTTCTGATTTTTATCATTATCACTCATAAATATATCTCCCTAGTATATATCATTTCTAGAAAAAAGAAAAAACCAATCGCGAAGACACGAGTGGTTTTAATATTTATTATCTTTTATTTTGCGTAACTTTCCTTCTCCCTTTTTAAGGGAAATATGTCCTGTATGAATTTCTAATCAAGAGCAGAATGAATCCTGTTATAAGATAAACTACAACACCTATCGGGACCAAGTACCACCTCCACCCACGAAAAAAAATATTACAAGTGGTGAGATGATTGAAGCAGAACCGAAAGCAGAAAAATATGAAACCTTACTGACCCAACGAGGGCTGAATCCTTCTAAATCCTTAGTAACGATATGTATCCATAAGATCCAAGTAACTAAAAGTATCCATAATCTTTTAAAAAATAATTTTATTCTTTTCAAGATTATCTCCCCTTTTTTTATTTTTAAATTTATTAAGAACGATGTCTTTCTATCTTTATTCATATCATCAGAGGATATAAAAATCAATAGGATAAAAATTAAACGGCTCAGTCTTTGTATGCTGAGCCGTTTAATTTTTCTTATTCTTCGATGTCACCACAAAAGCGTCGTTCGTTTTTCTCGCCCGCTAGAAACCCTCGGTTTCTAGCGCTTCGCTGTTTTCTTACACATGGAACCTAGAGTTCCCCCGACCCCCTTCCAGACTTCTGTGTGTCACCTTTCGGTGTCACCCAGAAGCCAATGTATTTGCCAAACATCAAACGAGTTTGTGCATCAAGAGCAGGAATAGACCCAAATATGTTTATGGTTAAAGGAACAAGCGCCCACTGGATTACCATAAAGAAATAAGTAGATCGGGAACGGTTTTTAGGCCTAGCAGGCAAGAAGCTCATGGAGACGATAATAGATAAAATTAAGCCGAACATGGCGACGGCCATCAAGTCTCTTGTGATTATTGGTAGATTATAAGAAAGAAGTGTCTTATTAAAAGCTTGTCCTCCTAGAGCAAGAGGCGTCCATCCTAAAAAGAAAATTATAAGTGGATTAGTAGCCAAAGACCAAAAGCCTTCTAGTTGAACGAAAGAAGCATGAATCTTTTTTCTAAGGGGAATTTTTTTGTTCTTTATAAAAACAAAAAGGATATAAGGGATATTCTCTACTCCCCATGCCCAACGTCTCTGTTGCTTATAAGTATTTTTCACTGTCTCAAAAAACGATGGGGCAAGATTAGCATCCATCGATACAGGGTAAGATAAAGGTATCACTTCATAATCACCATTATAATAAGAAAAAGCGTTCCAGAAGATACGTGAATCTTCAGAGACCATGTTCTTCTGCCAATAACCTATATCATGAAGAGCTTTGAAGTTAATAGAGTGCGAAGAGAAAGTGGCAAGCCTCTCTGGCCTCTCCTGTTGGATCATCTGCCAAAAAGTACCGCTAGTAGCCACTACCCTAGAGAAAGCTGGTGATTCCCAGATGTTGTTATTATAAATGGGGACAGGTTGAAACGACGAACGAAAAGGTTTCTCAGCAGTAAGAAAGTTCCAAGTCAGGCAAAGGAAATATTGTGAATAAACTCTTGTGTCTATATCAAAAGCAGACACCATCACATCTTCATATTTTATATTTCTCCTGTCTAATATCTTTACCCTAGCCTCTTCAGCTGCAAAACTAATATTTGAGCCTTTGCCTGCCATCTCACCTGGGGTGTCATTAGGGTGTCGAGTAATTATAAATTCTCCAAAGGATTGGCCGAATTTTTTAAAGATTTCTTCTGCCGTGTTTCGCGCATTCTCCCCAGCTCGATCCTCGCATGCTAACACAATAATCATCTTCTCTCTATCCCACTTACTAGCAATAAGAGATTCTATCGTCTTTGAAATAACATCAAAATCTTCTTTGTAGAAAGGAAGGATGACGAGTTGCCAAATATTATCATATTTTATATTCTCTAACCTCTTTGTCCAATCCAACTTGATATTATGCTTCATCCTCTTCCAGTTAGACCTAAGATGCATGGAAAGATATGCTGTTTTCACTAACCAATAAATATCGAAGGTTATTATAAAAAAAGCTGCCCAAAGAGGCTCAACCCAAGATAAAAAGACAAGACCTAGGATACTCCCCCAAGACAAAACTCCCGGCAAAATCTCAAGAGCGCGATAAAGAACCCTGTCTTTACCAGAAAGGTCACTTGCTCTCCCTACACGAAAATACGGACCATGGTTAATTCTCATATATCTAAAATATAACTTTTTTTAAAAGTTTTGCAAAATATCAGGAAATATTCTATACTTTATGGCAATGTTACAAAGCTTAAATATAATTATCTACATACTGATAGTATTATCGATAATCCTCTTCTTCTGGGTTATTATGCTTGAGATTCGGTTAAAAAAACTCTTTAGAGGAAGCAAACCAGAAGGATTAGAGAATCTCTTGATGAATATAAATACTGAATTTAAAGGGTTAGATAAAACACAAAAGGAAATGGAAGAGTATCTGAGGAGAGTAGAAAATAGGCTTAAAAGTACAGTGCAGAATATCAGGATAATCCGGTTTAACCCTTTTAATGATTCTGGGTCTAATCAGAGTTTCACCATCTCTTTGCTTAATGAAGACGGAAATGGCGCAGTAATAACAGGACTTCATTCAAGAGAAAAAGTTAATGTCTATGCGAAGCCGATTACTAATTTCCAATCTGAACACAAACTTACAGCCGAAGAAGAAGAGGTGATAAAGAAAAAACTTAATAATTAAACTTTTCAATTTCCACTATTTTTACTAGATGGTGGGCCAAACGACCTAAATACCATAATTTCTTGTTACAAGATTATACCTTATTATCATGACAGACAAATCACAAAACAAAGATAAGATTAAGAGGCCTCCAGTCGTGGTGGTGATGGGTCATGTAGACCATGGTAAATCAAAACTCCTTGACTATATAAGAGAAAGTAACATTGTAGATAAAGAAGCTGGAGGTATAACTCAGCACATAGGAGCTTATGAAGTAGATGTCCACCCGGAAGGGAGTAAAAAAGAAGGAAAGGAACTTATAACTTTTCTTGATACTCCTGGGCATGAAGCCTTTAGTAGTATGCGCTCTAGAGGAGCAAAAGTCGCTGATATTGCGATCCTTGTCGTGGCAGCAGATGAAGGAGTAAAACCTCAAACAGTTGAAGCTATAAAACTAATACAAAAAGAAGGGATGCCGTTTGTCGTAGTGATAAATAAGATAGATAAACCAAGCGCAGAACCAGATCGAATTAAGAACGAACTTGCTTCAAACAATGTTTTCGTGGAAGGCTTTGGCGGGACTGTCTCTGTGGCAAACATCTCAGCAAAGACTGGAGAAGGCATACCTGACCTCCTTGAGACAATCCTCCTTACCGCTGAGATTGAGAACCTTGAGGCTGATAAAGGGGTTAATGCAAGCGGTATAATAATAGAAGCCAAACTAGACCAGAAACGTGGTATAACCGCCACACTACTTATACTTGACGGCACACTAAAAAGAGGGATGTTCGTAGCCTCAGGAGAAGCTTTGGCGCCAGTGAGAATCTTTGAAGATTTCAAGGGAAATCAAACTGACGAAAAAAGTTTCTCTTCTCCTGTTAAAATAACCGGTTTCGATAAGTTACCTAAGGTCGGATCAACATTCCAAACATATAATACAAAAAAGGAGGCCTTAAAAGCAGTCTCTCAGGCAAAATCTACCCAAACAACTCCAGAGGGAAACCGCCCAGAAAAGAAAGAAAAGATTATCATATCTGTCATCATAAAATCTGACGTCACCGGATCTTTAGAGGCAATAGCAAATGAGATAAATAAACTATCTGATGAAAATGTATATATAAATATACTTCGCCGAGGGGTAGGTACTGTAAACAAAGATGACGCAAAAATAGCCTCAAGTGCAAAAAATGCTTATATAATCGGCTTCAATGTGAAAACGGAGTCGGGGGTCAGTGATTTCGCAGAAAAGTATAACATAAAGATAAAAAACTTTGACATCATATACGCCATAACTGACTGGTTGAAAGAAGTCATTACTGAGAGAAAAACAGAATTTGAACAAGAAAATATCTCAGGGGAAGCAAAGATTCTAAAAATATTTGAAGCAAATGGAAATAGATATACCCTTGGAGGAGAAGTATTAAAAGGAGAATTTAAACCAGATATGGCTGTGAATATAAAAAGAAGAGGTGCTATCATTGCCAAAGGAGAAATCTTAAGCCTCCAGAAAGGAGCTGAGAAGTCTGAAGGCATCTTAATGGGTGAGCAATTCGGAGCTATGGTAGAATCAAAGGTGGAGATAGTAAAAGATGACCATCTTGAAGTTTTCACAAAATTAGATTAATCTATTATAATGAGTTTGCGACAAGAAAAAGTAAATTCACTATTAAGGGGCCTTGCCGCGAAATTCTTATCTCGAGAATTAGAAAGGAAGACACTTGTTAGTGTCACCAGGCTAGAGATCTCTTCTGACTTGAAAAATGCCACGGTATTTATTATCGTATTTCCAGAGAGTGCTGAAAAGAATATACTTAACAAGATCAGGCCAGGAAAATTTAGAGGCTTTGTAAAAGAGAATATGCAAATGAAATTTTTGCCGGGATTTACGTTCAAAATAGACGAATCATTAAAAAAAGAGAGAAAGATTAATGACCTGATTGATAAAGCTAGGTAGGATGCAAAGAGGATAAAGGGCTAACCCTATAATCGCCCTAAGCCAAATAAGGCCTGGTAGCCAAGTGGTAAGGCAAGGGTTTGCAAAACCCTTATACGGGAGTTCAATTCTCCCCCAGGCCTCAAAGTATTGATGCCGAAGTGGTGGAATGGTATACACGCACGACTTAAAATCGTGTCCCGTAAGGGATGAGGGTTCGAGTCCCTCCTTCGGCATATGCTGAAAGCATATTCACAGCATAGAGAGACGAGAAAGGAATGACCAAGGTCATTCTTTCCATAAGAAAATCGAGTCCCTCCTTCGGCACAAGGAGTGGGTAGACTCCAAAAAATTTTAATATATTATGCCCTGTTAGCTCAGTTGGTAGAGCAGCTCCCTCTTAAGGAGATGGTCGGGGGTTCGAATCCCTCACGGGGCACAAAAAACAATGAGGCAAATACGTAGTATTTGTCGATTATGTTTTTTAGTCCCGTGAGGGATTCGAAAGCCGGAGGTGGTATACAAGACGAGTGAAGCGAGTGCTTGTCGCCGAGGCGGGGTCGCGAATCCGATGTTAAGCG
>CAZLLR010000003.1:0-2433 GCA_964560655.1 uncultured Candidatus Saccharibacteria bacterium | reverse complement strand
ATTTGTGACCGAATCCACAAGACAAAAAAGAAAAAATAAGGTTAAATAGTATAAGTGTATGCCGGGGTGGTGAAATTGGTAGACACGCCAGCCTTAGGAGCTGGTAGGGGCAACCCTGTGGAGGTTCAAGTCCTCTCCCCGGCACAAGAAGCGAAGCCGAAGTGGGGCATACCCACCGAAGCTTATAGTGTAGGCGGGTATGGTTTAGTGGTAAAATACGTCCTTGCCAAGGATGAGTCGGGAGTTCGATTCTCCCTACCCGCACAATAAACAAAGTGAATTGTAAGGTGTAGAGAAAGCAAACACCACAAGAGTACTTCCGATTTTCTAATCGTTATACTCAAAAAAATAAAGGTCGCTGCTTTGCTTGTGTGGAGAATCGAAAAGCGGAGCAATGTCGTGCGTAGTGAAACGAGCATGACTGCGAGCTCGGGGAGGAAGTTCTTAGTTATCCGCCAGCTGGCGGAGAGCTTAGAAACTTGACCCCGATTCCCCCTACCCGCACCAACTGTCAACGGCTACCGAGATTATCTCGGTAGCCGTTGACTTTTCTATATTTTTATGTATAATTATATATAGAAACTAACGATTCTTTAACATATAAATATAAAGAAACCTTAAGGAATATAAGGAGGAAATCGACATGGAAAAACGCAAGAGGAAAGCTACCATATTTTGGATTATAGTGATTGCTTCATATCTATGCCTATTTGGTCTCGAATATATGTTTCCATCACCAACAACGATAGCAACGGTAGGAGGATATGAGCTGGTTTGGGGTTGGGGATACTTCATATTCTCAATGCAATTCTTATATACTCTAAAGAGTCTCAAAACAATAGGTCCAACCGAACTCGGAGCAAGGCTTCTTTTTGGTAAACCTATCAATCCACTCTCTTCTGGTCTAGCATACATCCCTTGGGGAATATGCCAACTAGTCAAAGAAACTGGGTTGACAGTACAAGATGAAATACCTACTGATCCTCAGCATATCTTCAGGGGAGATGGACCTGTTCCAGAAGGACAATACCCGCCAATAAGGATTCCTTTTGGTCCACCGAAGACAGCAGAAGAACTTAAGAAAATGAAGATTACCACCGAAGAGGGAGAGTCTCTAGTGATACCACCAAAAGACGATCCTCTTAATATAAGGATCACGGTGGAAGTTGTACCTATTATACGCTGGAGAATTATAGACTATATCAAGTTCTTAACAACAATCGGATGCAAGGAAGAAGCTTCTAGGCAGATGGAAGATAGCGCGATAGGTTCTATAACCAGAGAGTTCACAAAAGTAACCCCGGCTGTTGTACTCGCCAATATTGGTATCTACAATAGAAAGTTACAGGAAGAAATCCAAAAGCGAATTGAAAACTGGGGTATGATACTAGAAACGGCTCAAGTTAAGACTATAAACCTTCATCATACTTTAAACGAAGCTATAGGTAGTGTCCCAAGAGCAACCTTAAGTGCAGAGGTTGTAGTAATTGACGCTAAGGCAACAAAAAAAGAGTTGAAGCTTCATGGTGAAGGTGAAGGTGCTGCGGAAAAGGCAGTCCTTGCTGGTAGAACCAATGGATTGAGTGGTATGGCAAAAGATCTTAATGTTCCAGCTGGCATAGTAATAGGAGCTGAGACGGCAAGAGCTATTACTTCTAATCCAGGTCAGAAAACTATTGTTGCCGGAACTTCCGGCTTCAAAGAAATTATGGCTGTGGGCACAGCTATTGCTGCTACAGTCAAAGGAGGTGGCAAATGACGGAGATTAATCTTCCTATAATAATTTTCATCTTAGTCCTTATAGCTTTCATGGCCAAAGGACTCTTTGGAAAAATTGTTCCAACTGCATTGAAGGCTGTAGGGTTCGATAATGGAGAGACAAAAGGGGGTACCCCGCTTCCTAAGACTAAAGAAGCTGAGACTTGGTTTCATAGAAAAATGCGCAGGTCGCTTGGGACGATGATCCTATATATCGCTCTACTTATCATCTTGATGATGATACCTCGTACCGCAGCGATAATAAGAGAGTATCATCTCTACGTAGCACTCGGCATCGTCGCTATGATACTGCCTTCAGTCTTTCTAGAGTACAGACAGAGCAAAGATGAAAAGCTGAAGGATCAAAAGAGGCTGAATCTACACTTCTTCTTCTTGGTAATCTTTATCTTATCTCTTGTTATCGGAATGAGGCTTGGGTGGATAGGCCAAATAACCGAGATGGATATCATGGTCGAGAAAATAGAGAAAAGTCAGACAGTTTTAACTCTTAAGCCTATCAAAGAAAGGCTGATTGAATTAAGTGAAAAGGCTACGAAAAAGGTCCTTAGCTCAAAAGAACGACAAGAGGTTTATGCCCTTAAGAAAAAATCAAAAAAACTAAGACTTGCTCAGCGCGAGCCTATCTGGCCATTCAACAAAAAAGGCGATAAAAAG
>CAZLLR010000002.1:41866-50151 GCA_964560655.1 uncultured Candidatus Saccharibacteria bacterium | reverse complement strand
GCTGCTGTCGGCAGGGAACTAAATGTAGAAAAATTAGATCTTGAAAAAGCGGATATAAAGTTAGATGAAAATGGTAGAAAGATAAAAAGTGATAATTACTTAAGAACGACTAATAAAAAGGTTTATCTTTGCGGAGATATTCTAGGGCAACACCAATTTACTCATGCGGCAGAGTTGCATGCTGGGGCGATCTTGAGGAACTTCTTTTCTCCTTTTAAAAAAGAGCTAAACACAGACCACATATCGTGGGTTACTTACACATATCCTGAAATAGCAACCTTTGGTCTAAGCGAAGGCGAGCTTAAGAAGAGAAATATAAATTACCAGCTACTTGAGTCATCTTTTGAAGATGACGACAGGGCTATAGTTAGTGGCTTTACTAAAGGAAAAGTAAAATTATTTATCTTCAAAAATAAGCTCCTAGGTGGGACCATGATCGCGCCAGATGCTGGAGAACTTTTTCAAAAATTAGTGCTTGCTAATTCTAGTAATTTAGATATTAAGCATTTGTTCAATAAGATTTATCCATATCCCACAGCTTCAAGGATTAATAAAAAAGTTATCTCTAGTTATTTTGTTGAAAAACTTAATTCGTTTAATAAAAAGATTCTTCACATTCTATTTCATTGATTATTACGTAAAAATCATTAAATATAGACATCCAAAAAAATAACTCTATCTAAGATAGAATTATTTTTTTGGATTGAGAAATTTCTTACTGTTCTTTGATTACAGAACTAAGCTTACGAGGCATACTCATAAGGGCAACAAGAATTCCTAAGAGTAGGATAAAGATTCCTGTGAGGATTTTTCCAACGCCAACTAACTTAAGTCTTAATAAATCAGAAGGGTAGTTTTTAATTTGAACTAGTTGTTTATTTAAGTCAGAGCCTGTCTCAGCTCCATCTCGAACAGCTTTACTCTGTGTAAAGTATTCTGTTTGGAGTTTATGGAAAGAAGCTTCTTCTGTAGTTACTTGATTGTGCATGTCTATACCTTGCCAAGCATAGAAAGCAGAAGAGATTATGATGATTATCATTATAATCTTAATCATTTTTTCTTTATTCATTGTATTATATAAGTAATTAGTTAATAAGCATTAATGTCGACCTTTTATATTATTTATAATAATAACACGAAAAACTTGTTTTAAGGGATATTAATATGTTAAGATTTTTTTATGAACAATGACGAAAGTATAAAAGAGTTTATGCAGGAGGATCATAAAAGGTTAGACGGACTTTTTGAAAAGTTCAAGGAGCTTAAAGGAAAAGACGATCAAGAGGCGAAGAAGAATTTTTGCCCCTTTAGAAGGGGGCTCTTCGTTCATATCAAGTGGGAAGAGGAGATACTGTTTCCGCTCTTTGAAGAGAAGACGGGGATGAAAGACGGCGGTCCCACTTCTGTGATGAGGGCAGAACATCTTGAGATAAAAGACTTGCTTGATAATATAAGAGGGCAGATAAACACTGGAGATTTTAATACAGAAGATATGGATAATGAACTGACGGATATCTTAAGAGGCCATAATGATAAAGAGGAGAATATACTCTATCCTCTAATAGATCAGTCTGCTGATGACAAAGAAAAGAAAATTATTTTTAAACAGATAAAAGATATGACACCTTCTAACGTTTGTGGTTGCTCGCATTAGAGATTTTGATTTCCGGTTATTCACATAGTTATGTTCCTATCGAAGCTTAGAAAGGTTATTATAGAAATATAATGAAAAAGGTCATAATTCTTTCTTTAACATCTTTCCTCGTCGGTTTCGGGGTTTTTGTATATATATTTAAGACAGTAGACACTCCTGATATAATTATTCATAATCATCTGATACATGGTGCGTTAATGATTATAATGTGCCTTGTCGCTTTTTTTGCGGCATATCGCGCTTATATATCTTACTCATATTCTAAAAATGTTTATGAATTGTTTCTAGCATTGGCTTTTTATTTGTTTGGTTTTATCTTTTTGGCGCACGGTGTTTTTGTACCGGGTTTTTTGTTTATTGATGAAATGCTTTTTGATATATTTGAGCATACTGGACTATTCTTTGGTTCGCTTCTATTTTTAGGATTAGGCTTTTCTTTAAATAAATGGAAAGAGGGGATTTATAAAAAGAGATTAAAAATAGTTACCGGTGTCATTGCGGCAACCGTTGCTTATCCTATATTTATCCTTGGGACTCCGCCCATAGCTGAATATATAGGACGCAACCTTGATATAATCACCGGGGTGACTTCCTTATTTTTCTTATTAAGTGTTGTTGTATTATTATTAAGATATAAGAAGCATGCAAGTGGTTTAGTTTTATATATTATTGTAAGTCTTTCTATGTTGATAAATACCGGTATCATCCCATTCTTTTATGAAGAGTGGAATATATTGTGGTGGTATTTCCACATAATTGCATTAGTTTCTTTCTTGATTATCTTAATAGGATTTCTCCGTAGCGATAAATATAATATCGCCAAATAAAAAATCACAAAAGACCGTCTTTTGTGATAAATAAAAACGATTGACAAAGGTTTTAGAAGATATATCCTTGGATTAAATAGATAGGCTGGTTCTTTGTGAGTCACATAAATATAGACTAAGAGGAGGCATTATATGTCAGACTTTAAGTTATATATAAGTCTTCAAGTAGGAGAAATTCTTGGCCCTGATAACACATTTTTTGCTGGGGAAAGACTCGGCCATACTCCTAGTGATGAAGAAGCTACCCATCATTATATAAATAATGGCGGAGCAGTATCTTTCCATGAGAGAAACTGTTGTCTAGTGTGTGACGGTAGTAAATGTTTAAAAAAGGCTGATTAAATATCAGCCTTTTTTCTTTTATGTATTATATTTTTCATTTATCTCCATCTCTACCAAGTTTCTTGGTTTGCCATATTTGAGACTTGAGAGTTCTTTTATCTTTTCTGCCATTTGGTGGTCACCGTCTTCAAACATTAACGTCTTAAGGTTAAAAGGTTTTGCCGGTTGTCCATTTACCAAGAGCTTCATATACGCATTGTAGTTGTCTACATTTATAAGGTCGCGCACAGAGAAGGTTGGCTCAAATTGTGTCTTTAAAAACTCTGCGTCCTCGGCGCCCACTCGGAAGGAAGCTATAGAGCCGACGTTTCCAAAGATTGCTTTCCTTATATTTTCTTCTATCTGTCCTATGAACTGGTTGGCTATTATAAGGTCAAGATGATACTTCCTCGCCTCTGATAGGATAGTGGAGATAGAGTCGGTAGTTACATTTTGGAATTCGTCTATATACAAGTAGAAGTCCTTTCGTTCTCTCTCGGGCATATTCACTCGAGAAAGAGAGGCCATCAAGATCTTGCCGACAATTATGAGTCCCAGTAAATTTGAGTTAAGGTCACCAAGCCGGCCCTTGGATAAGTTTATAAGAAGGATTTTCTTATCGTCCATAATTCTTCTGAAGTTAAAGGACGATTTCTCTTGGACAAGTATTGGCCTCATGACATCATTTGCCATGAATGTATCAAACTTACTTGTGATATAAGGGACGATGTTTGAAAGTGCCGCTTCTCCTCCGGCTTTTTCTGCTACATCTCTCCAGAAAGATTTGACGACAGGGTTAAGGCAAGCGGCAATCTTTCTGTCACGGAAATCTTTATCTGAAAGAACTCGGGAAATATCGATAAGCGTTGCTTCAGACTTTGAATCGTCTATAACGAGCATCGTCGCATTTCTAAAGTATTGTTCAAACATCGGCCCACCAGCGGCTTTCATATCAAAGAGCTTATTAAATATCCCTAGGAGTTCGTTTACGACAAAAGTCTTTTGCTCTGGGTAGAGCGGGTCGTACTCAAGCATGTTAAGCCCCATCGGCATCTCAGTATTTGCCGGGTCAAAGTATATTACATCTTCTATTCTATCCTTAGGGATGATACTTAGTATGTCTTCTATGTCACTGCCATGCGGATCTATGTAGCAGACACCTTTCCCCTCTCTTATATCTTGGGCTATCATATTCTTCATAAGGCTTGTCTTACCTGTACCAGTCTGACCTATGATGTATAAGTGTCTTCGTCTGTCATCTTCTGCCATGTGGACAAGACTCTTGTCTCCATGGAAATTATTTTCTCCCATGATTACTCCGCTTTCTAACATGTCTTGAGGGGTGGGGGCTTCGTTTAGTCGAGCTTGTTTTAGGTGAGGAGAGGTCGTCACCCCAACCGGGAAATGGAAAATACTGGTTAATTCTGCGGTATTAAGCGGTAGAACCTGTTTCTTGTTAAAAAGACGAAAGGAGAATTCTAGGAACAATTTATTTAAGGCTTTGCCTTTTAGTCTTTTGAACTTTAGGCTGTTTCCATGAGGTTCACTAAACTGAAGGAAAGCACTCTCCACTTCTCCTAAGATAGAGACGGCCTCACCTTTGTCGTGGGAAGAAGCGACGAGCCGTATGTTCGCAGAGAATATATGATGAGAAGCTTTTTTTTCAAGGAGCTCCTTCGTCTCTTCATCTATGGAGAGATCTTTATTTTTATCATCATTTTTTTTCTTGGAGGTATTTCCTAAGATTAGCTCATCAATAAGGTTAAAGATTATTGTAAGCCAGCCACTACCAGAGAGAGTTTTATTTAGACTTTCTCCTCTTCTGACTTTGTCGAGCGTTGATTTGGTTTTCTTTAAGAGTTGAGTGTTTGGGGTGGGGGAGACTATCAACTGAAGAGCAGCTCCTTCTCCTTCCTTCTGTAATTTTGAAAATGTGTTGATGATAGTCAGGAGTGGGTCGGCATTGAATTTGTCATAAGTTTTTATAGGGAGGACACTATGAGTTTTAAGTGATGCCACAGCGCCAGCGCTGTCTCCCTCGTATTTGAATACATTATAATCATCTTTGACTTCTCGTACTTTGGCACTTGGAAAAAGAGAATGAAGATGTTTCTCAAAAACTTGTATCTTAGACCTCGGGACGGCTGAGAAAAAAGAAACCTCAGGTCCTTTTGCCGGCAGTCCTATCTCTAGGGCAAAGTATGGACTATCATCAAGCCACGATACTTTCGTATCTTTTATAGCTGCCATACTGGAGTAAAACTCTTCCATGACGGAGATAATGTCTTTAAATGTTTTTGTCTCATCTTTCTCTTCGTCTTGGGGAAGAGTTATTTCTATAAGAGCCATCTTTAGAGACCACATAAGACGGTGCTTCATCTTTGACTTGCGAAAGAGATATAAGGCTAGTCCATACATTAGCCCTAGAAATAATCCTAATAATAAAATAATTAGAATAAGGTCATAGGGGATAGAGTATGAGTTGAAAGAGAAACTTTGTGTCATTGATGATTAATTAACTTCTTCTGTTATCTTGCGAGCGAGGGCGCGTTCAAAATCGTCTAATAAATGAGGGTCGCTCGTCTTAGATATAAGTTTAACTACATTTAAAATTCCTTTTTCTTCAGCAAGGCTTAGTAGTTTGATTATTTTTTGGTCGTGTTCTTCTGGTGGCAAGTCGAAAATTGCAGAATTATGTTTTTCTACCTCTTCCTCGCTCGGAGTGTATATATATTCTTCGTGAAGTGTCTCTTCTGGTACTTTTTTTGTATGTTCTTTTACTACTTCAGTGGCAGTCTCAAGGTGACCCTCTGGGGAGCCTGACTTTAGCTCTTCAATTTGCCTTTTTAGTGAGTCAATCTCATCTTCAGACGTTTTAAATTGGTTTGGTTGTTCTGGTGTGTTTAACATTGGTTAAATTATAGCATTTTTAAGTATGAAAATGAAAGGATTTTACCGCTAATAAGATTAAAATAATGGACAAGTTTATTTATTTGTTTTTTAAGTTGTTTTTTGACAGTTGTCCACTTCCTTTGGCTTGTAGTATTTTGCTATAATGCCAATATAAATTATCAATATTAATTTTCCTCTTATCTTCCATTTATATGCCCTTATAAAGTAAGGATCAAGAGATGATACTAAAAACAATATGGTTAAAGGTGTTGAGGCCACAAAAAATGTTTCCAAGCTTATAAAGAGTACAAAGAAGCGTGATGGAAAGATCGTCCCTTTTGATATCAATAGGATTTCTAGCGCTGTTGGTAAGGCGATGAAGGCGACAAGAGAAGGTGGTGACTTTGACGCTCATAGAATCGCAGAGAAGGTGGTGCTCTACTTATATAAGACTAATATTAAGAATAAATATTTTATTCCAACGGTTGAAGACGTACAAGATGCCGTGGAAAGAGAACTTATTTGGGAAGATTTTGTTGATACTGCCAAATCTTACATCATATATCGTGACAGAAGGGCTCAAGTGCGCATGCAAGATTCGCAAGTCCCTGAACATGTAAAAAAAATTACAAAAGAAAGCAGTAAATATTTTAAAAATCAATTAGCAGAGTTTATTTTTTATAGAACTTATGCTAGGTGGGTTGAAAGTGAGGGAAGGAGAGAGTCTTGGATTGAGACCGTTGATCGTTATGTCGACTTTATGAAAGAGAACTTAGGAAGTAAACTTAGTGTTGCTGAATACAAAGAGGTGAAGGAAGCAATCTTAAGGCAGAATGCTATGCCTTCTATGAGGCTCTTCCAGTTTGCTGGCAAACCGGCGCGTGAGACAAATGTCTGCGCTTATAATTGTTCATTTACTGCGCCTTCGAGGTTGCAGGACTTTGGAGAGATAATGTACATCTTGATGTGCGGGACAGGGTTGGGCTTTTCAGTAGAGAGTAAAAATGTGCAAGCTCTACCCCAGATAAAAGAACAAAGCGGGAAGAAGCTTCCATTACCAGTGTATATAATTGCTGACAGTAAAGAAGGTTGGGCCGATGCTTTAATCCATGGGATGAAAACATGGTTTGATGGAAAAGACGTGACTTTTGATTATTCAAAGTTGAGACCAGCTGGCGCTAGGCTAAAGACTTTCGGCGGGCGTTCTTCAGGTCCGGATCCTCTAAGGCAAGTGATAGAGTTTTCTCGTGAGAAAATATTGAGGAGACAAGGGAGAAGACTTTCAAATGTAGATGTGCATGATATCGTCTGCAAAATAGGGGAAGTTGTCGTCTCTGGTGGAGTGAGGAGAAGTGCTCTTATATCACTCTCTGATCTTGATGATACAGAGATGCGTGACGCTAAGAAGGGGCAATTTTACCTTACAGAACCGCAAAGAAGTTTGGCTAATAACTCCGCTGTTTATTTGGAAAAACCAAGCAATGAAGAGTTTATGGATGAATGGGTTGCCCTCATGAAAAGCCGTTCTGGTGAAAGAGGTATCTTCAACAGAGGTGGGCTTTTAAAGACTATGCCAGAGAGGCGTATTAAGGTCTTAGGCGGACATATTAACGACCTAGGTGTAAATCCTTGCGGAGAGATAATCCTTCAACCAAGGCAATTTTGTAATCTTTCTGAGATAGTGGCTAGGGCTGAAGATACAGAGAAGACTCTTATGAAGAAGATGAAAGTGGCGGTGATATTGGGGACATATCAGTCAACTCTTACAAACTTTAAATATCTTTCTAAAGAATGGAAGGAAAATTGTGAGAAAGAGCGATTATTGGGAGTTTCTATTACTGGTCAGTGGGATTGTCCTGCTGTCCGTAATGGAAAAGTACTTAAGAAGCTCAAGGAAGAGGCGGTGCGTTTGAATAAGATATATGCCAAGAAATTTGGAGTGAATCAGTCTGCTTCTATCACTTGCGTCAAGCCCTCAGGTACTCTTTCTCAACTCGTTGATTCTTCCTCAGGCATGCACCCAAGACATGCAAAGTATTATATAAGGCGTGTAAGGATCTCAGCGACAGACCCTCTCTTTAAAATGATGAAAGATCAGAAGTTCCAATACAAGCCTGAGGTCGGGCAAAACATGGAAGAGGCTAATACTTTTGTCTTAGAGTTTCCTGTTAAAGCACCATCAGGATCTATATTTAAAGACGATATGAACGCTCTAGAACAATTAGAGCACTGGAAGATGGTGAAAGAACATTATACAGAACATAATCCATCAGTCACTATCTCTGTGGGTGAGAATGAATGGATCCCTGTCTCAAATTGGCTATACCAGAACTGGGATTTAGTAGGAGGTCTATCTTTCTTGCCGAAAGAAGACCATGTATATCTTCTTGCTCCATATGAAGCTATTGATAAAGATCGATATAAAGAGATGGTAAATAGGCTTGGAAAGATTGATTTTTCAAGAATTGTCTTACATGAGATGCAAGACAACACTGAAGTAAAGAAAGAGCTCGCCTGCGTAGCTGGTTCTTGCGATATATAGAGAGTTTCATGCTTGCATTTTAGGTAATATAGTGTTATAATATATATAG
>CAZLLR010000002.1:0-41766 GCA_964560655.1 uncultured Candidatus Saccharibacteria bacterium | reverse complement strand
ATATAGAGAGTTTCATGCTTGCATTTTAGGTAATATAGTGTTATAATATATATAGCTTACGCTGGATAATCGCTCTGTCTTTTTTAAAAGTACAGGGAGGAAAGTCCGAACACCCTGTTGATTTTGTTTGTTTGAGGTGAATATGAATTTGAAAGTCCACCCTAGGCGGATACTCAAAATTGTAATTTCACTTCATTCAAACAATTTTGGCAGAAGTAAGCAGAGGGTAATACCCTCCGCTTCGGCAGTGATGTCGGAGTAGGGAAAGTGCCACAGAGACAATACTATCCTTGGTTTATCTAAGGAGAAAGGTGAAAAGACTAGAGATGTCGTAAGGCTACTCTAGAGTTATAATCGGCAACGGTTATAAGTGGTAAACCCTGTTTGGTGCAAGGCCGTGTCAGCCTAGTGCTGGAGTGCCGCTTGATTCCGTTTGGTAACAGATGGAACAGATAAATGATTATCGCTGTCCTTGCTCTCGGGTAAGTTCAGTACAGAATTCGGCTTATAAGCGTAAGCAAACAAATAAAAAACCGTTCGTCACATGGCGAGCGGTTTTTTTATTTTATTCATCCTCGTCAACGAGTCTTTTGTTTGTCTGGTGCTTTAAGTTATGATCTTTCATAAAGGACTCTATTTCAGGTATCCTATAGATGCGGTAATTATTTTTAGGGTCTCTTTCCGCTTTGAATTTTCCATTCTCGTCCCATATCCTTAGGGTAGCAGGGGACACCCCTAAGATAAGGGCAGCTTCTTTAGTAGTAAGATACTTTATCCCCATGCGTCTTTTCATGTATTATATCGTATAATAGTTTTATCCGTTTTTGAAGTGCTTTTGTTTAAATGGTAAAAAGGATATTAAATTTTGTTTATAAAGGATTTGATGGTTTGCATGAAGCAGCGCTTCTTCTTGCCCTCTCTTCACTGGGTTCGCAAGTCTTAGCTTTGTTCCGAGACAGGCTCCTTGCTGGTAAATTCGGTGCAGGACTGGATCTTGATATATATTATGCATCTTTTAGGATACCAGATCTTGTATATGTTTTTGCTGTTTCTTTAGTTGTCTCAGTCTCCGTCTTGATACCGATTTTTTTAGGTAAACTTTCAGATAAGAAGAACACGGATGCACAAAGGAAGGAAGAAGCCTCTAGGTTTATAAATTCAGTTTTTAGTATTTTCGCTATCCTTATACTTTCCTTGTCTGTAATTTTGTTTTTCGCAATCCCTTATTTGGTAAAATTTATAGCACCGGGCTTTGGTGAGAATGAGGCCGAAAAACTCATCACTCTCACAAGGATACTTCTTCTCTCCCCAGTCTTTTTAGGTCTATCGGGTATATTCTCAAGCATCGTTCAGTCTTTTAATAAGTTCTTTATCTATGCACTAGCGCCGATATTTTATAACATAGGAATAATCTTTGGGATAATATTTCTATACCCAGCCTTCGGCTTAAATGGCTTAGCTCTTGGAGTTTTACTTGGGGCTTTTCTTCATTTTGCGATACAAATTCCCATTGTCTATAAGATTGGTTTCTTACCTAAGTTTGAGATTGTAAGAAATTTCTCTGATATAAGAAAAGTTTTTTACCTTTCTCTCCCTCGCGCGTTGGGCCTTTCAGTGACTCAGTTTGTGTTTACTATCTTTGTAGCTTTGGCCTCTAGTATAAGTATAGGCAGTATTACTATTTTAACTTTTGCTTTTAACCTACAGTCTGTCTCCCTTGCTGTGATAGGAGCCAGTTATTCGGTAGCTGCTTTCCCGACTTTAGCGCGTTTCTTTACAGAGAATAGGCGAGAGGAATTTCTAAACCACATACTGATAGCCGGTAGGCACATTATCTTCTGGTCTGTGCCTTTAACGGGGCTCTTTATCGTACTTAGAGCTCAGATAGTGAGAGTGATACTGGGGACTGGCTCTTTCGACTGGACGGATACTAGGCTTGTGGCTGCGGCTTTGGCCGTCTTTATATTCTCTCTTGTTTCTCAGAGCTTGGTCCTATTGTTTGTCCGCGGTTATTATGCCTCAGGTGAGACTAGGAAGCCTATCGTAATTAATATTATATCTTCGGTTATTATAATCATCTCAGCATTTGTCTTTATAAAAATATTTGATTTGTTGCCATCTGTTCGGATTTTCGTTGAAGATCTTTTGAGAGTAGAGGGAGTAGTTGGCTCAACTGTGTTGGCCCTCCCTATTGCTTATTCGTTTGGCATGCTCTTAAACGGTATCATCTTATGGAGAATTTTTGAAAGGGACTTTGGCAGGTTGTCTGGACTGAGGAGGGTAAGTTGGCAGTCACTTACTTCAGCTATCGTTATGGGCGTTGTCGCTTATATTTCTTTGGCTATCTTTAATAATGTTTTTGATATAAATACATTCTTAGGCATATTATTCCAAGGGTTACTCTCTGGGGTCATAGGTATTGTGACTGGAGTTAGTGTACTCGTCGTGTTAAAGAATAGAGAGTTAGATGAGATAGTAGTATCTTTCCGGCATAAGTTTTGGAGGACTAAGCCTATCGCTCCACAGCCTGAGGAGTTGTAAAAATTACTAAAAAGTAAGATAATAGATAATTATAGATATTAACTAATAAAAAATGTTATCAAATATACCTGCGAACCTAGATGAAGTTAAAAAAGAAGATATAGACAAAGAGATACTTAGGGTGGCAATGATTGCCGAGCTTGATGCTGTAAGTTTATATGAACAGCTTGCCGCCAATGCCCAAAGCGAGGATATCAAGAAAGTCTTACTAGATGTGGCAAAAGAAGAGAAGACTCATGTGGGCGAATTCCAGACTTTACTTCTCGCTATAGATGAGGAACAAGTGAAAGAGCTTGAAGCTGGAAAGAAAGAAGTAGAGAAAGAATTAAAATAACTAACAATAAAGGTTGTCATTTTTATAAACTATAACAGATAAAATTATGGAGAATCTAATCAATAAGAAAGTGACAGATGTTGAGTTTGAAGTGTATCAAGACGAAGATACTAAGAAGATAAAATTATCAGACTATAAAGGCAAGTGGGTGGCCTTGGTCTTTTATCCAGCGGACTTCACTTTCGTTTGTCCTACTGAGCTTGAGGAGCTTGCTAATAGTTATGAAGAATTTAAGAAAGAAGGTGCAGAAGTTATATCTGTAAGCACAGATACGGTCTTCGTTCATAAAGCGTGGCACGATACTTCACCGGCCATAAAGAAGATCAAGTACCCAATGGCGGCTGACCCTACAGGTAAACTCTCTAGGGAGTTTGGAACTTATATAGAAGAAGAGGGCTTATCTCTTAGGGGAAGCTTCTTAATCAGCCCTGAGGGCTTAGTGAAGGCTTATGAGATACACGACAACAGTGTAGGTAGGAGCGCTAAAGAACTCTTACGTAAGCTTCAAGCGGCAAAGTTTGTGGCGGAACATGCTGGTAATGTCTGCCCAGCAAGCTGGGAGCCTGGCAAAGATACTTTAAAGCCGGGGCTGGATTTGGTCGGGAAGATATAAGTAGGTAAAATAAAATTACTTAAAAACTAGAATAATATTTATGATAAAACAAAAAGAAGTCTATAAATGTAGTGAATGTGGAAATATTGTAGAAGCTATCCATGCTGGCGGAGGGAGTCTCGTTTGTTGTGGGCACCCAATGGAGAGGCAAAAGGAAAATACTGTAGAGGCGGCAAAAGAGAAGCATGTGCCAGTAATAGAAAAGGTAGAGGGCGGATTTTTGGTAAAAGTAGGCTCTATAGCTCACCCCATGGAAGATGCTCATTATATAGAGTGGATTGAAATTATAGCCGGCGATAAAGCTTATAGAAAATTCCTTAACCCAGGTGACGCGGCAGAAGCAGAGTTTAAGATTGATGCTGAGGCTGTCGAAGCTCGAGCCTATTGCAACCTCCACGGACTGTGGAAGTCTTAATTAAAAATCCCCAAGGTCCCACCTTGGGGATTTTTAATTCTCTAGAAATTAAGGTCGTTTTAATGTAGGATATAGTAAATGGAAACTAAGAATATAAGAAATTTCAGTATTATCGCTCATATTGACCATGGTAAATCCACACTTGCCGACCGTCTTATCGACAAGACTAATGCTGTGGAGAAGAGAAAGATGAGGGCTCAAGTGCTTGACGTTATGGAGCTTGAACGTGAAAGAGGTATCACTATAAAGATGCAGCCTGTAAGGATGGCTTATAATCTTGATGGCGAGGATTACGAACTCAACCTCATAGACACTCCTGGACACATAGACTTCTCTTATGAAGTATCAAGAGCACTTAAGGCTGTAGAGGGGACAATCCTTCTTGTAGATGCTACACAGGGTGTGCAAGCGCAGACCTTCTCTACCCTTGAGATGGCAAAAGAGAGCGGACTCGTCATAATCCCTGTTTTAAATAAGATAGACATGCCAGCGGCTAGAGTTGACGCTGTGTTAAAAGAAGTAGTGGACCTGTTGGGTTGCGAGGAGCAAGAGGTGCTCAAGGTTTCTGCAAAGACCGGAGAAGGAGTAGATGAACTTATAGCAGAGATTATAAAGCGTATACCCCCGCCTCTACATACTTTTGACGATGGGTCACGAGCGCTTATCTTTGACTTTGAATATTCTAATCATCAGGGAGTTATTGTATATGCAAGAGTGATAGATGGCTCGTTTAAGAAGGGAGACGAACTTGTATTAGTTGCCGGTAAGGAGAAATTTATCGCTGGAGAAGTGGGGATCTTCACTCCCGAGCGTAAAGAAGTCGCCGTATTAAATAGAGGGGAGACAGGTTATATAGTTACAAATATTAAGAAGCCTAATGTTGCTGTGGTGGGTGACACTGTCACTTTCTTCAAGAAACCTCTCCCTGCCCTCCCTGGGTACTTCAAGCCGAGTCCTGTTGTCTGGGCTAGTGTTTATCCTGAAGGTAAAGATGACTTTGATGACCTAAAGCAGGCTCTTATGAAATTGCATCTTTCTGACTCGTCGCTTGAGTTTGAAGAAGAGTCGCAAGGGGCGCTAGGTAGAGGCTTCCGTTGTGGCTTTTTAGGGATGCTCCACTTGGAGATAATAATTGAGCGATTGAAGAGAGAATTCTCTCTGGAGCTTATTACTGCTTCGCCGACTATTTCTTACGAGGTAGAGCTTGTATCAGGCAAAAAAGAGACATTCCGGTCCCCGATACTTTTTCCTGAGCCTCATTTGATAAAAAAGATTTTTGAACCATGGGTCACTTTTGAAATTATCACCACTGCAGAAAATGTGGGGGACATTATGAAGCTTTGTTATGAACATGAAGCGAAAGTATCTGACACAAAACAATTTGGTAAAGAAAGATTCTCCTTGGGAGGAGAGATGCCCCTACGTGAACTCATGAGGGGGTTCTTCGACAGATTAAAGAGTGTGTCGTCAGGTTACGCCTCTATTTCTTATAAGATGGGCGATATAAAAGAAGCTGATGTAGTGAAGCTTGATATCCTCGTGGCGGAAGAGCCGGTGATGGCTCTTACTAAGATTATCTCAAGGAGAAGGGTAGAGATAGAATCTGAAGAAGCGGTTGAAAAGTTACGTAAGATCTTGCCTCGCCAGCTCTTCGCTATTAAGATCCAAGCCAAGGCTCTGGGGAGAATAGTATCTTCTCGGACAATATCTGCTATGAAGAAAGATGTTGCAGGCTATCTTTATGGAGGAGATATCTCTAGGAAAAAGAAGCTCTGGGAAAAACAGAAAAAAGGTAAGAAAAGGCGAGGGGCCTTTGCAAAAGTAAATATACCTCAAGAAGTCTTTCTGAAGATGATGAAAAGCTAGAGGAGTGGCGCTATTGTAAAGAGCACCATACCTATTACAGCCAATAGGGATATAGTTATCCAGATGACTTGGTGGCGCTTCTTTTGTTTTTTAGTGTGCATTATTGCTATAATACAGTAACGATGAGAGAATTTCAACAAAGGAGAATGTGGCGTCGTCTTTTCTATTCAAAATTTTCTATTTTGTTGTTATTTATTGTTTTTATCTCTATTGTTTTTTCCACTGTCGGAGTATATAGAAAGAGCAGGGAAGCAGCCCAGAAGAACGATGAGGTTAAAAGTAAGCTTGATAAACTTAGGGCAAAGAAAGATTATTTTGACTCGGAGGTGGCGCGCCTAAAGACAAACGCCGGAATAGAAGAGGAACTTAGAGATAAATTCCAGATAGCTAAGCCTGGGGAAGAAGTGCTCATCATCGTTGATGATGCGAGAAACAATAATGAAGAGACTAATCCAGTAAAGAGTAAAAGTTGGTTTTGGGGTATTTTCGGATTTTAGATGAATGTGTTTAAAAGTATAATAATAGAGCCGTTTGACCATACCTACCAGTAGGCAGACGTTGCTCTAGTTGACATAATACCTGAAGAGAGTATTATGTTTGTAGCGCCTGAGAGGGCGTTTTAAATTAGGATTTATGAAATTAATAGATTATTTAAGAGATACTAAGGGAGAATTAAAGCATGTAAAATGGCCTTCTAGGAAGGAGACTATTCGATTTACTATTATTGTTATAGCGATATCAATTTTTGTCGCACTTTACTTAGGTTTTTTTGATTTTATATTTGGCTACATTATAGATAAGGTGATTGTTTAAATATGGTTTTCGTTGATGCGGATTATTCATAAACTTTAATTTTTTTAAAAAATATGGCAAAACAAGAATTACAAACAGAAAGAAATTGGTATGCTATACATACTTATGCCGGATATGAAGACGCTGTCTCTCGTAACTTAAGGCAGAGAATAGAGTCTCTTGGTATGGAGGATAAGATTTTTAACGTAGTCGTCCCTACTGAAAAGAAAATAAAGATTAAAGCCGGAAAAAGGAAGGTTATAGAAGAAAAAATTTACCCTGGTTATGTGCTTGTAGAAATGATTGTGACGGATAATTCATGGTATGTGGTAAGAAATACTCCTAGGGTTACAGGCTTCGTGGGCGCAGGTACTACACCTACCCCTCTTGATTCAAGTGAAATAGAAATGCTCTTCAAGAAGATGGAAGGCACAGATGCAAAGCATAAGATAGATGTTGCGATAGGTGAGATCGTACAAGTAAACGACGGTCCTTTTAAAAATTTCGAAGGAAAAGTATCGGAAGTAGATGACTCCCGCGGCAAGGTGAAGGTGCTCGTCTCTATCTTTGGTAGAGAGACACCAGTAGAGCTGGACTTTTTACAGATTAGGAAGTTGTAGAAATTAAGATGAGAATCGTCTATAATTTCACAACCCACGCACATAAAGCATATAATAGGTAAAAAAGTAGAGCTATTGAAATAAATGTTAAAAAAGGTTATACCTTATATATTATAAATTTATGTGCGTGGCGATGATTTTTAAAAACTCATTGTACTCGTTAAAAAAATTAATCATATGGCAAAAGTAATTAAATCAATCATAAAGCTTCAAATACCAGCTGGTAAGGCTAATCCTGCACCTCCTGTTGGGCCTGCTTTGGGTCAGCATGGTGTGAATATTGGTGATTTTGTTAATAAGTTTAACGAAGCAAGTAAGGATAAAGTAGGGGATATTATCCCTGTGGAGATATATGTATACGACGACAGGAGTTTTGACTTCAAAATGAAGACTCCGCCAGCTTCAGACTTGCTTAGAAAAGCGGCTGGAGTAGAAAAAGGTTCTGGTAAGAATCTTACGGTCAAGGTTGGAAAAGTGACTAAGGCTCAAGTTCGCGAGATTGCCGAGAGGAAGATGGAGGACTTAAACGCAAATAATGTGGAGGCGGCAATGAAGATTATAGAGGGAAGTGCTCGCTCTATGGGGCTAGAAGTTACAGCGTAATCTATTATTTATAAAGCTCCCAATTCGCTTAGGCGGGTTGGGATTTTTAGTTTAAAAATGTGATATAATAGTAATATGTCTACACAACAATACGAGATAGAGATAAAAAGTCTCTTAGGCGATGAGTCTCAGGCTCAAGCTTTTAGAGAGAAGATGCTTGAAATTAATCCAAACACAGAATTTATCTCTCGGCATAAGCAGATCAATCATTATTTTATAGATGGTGATATTAATCTACTCTATAAGAATATTTTAGAGTATATTTCACAAGAGAAACATGAGAACCTGAGAAAAATTATTGTTGATGGGAAAAATCATTCTATAAGGGTGCGACTGGCTGACGAGGATCTAATCTTCGTTATAAAGTCCTCTATAGATGATACTACAAGTGACAACGGGATCTCTAGACTTGAGTTTGAACATAAGATGCCTCACTTGAGTATTAGTGAGCTCGATCAGGTATTGTTTGACTCTGGATTTTCTTATCAGGCTAAGTGGTCTAGGGAGAGGGAAGAGTATAAGGTTGATGATATAAATATTTGCTTGGATAAGAATGCCGGATACGGTTACTTGGCAGAATTTGAAGCTGTGCTTCAAGACACTAATGAAGTCGAAAGTGCTAAGAAAAAGATATATGAGCTTATGGAGAGAATGGAGGCTCAGGAACTTGACCAAGGAAGACTCGCGCGAATGTTTGAACACTATAACAACAATTGGGAAGATTATTATGGCACAGAGAAAATTTTCGTCTTAGAGTAAAACTCTCAAAAGCAACCCTTCGGAGATATTTAAATATGTAATAAAATACAGATTTGTCTAGTTTGACTAGGAACCTTCTTTGCGGTAAGAATGTAGATAGAATAAATAGTTTGTCATAACAGGCTAAAAGGTTTTTTAACATAAAAATAATCAATTTTATGGAGGTTGATATGAAAAATAGGCCAAGCTGGGATGAAATCTTTATGTTTCAGGCTATAAGTTGTGGTACGCGGCACTCTTGCTTAAAAAGAGGAGTTGGCTGTTTAATTGTTAAAGACCATAGAATAGTTGGCTCTGGATATAATGGAGCAGCAAGAGACATAAAAAGCTGCAGAGAACTAGGGTACTGTTACTATGAGTATTTAGCAACCGAAGAAGTGGAGAAAAACGGTGGCAATATAGAGTCGATGAAAGAAAGGTTTAAAATGTATTGCCAGGCTGTTCATGCGGAAACTAATGCTCATGCCCCTTGTTTTCCTGACGGGGTTAAAGATTCTATCATCTATCTGACCAATATGCCTTGTCCAAAGTGTACTCAGGATATGTTAGTCACGAATAAGGTGTATGCTGTTAAGGTTTGGAAAGGTTATCTTGAAAATACCGCCTTAACTATTGATGAGAAGAGGGCTAGCGAGAGAAAACTTCTCGAGGCTGGTATCTCGTTAAGTTTTATCCAGTTAACTCCTAAAAGGATAATGGAGATAGCTAAGTATATGGCCTATGAAGTTGGAGATAGAACTAACTATAAATTTAAACTTTAATTTGGAATGGAGGTAAATGAAGATGAAAAAAGATTGGCCGGTCTTTTCAAAGAAGGAACTCGTGATAGGCAATCTTGAAGCCGATATCGGAGTTTGTACCCTGTGGTCTCCACGAGAGACCTTTGCAAAGAAATATTTAGCGAACTTGATGGATAAAGTCGCTGTTGTTGGTAACCTTTATTCTGTATATGGTCTAGGGATATTGATAAGAAATTATCTTTCAAATCCAACTTTAAGATACTTGATAGTTAGCGGAACAGAGTTAGGTAAATCAAAAGTAGCTATCTCCAGTCTTTTATCTGATGAGTCTCTCTATGAAAAAATATCTCTAAAAAAGGAGCATATTGATAGGTTTCTCCTTCAAGTAAAAATCATCTTTTCAAATCCTATGGATATAAGAGGAAAAATTGATGAGGGGAGCTTCAAAGAAGCTTTGAAAGGTGGAGATAAATTAAAACCTATATTTGTTTCATTACCTGAGCCAAAAAATGAGATCTTCCCTTCTTCTTTTTCTGGGCATTTAATAAGAGCTAGGACAATTAAGGAGGGGTATCATAAACTTCTGAAAGAAATTCGCCTCTTTGGACACATCACAGGTGCAGATTCAGAGGGGCATAGAAGGCAGGAATTATGGCAGCTTACGATGGTAATAACTGGGCAGGATCCTTATGATTTTGATTCTATCCCTCATCCTGAATATGATGGTGGGTATATAAAAGAATACTGGGAGGCTTTCTGGATGGGTGATGAGCCAGAAGACCTTTCTTATCGTTATGGTCACATTATCCGTCATGGGTTTGGTAATCAAATAAAGATAATAGTTGACGCGCTTAAAAAGAAGAATGAGACATTTCGCGCCATTATCTCTTTATGGGCTCCTTATGTATATGGAGGGTCCGTTAATATGGAGGATCCTCCTTGTATAGTAACCATCCACTTAAGGCTTACTGGGGGAGCTTTACACCAGTGGGCTTATATCAGGACTAATGATATGTTCGGAGGGTGGCCGTTAAATGTAGCTGCTCTGCGTTATTTTCAAGCCAAGCTTTTAGAAGAGGTAAGGGTAAGTCTTGGAAAACCTGGAATTCAGCTAGGAGAACTTTCTATCACCTCTGGTTCGGCACATGTTTATGAGAGAGATTGGGTAAAAATAGATAGCCTCTTAAGTAAAGTTCGCCCAGGGAAATTTTATCCTGACTCAAAAGGTAATTTTGAGATTAGGGTAGAAAAAGAGAAAATAGTTGTAAGACATTTTTCTCCTGGAGGAGAGCTTCTCCAGATATTTTATGGAGATAAGGCTGAGAAACTTAGTAAAGAAGTTTCTTTCTTTATCTCTGATTCTCAGAATGCTCTTTATGTAGGTAGAGAACTACAAAAAGCAGAAATTCTTTTATCAACCAAACCCCCAGAAATCGCGTAAGTGGTTTCTGGGGGTTTTTCTTTTTAATATTTGAATTTTAGTGTTTATAATAGTATTATCTTAAGAATGGATGATAATCTAAAAGACAAAAGTCCAGCTGAGGCAGAAAGGGATATATTGAAGTTTTGGCAAGATAATAATATTTTCAAGAAATCTATTGAAAAGGACGCCCCTTTAGGTGAATTTATTTTCTATGATGGACCACCCTTTGCTAATGGGCCACCTCATTATGGACATATCTTAGCTAGCACTATCAAAGACGCTATTCCACGTTATAAGACGATGCGAGGATATCGGGTTCCTCGTCGTTGGGGTTGGGATTGCCACGGTCTCCCAGTTGAAAATGTAGTTGAGAAAGAACTCGGACTTAAGGCAAAGAAAGACATCGAAGATTTAGGTCTGGATAAGTTTAATAGTGCCGCAAAAAATGTGGTAGTCCGTGATACAGACGAATGGAAAAAAATAATTCCTAGGATGGGTCGCTTCGTTGATATGGAGGCTAGTTATAAGACCATGGGGGCCGACTATATGGAGTCTGTATGGTGGGTCTTTAAAACACTCTACGACAAAGGGCTTATGTATGAAGGATACAAGCCGATGCATCTTTGTCCGCGTTGTGAGACGACTCTTGCAAACTTTGAAGTATCTCAAGGGTATAAGGATATTACTGATATTTCAGTGACGGCTAAATTCGAAATTACTGAAGAACCAGGAACCTTCATTCTTGCTTGGACGACTACCCCATGGACACTGCCCGGTAACGTTGCCTTAGCGGTGAACCCTGATGTTGAATATGTGAAGATTGAGAAAGACGGTGAGAAATTGATCCTAGCAAAAGAACGCCTTGGTGAGATAGAGGGAGAGAATAAGATAGTAGAAACTTTCAAAGGTTTTGCCTTAGCTGGTAAAAGTTACAAACCACTTTTTGATTATTACTCGGAGAAAGAAGATTTGGAGAATAGAGAAAATGGATGGAAAATTTATTCTGCGGACTTTGTAACAACAGACGAGGGGACTGGAATAGTGCATATAGCGCCCGCCTTTGGAGAGGATGATATGAATACCTCGCTAGAATACGCGCTTCCTTTTGTCCAACATGTCACAGGAGACGGGAGATTTAAGAGTGAAGTGAAGGACTTTGCCGGTAAGTTTGTAAAACCGAAGGAGAATCATCAAGAAGCTGATATTGAGATAATAAAATATTTGGCTCACAGGGGTAATCTATATGCTAAGAAAAAAATAATTCACTCTTATCCGCATTGTTGGAGATGTGATACTCCTTTATTAAACTACGCATCTTCTTCTTGGTTTCTCAGGGTTACAGCTATAAAAGATAAACTTCTCAAAAATAACGAGAAGATTGATTGGGTGCCAGCTCATATAAAAGGAGGGCGTTTTGGTAAATGGTTAGAAGGTGCTAGGGATTGGGCAATATCTCGGACTCGTTTTTGGGGAGCGTCACTTCCTGTGTGGAAGTGTGAGAAGTGCGATGATTTGAAGGTTATAGGTTCAGTAGAAGATATTAGGAGGAATGTTAAAACATCTGGCAATAAATATTTTGCAATGCGTCATGGCGACTCAGAACATAATAAAAAAAATATCATAAGCTCTAAGGTAGATAACCCACATCATCTTACAGAGAAAGGGAGAGTTGAGGTGAAAGAAGTCGCTCAACAAATAAAAAATAAAAATATCGACATTATCTTTTCTTCTGACTTTGTAAGGACACGCGAGACGGCTGAGATTGTAGCAAATGAAATAGGATATGATAAAGAAAAAATAATTTTTGATAAGCGTATTAGAGAATTAAACACCGGAACTTTTGATGGAAAGAAACCAAGTGATTATCATGAATTCTTTTCTTCTATGGAAGAAAAATTCATAAAGGCTCCACCTGAAGGAGAGAATTTGATTGAACTTAAAAATAGAATGTCAGAGTTCTTGTATGATATTGAAGAGAAATATCAAGGTAAGAATATCTTGATAATAAGTCACGAATACCCCCTATGGCTTTTATTTGCTGGTGCGCTTGGTTCAGATGTGGAAAAGTCGGTAAAAATGAAGGAGGAAAAAGGAGATGATTATATAGAGACAGGGGAGGTGATAAATCTTTCTTTTTCACCACTTCCTCATAATGAGAATTATGAAGTTGATTTGCATAGACCTTATATAGACAATGTCGCATTTGATTGCCCTTGCGGAGGGAAGATGAAGCGAGTTGTCCATGTGTTTGATTGTTGGTTTGAATCTGGCTCTATGCCTTACGGGCAAGCACATTATCCTTTTGAGAATAAGGAAGAGGTGGAGAAAAATCTCCCAGCAGAGTTTATAGCGGAAGGATTAGATCAGACGCGTGGTTGGTTTTATACACTGCTTGTTTTGTCTACGGCTCTCTTTGATAAGCCTGCTTATAAAAATGTGATTGTAAACGGGATAATCTTAGCGGAAGATGGTCAAAAAATGAGCAAGCGTCTTAAGAACTATGTTGACCCTGTAGAGATTATCCATAAGCATGGTGCTGACGCACTTCGACTTTATCTTTTATCTTCACCTGTGGTACGCGCAGAAAGTCTTAATTTTTCAGAAAAAGGAGTTGATGAAATATATAAGAAAGTAATTTTACGAATGTGGAATGTTTATAGTTTCTATGACATGTATGCGGACTCAGGGAGTCATCTTAAAAAAACTATCCAAAGTGAGATGATAAATAAAATTGATAAAAATACAAATGTTTTAGATAAGTGGATTATTTCTAGACTTAATGAATTAACACAAGAAGTAACGTTAAGTCTTGAGAAGTATGAATTAGATAAAGCAACAAGACCCATTATTAATTTTGTAGATGATCTTTCTACTTGGTATATTAGACGCTCAAGAGATAGGTTTAAAGACCAAGGAGAAAACAAGGATAGCGCTATTTATACTACAAGGTTTGTATTGTTGGAGTTTTCTAAAGTTATAGCGCCTTTTATGCCGTTTATATCAGATAGACTATATAAATTACTAGGTGGCAACAAAGAGAGCGTTCATTTAGATGAGTGGCCTGCTAAAGATTCTTTAGTAAAGAAAGTGCTCGAGGCATTTGGTATGGATAAATCTTCGAAAGATGCTGATATTCTATACGATATGAAAGAGATACGAAAGATTGTCTCTCTTGGGCTTGAGGCGCGTGCAGAAGCGGGGGTGAAAGTAAGACAACCTTTGCAGAAACTGACTGTTAAAAATGAAAAGCTAAAGGGAAAAGATGGTTTACTTGAGCTTGTAAAAGATGAGGTAAATGTTAAAGATATTATCTTTAGCTCTAGCATTAAGAATGATGTAAAATTAGATCTAGAATTAAATCCAGAGCTTATAGCTGAAGGGCAATTTAGGGATATAGTAAGGTTCGTCCAAAACTTAAGGAAAAAGGCTGGACTAACTCCAGATGATAAAATATCTGTATCTGTGAAGACTAATTCTTCAGGAGAAAATTTGGTAAAGAAATTTGAGAGTGAATTTAAAAAGATAGTTAATGCTCGTGCCGTCGAGTTTAAAGATTTGGAAAACGGAGAAGTGTTAAAGTTGGATAGTTTAGAATTTACGATAATAATTGTAACAGAAAATTTTTAGAGTATATTTTCTTTAAGGACGGCCATAGAGGGGCATCCTACAGAAAATAACTCTTAAATTTTTCTTATAATAATATGAAATTTAAATTTCCAGAAGGATTCTTATGGGGGAGTGCGACAGCAAGTCATCAGGTAGAAGGTGGTAATGTGAATGATTGGTCCCTCTGGGAGAAGAAGAACGCTGAGAGACTAGCCAAAAAAGCCAAGAAGAGTTTCGGTCATTTGCCTATATGGGAGAGTATAAAAGATGAAGCGGAGAATCCGGAGAACTATATCTCCGGTAGAGCTTGCGATCATTACAACAGATACGAAGAAGACTTTGACATAGTGAAGTCTCTTGGGCAAAACTCTTTCCGTCTCTCTATAGAATGGTCACGCATAGAGCCAGAAGAAGGAAGGTTTGATGATAAAGAGATAGAGCATTATAAAAATGTAGTAAAGGCCTTACTCTCCCGTAATATTGAGCCATTTGTTACTCTTTGGCATTGGCCTATTCCAGTATGGCTTAAAGATAAAGGAGGTTGGCGCTCTGGAGAAGTGGTGGATTATTTTGATAGATATACAAAGAAGATGGCTGAGGCTTTTGGAGATGATGTAAAGTTCTGGATTACTCTTAATGAGCCACTGGTTTATGCTACTCATTCTTACTTGAAGGGTGCCTGGCCTCCTCAAAAGAGGAATCCTATATATTTTATTTTAGTATTTTGGAACTTGGTTAAAGCCCACAAGAGAGCTTTTAATGTAATCAAAGAAACAAACAGAGAAGCTCAAGTTGGCATATCCAAACATAATGTTTATTTTGAAGCATATAAAGGAAGATATATAAATAAATTACTTAAAAAAATAGTTGACTGGGTGTGGAACTTCTCCTTCTTCAGTTTCATAGATGAATATCAAGATTTTATTGGTCTTAACAATTATCACCACAACAGGATAAATTACGGCTTTAATAAAAATGATGATGAGAGATTGTCTGATATGGGTTGGGAGCTTTACCCAAGTGCTTTGTATTATGGATTATTAGATATAAAGAAGTATCATAAGCCAGTCTATATAACGGAGAATGGTTTAGCTGACAGGGGAGATAAATACAGAGCATGGTTTATAGAGGAAAATATCAAGAGTATTGCCATGGCGACAGAAGAAGGGCTGGATGTTAGAGGGTATCTTTACTGGTCTTTACTTGATAACTTCGAGTGGGACAAAGGCTTCTGGCCGAGGTTTGGACTCGTGGAGATAGATTATAAGACACTCGAGAGAAAAATCCGCCCAAGCGCGTATGAGTATGCAAAAACCTGTGAAGCTAATGAGGTTGAGATTTGATTTGACTGTCTAATATAATCGTGATATAATTTAAAAAGATAAAAATTCTTTAAAATAATAAAAAGGGAGGATTGCAAATGAAGACGATTTTTTTGCAGTGGTGGAGGGATGTGGTATATAGAGAAGGCTCTTACCATGATGATGTGCTCGACAAGGACTTTGGTTTTTGGTCAGACCTTGTCTTAGGGAAAGGAGATCAAATTTTGAGCCCATCACAATCTTTCATGTTCGGGCCAATAAATTGGCTCATAAAGTATTTTACATGGAAGAAGTATATAGTTCTCAGACCTACTATTATTGATAGGGGTATATCAACGGAGGATATAGAGTTTCATGTTGGATTCTGGAGTAAGAGATTTGGAGTTTGTAAAGTTTCTTCCGCGACTAGACATGTTTCTGGCGGACCTTTCTCTATGAGGATGGGCCCTGAAGATTGCCACTTTTTTATAGTGGCCGATAAGGAAGTAGAGCTAAGTATTGCTGGCTATGTCCATGGTGATATAAAGCTTTACTAACAGTTTTTCGGAGGCGGGATTTTTAAAAATCTCGCCTTTTGTTTTACCTAGATTTTGAATTAAGGTATAATGATATAAATATGACTTGGGTTTTCGTTGCTTTTGTAGCTTATATAATAAATGCCGTTAATTCGGTTATTGATAAACTCCTTTTGGATAAGAATATTCCGAACCCGATAGCCTACACATTTTATGTGGGTCTCTTTAGTATATTTGCCTTAGCCTTTGCTCCTTTTAGTTTAGTATGGCCCGGTTTAGGGCAGCTTTTCTTGAGCTTCCTTGTCGGATTAGTTTTTCTCTGTGCACTTCTGGCATTCTTTATCGCTCTGAGTAAAGATGAGGTGTCTCGTATTGCTCCTATCGTTGGCGCTTTTATTCCTATTTTTGTATTTTTGCTTTCTTTCTTATTTTTAGGAGAGAGATTATTTTGGCATCAGGTGATAGCTTTTTTTCTTCTCTTTGCAGGAGGGATCCTCATCTTAGCCAGGAGAAAAGAGCATCACCTCCATAATGATTCGGCATTTAAGAAATACACTTGGAAGAAGATTGAGATTTCAATCCTGGCGGCTCTTTTGTTCGCCATCTTTTATGTATTAACGAAATTTGTTTTTTCAAATCAGCCATTTGTTTCGACTTTTGTTTGGACTAGAGTAGGAAGTTTTCTTGCCGCATTTCTTCTTATAATCCCTAAGGGCTTTAGAAGGGCAATTTTTCACACCACGAAGAACGTTGGAGCAAAAGGAGGGAGCTTATTTATCTTCAATAAGCTTTTGGCTGGTATAGGTTTCTTGCTTTTAAATTATGCTATATCTCTTGGTAGTGTCACTTTAGTAAATGCTTTGCAAGGTATCCAATATGTGGCGATTCTTATAATAGCCGGGGCTGTTGTCAGAGTATCACCCGGCGCGATAAAAGAAGAAGTTCATCATTGGAAATGTTTTTTACAGAAAGTTGTCGCAGTATTTTTAATAGGTATAGGTTTAATGGTCTTAGCCTTCTGATCTAATGGTAAAGAAAATAATCATAACTTTAGTTGTAATCTTATTTTTGATATTAGGGGTTTTTACTGTTTTATTTTTTACCCCTGTCGTAGTTGATAGCACTGATTATGTTTGGGGTGTGACTTTTTCCATATCTTTTAGTAAAGATATGGGCTTGGATTTTAGAGAAGTTTACAGCGCGATGATAGAAGAATTAAAGCCTGATGTGGTAAGGATCCCGTTGTATTGGGACGATATAGAGCCAGAGGAGAATGTCTATAATTTTGAAGATTATGACTGGATGATAGAGATGGCTAGGGAAAAGAATGTTAGGTTAGTGTTAGCCATAGGTCAGAAGTTGCCTCGCTGGCCTGAGTGCCGGATTCCAGAGTGGGTAGACCCATTAAGTAGAGATAAAAAGAAGGACGAGATTACACATCTTATAGATAAGATAGTCAGGAGATATAAGAATTTTGACAACATCTATGCTTGGCAAGTTGAAAATGAACCTTTCTTGCACTTTGGCGAATGCGACAGGTTTGATAGAGGTTTCTTAGATGAAGAGATTAAGGTAGTTCGATCTCTTGACCCTAAACACCCCATTATAATGACAGATAGCGGAGAACTCGGCACTTGGTTTTCTACTGCAAGGAGAGCCGATATATTTGGCACTAGTGTCTATAGAGTGATTTGGAATAAATACTTTGGTTATTTTAAATATCCAATTCCACCTAATTTTTTCTGGATGAAGACAAATCTTCTCCATTTATTTTATTCTGACAAACCAGTCATAATAAGTGAACTTCAGGCGGAGCCGTGGGGCCCTAAGATGATCTACGAGACACCTCTTTCTGAGCAAGATATATCTATGAATATAGATCAGTTTTATAGCAATATAGAGTACGCTAAGAAGACCGGGTTTAAAGAGATTTATTTATGGGGTACAGAGTGGTGGTATTGGATGAAAGAGAAACATAATAGACCTGAGTTTTGGGAAGCAGCAAAAAAAATTATAAATGAAAAATATAAATAGATGTCTCATTATATATATCAGACGGACGGAATTGTCCTTGATAAGAAAAATTTTGGTGAAGCGGATCAGTTTATCAGTTTTTATACTGCTGGTCTTGGTGGCTTGAGGGCATCAGCAAATGGAGTCAGGCTCCTAAAATCAAAACTCAGATACAGTCTTGACGACTTATCTTACGCGAATTTTTCATTTATCCGTGGAAAAGAGTCATGGAGGATAATAGACGCCAAAGAAATTCCAGGGCTTAATTTAAGGAAAGATAACAGCAAGTACGTATCATTAAATAAAATTACAAGACTGCTTTCTCGATTAGTCCAAGGAGAAGAGAGGAATGACAAGCTTTGGTCTGTTGTTGAGGAGGGTATACTCTTCTTAGATAAAAATTCTTTTGATAAGAAATCCTTAGTTAATTTTGAGATTATTATGGCACTTAGGATGTTAGATAATCTTGGCTATGTTGGTGAGGCGGATAGTTTAGAGGAATTCTTTAAGGGAGAACTTTCTTTGGAGATTGTCGACGAAATAGCCAGTTTCAAAAAGGAGGCAACAGAGAGGATAAAAAATGGGTTAAAAGAGAGTCAATTATAGATTTAATCGAAAGCTGTTCGATTAGATTATATTTTGTGATATAATCAGAAAATGTCAGGAGAAGATAATAATATAGAAAAATTAAAGATGAGGCTCTATAAGAAAGGAGCTTCTTTTAAGAAGAGAACAAAGCGTCCAGCCCTAGGCTTGAAACTTAAACCCGAAGTGGATACTGGTAAGACGAAGTGGAATCCTCCTTTAAAAATGGCAAAGAAAAAAACTTTTATTTCTAAGATGATGCGGTTAACTCTTCTTTTTGCGGGGATATTTTTTGCCGTTTCTCTTCTTGCTACAGCCTATCTTTGGGATAAGGGTTTTAACTTCGTTTCTTCTGGCGATATTGAGATTGTTTTTGAGGGGCCAGAGAGTATCTCAGGAGGAGAACTTAACAGTTGGAGGATAATAGTAGGCAATAACAATAATGCTCCTCTTGAGTATGCTGACCTTATCTTAGAATATCCATCAGGTACTCGCGTGCTAGAAGGTAAAGACAATTCTTTGAAGCATAGATATCCGCTAGGGCAGATAGAACCAGGAGGTAAGGCTGTTGAGAATATTGATATAGTTTTGTTTGGTAGCACGTTAAGTGAGAAGGTTATAACCGCCACTTTGGAATATAGACTCACTGGTTCTAACGCTATTTTTACTAAAGAAGAGAAGAAAATTATTACAATCTTTGAGTCGCCAATAGAAGTTACTGTGAAGCTTCCATTAGAGGCAAATGCTAGGCAAGAGATGGACATTGAGGTGGAATATGTTTCTAATTCAGAAAGTATTATTGATGGCCTTGTCTTGCAAGTGGAGTATCCACCAGGGTTCCAATTTAAAGAAAGTAATCCGAAGACATCTTCCGGTAAGGATAATATGTGGAACATAGGGACTTTAGAACCCGGGAAAAAGCGAGTCGTAAAGATTAAAGGAATTGTTGATGGCAGGGACTTAGACGAGAAAGGCTTCCTAGCTCAAATAGGAGTTATCAATAGCAACAATGAGCTTGATGTATACGGTGAAGCTTCAGATAGTGTTGTCCTCAAGAAGATGCTTTTAGACCTTGCTGTATTTATAAATGGAAATGACGACAAGGATAACGTTTCTTCTTTGGGTGATATTATGAGAGTGGATATATTTTGGAGGAATAATTTACCTGTCAGAATAGAGAATGGCACTATTGAGACTAAGATAATCGGTCAAGCTGCTAATTTTCAGACCATCTCTCCAGTAAATGGCTTTTTTAGGACATCAGATCAGGCTCTAGTCTGGAACGCTTCGTCAGTGCCAGAGTTTAGATTTATAGAGCCAGGGGAAGAGGGTAAGGTTAGTTTTACATTTTCTATGCTTGATAGCCTAATTCAAAAAAGTGTAAATGATAAAAATTTTATAGTGTCTTTAGATACGACTATGTTTGGTAAAAAGGCAGTGGGTGGTGCAGGAGATACTGACGTAAGGAGTACAACTAAGAAAGATATAAAGATAGCTTCTAATCTTCAGTTTGCATCACAGGCACTTTATTATGAAGGAGCTTTCGCTAATACTGGTTTGTTGCCACCTAAGGCTGGGGAGAAGACAACTTATACTATAGTATGGTCACTTACTAATTCTACAAATGACATTGAAAATGCTACAGTAAGAGCCTTCCTGCCTTCTTATGTTGATTGGGCCGGAGCTATCTCCCCTCAAGATGCTCTGATATCTTATGATAAGAATACAGGAGAGGTCGTGTGGAAGGCAGGTACTCTTTTAGCTGGGACGGGCATACTGAGCCCGGCAAGGGATATATCTTTTCAGATAGGACTTCTTCCTTCGCTTTCTCAAGTTGGCTCGGCACCTAACCTTGTGTCGGAAGTTGTCATTGAAGGAAAAGATTCTTTTGTTAATGCGGAAGTTAGGAAGGTTAAAGGGGTATTAAGTACAAGACTTGATAATGATCCTAAGTTTAAGTCAGGACAAGAAAAAGTAGTTCAATAATATAATATTAAATATGGAAACATCAAAAATGGAAAAAATTGTATCTTTAGCAAAACGCCGTGGTTTTATATACCCGTCGTCAGAAATTTATGGTGGTTTTGCAGGTGTTTATGACTTCGGTCCATTTGGAGTCGAACTTGAAAATAATCTAAAAGCACAATGGTGGAAAAAAATGGTTTATGATAGGGAGGATATTGTTGGATTAGATTCGAGTATTTTTATGAGTCCTAAGATTTGGGAAGCCAGCGGGCATGTAAAAGGTTTTTCAGACCCGCTGGTAGAATGCCGAGAATGCAATACTAGAAGTCGTGCAGATAAGATGCTGGAGGAGATTGGTGTCTCCGCAGATGAAAAGATGAGCGAAGAAGAGATTAATAAGATTTTTTCAGAGAATAAAGATAAATTAAAATGCCCAAAATGTGGTAAGCAAAATTTTACAAAAATAAGGAAATTTAATCTCTTGGTTAAGAGTAATTTAGGCGATTTTACAGGTGATAATTCTGAGCCCGCGTACCTAAGAGGTGAGACATGTCAGGGTATTTATGTGAACTATAAAAATGTCTCAGATTCGATGCACTTAAAATTGTCTTTTGGTATTGCGCAGATTGGTAAAGCATTTAGAAATGAAATCTCGCCTCGGCAGTTTATTTTTCGTGGAAGAGAATTTGAACAGATGGAAATGCAATATTTTGTAAGGCCAGATGATGAAATGAAAGAATATGAAAAATTAAGAGAATATAGATGGAATTCTATTTTAGAAATTGGTATTAATAATGAAAATTTAAGATGGAAGAAGCATGAAAATTTAGTCTTCTATGCTAAAGAGGCTTATGATATTGAATATAAATTCCCTTGGGGATTCGATGAAATTGAAGGGATACATGCGCGTGGGGATTATGACTTAACACAACATTCAAAAGGTTGTGGTAAAAGGCTTGATTATCTAGATCAAGAGACAGGTGAAAGATTTATCCCACATATTATTGAATCTTCCGGTGGTGTTGGCAGGTTAGTTTTTGCTGTGTTGTTAGATGCATATTCCGAAGATGAGATGGAAGGAGAAATTCGCGTTTTCCTTAAACTTAAGCCGTCTATAGCGCCTGTTAAGGCGGCGGTATTTCCTCTTCTTAAGAACAAGCCCGACCTTGTAAATAAAGCGCGTGAGGTCTATGACATGATTAAAAAAGATATTCCTCAGATAATGTTTGATACTAACGGTAACATAGGCAAGAGGTATAGGAGGCAAGACGAGATAGGAACACCCTTTTGTATCACCGTAGACTTCGATACATTAGAAGATGGCACAGCCACTCTAAGAGATAGAGATACCGGTAAGCAGGAGAGAGTAGAGATTAGTAAATTAGTAGACATAATAAAAGATAGTTTAAGTAAATAGATAGACTATAAAAACACCGCTAGCTTAATAAACTAGCGGTGTTTTTATTTAAAGATATATGTTAAAATTTAATTTATGCAGTTCGAAAAACATACTCTAAAAAATGGCTTGCGGGTCGTTATCGTCCCGATGAAGAATACGGGAGCGGTTATTTTTCAAGTTCTTGTAAAGACAGGTGCCAAAGATGAAGATAAGAGACTTAATGGTATTTCTCATTTCTTAGAACATTTAGTATTTAAAGGTACTAAGAAGCGTCCTAAGCCAGGAACAATAAGTAAGGAGCTTGATAGGATAGGTGCAGACAATAATGCTTTCACTAGTAAAGAGATTACTGGCTTTTGGGTGAAGTCAGCCTCAAAGGATTTTGATATCGGACTTGATGTTGTTTCTGATATGGTCTTGAATCCAATTTTTAACGCTAAGGAGATAGAAAAAGAAAGGGGTGTAATTTTGCAAGAAATCTCAACATATGAAGACCAACCTTCTAGTCTGGTTGCTAGGGATCTTGATAGTATGATTTATGGAAATAATCCCCATAGCATGCGAGTTTTAGGCACCAAAGAAAGTGTTAATAATATCTCACGAAATGATATTGTGAAGTACAGACAAGTAAGATATACCCCTAATAATATGATAGTAGTTGTCGCTGGGAATATTGAAGAGAAAAAAACGTTAAAAAATATTGAAAAAGTTTTTAATAAATTAAAAAATAAAAAAGTAAATAAAACTCCTTCCCCTAAAGTAAGACAGAAAGATATAAAAATATCGATAAAAAATAAAAAATGTGATCAATCTCATATAGCTATTGGTGTGCGAGCATATAGCACAGTAGATAAGAAAAAATATATACTTGAGGTGCTATCGACTATCCTAGGTGGCAATATGTCTTCACGACTCTTTTTTGAGTTGAGGGAGAAAAGAGGTCTGACTTATTATGTTGGCGCTATTAATATAGAGTATGAAGATTCAGGGTACTTACGCATACGTGTCGGTGTTCCAAAAGATAAGATCTATACTGCCTCCCAGGTAATTTCTAAATTATTAAATGATTTTAAGACTCGTAAGGTTACAAAAGAAGAACTTTACTCTGCTAAAGAATACATAAGAGGCAAAACGGCGTTGGATTTTGAGCATACTGAATACGTGGCGGATTTCTATGGAGAGCAGGAGCTATTCGGAGGTAAAATACTCACACCAGAAGAATATATTAAAAAGATTGAAAAAGTTACTGCAAATGATATTATGAAAGTAGCGAAAGAATTGTTCGTCCCTGAGAATATAAGTATAGCTGGTATCATACCGGAAGACGGCAAAGACATAGATTCTGGAAAAATAAGAAAAATATTTCTAAAATAAGAAAAATAAAATGGAAACAAAAAAAGAAAGAAATATAATGATAAGTATTACGAGCGGAACCATCATTAAGGTGGCAATTTTTGCTATTGTCGCTTGGTTCTTATATATGTTGCGTGACACAGTGGCGGTGATATTGGCTTCTATTGTCATCGCTTCGGCTGTTGAGCCGGCAGCGAGATGGTTTGAGAACCGTCGTGTTCCTAGAGTCTTTGGTGTCTTATTCGTCTACTTGGTATCTTTTTTACTAATAGGAGCAGTCTTCGTCTTTATCTTACCTCCTGTATTTAGTGACTTGTCAGGATTCACGGAGACAATTCCAAGTTATTTGAATAAGCCGTTTGAGTCAGCTACTTTCTCTTCGTTTATAACTAGTATTCCAGAATCTCTATCTGTCGCTATATCAGACCTCACTAAAGTGCTTGAAGCTTCAACTGGTACTATAACCTCTGGATTCTTCCAGGCAGCAGCAGCTGTCTTTGGTGGTGCCCTTTCATTTGTATTGATTATTGTTATCTCTTTTTATCTTTCTGTGCAGAAGGGTGGTCTGGAGAATTTTTTAAGGGTTATCACCCCTGACAGCGAAGAACAATATGTCATCCAATTGTGGAAGAGGGCAGAGAAGAAGATAGGTTTATGGCTCCAAGGCCAGATCCTCTTGGGAGTACTAATTGGTATTTTAGTTTACTTAGGACTTACCATCTTAGGTGTAAAATACGCTCTTGTCTTTGCTATTATTGCAGCACTCTTTGAGCTCATACCTATCTTTGGTCCTATTATGGCGTCCATACCGGCAATAGGAGTAGCTTTTCTGCAATCTCCTACATTGGGGCTTATGGTTATCGGTCTTTATCTTGTTATTCAGCAATTTGAGAATCATCTAATCTATCCTCTTGTTGTGAAGAAGATTATAGGGATACCCCCTATACTTGTAATATTGTCTTTGCTGATAGGTGGCGAACTGGCTGGTTTTTTTGGGGTGCTTCTGGCTATCCCAGTGGCGACTGTATTAATGGAACTTTCAAGAGATATTGCCGAGAGAAAGCATATTTTTGAAAAGAAGATATAATTCTGTAATGGAAAAAGGTAAATTTTATATAACAACGACTTTGCCATATGTTAATGCCGACCCTCACCTCGGGCATGCTTTGGAGTTGGTGGAGGCTGATGTTGTAGCGCGTTTCCATAGAGGTTTGGGCGAGGAAGTATTTTTCAATACAGGCACAGATGAACACGGGCTTAAGGTTTACCGCAAGGCAAAAGAGAAGGGACAGATAGTACAAAACTATTGTGATACTTGCGCGAAAAACTTTAGGAAGTTGAAATCGGCTCTTAACTTAAGTAATGACGCTTTTATTCGTACTACAGATGACCACCATAAAGAGGCTGCGCAGGAATTTTGGCGACGCTCACTTCTCTCTGGCGATATCTATAAGAAAAATTATAAGATAAAGTATTGCGTTGGTTGTGAACTAGAAAAGACGGACTCCGACCTCACAGACGGTAAGTGTCCAGAACACCCTAGCTTAGAAGTGGAGACAATAGAAGAAGAAAATTATTTTTTCCGATTTTCTAAATATAAAGATAAGTTAATTGATTTTTATAAGAAACACCCCACTTTTGTTTTGCCTGAGAAAAGGTTTAACGAGGCAAAGAAATTTGTAGAAGGAGATATTCAAGATTTCAGCATATCTCGCTTAAAGGATAAGATGCCTTGGGGGGTACCCGTGCCAGACGACACAGACCATGTGATGTATGTTTGGTTTGACGCTCTAGTGAATTATATATCCACACTCGGTTGGCCTAGTAATGAAAAAAAGTTCCAAGCATTTTGGCCTGGATTTCAGATAGCAGGTAAAGATAACCTCCGCCAGCAGGCTGTTATGTGGCAAGCAATGCTTATGTCTGTAGGGTTGCCAAACACGACACAAATCATAATCCATGGATTTATAACAAGCGATGGTCAGAAAATGTCGAAAACCTTAGGTAATGTTATAAACCCTTTTGACATAGTAGAGAGTTATGGAGCAGATGCCTTACGGTACTATCTTTTGCGTGAAGTTTCTACTTTTGAGGACAGTGACTTCACTGAAGAAAAATTCAAGGAAGCTTATAATGCGAATTTAGCAAATGGTCTTGGTAACTTAGTATCGAGAGTTATGAAAATGTTTGTTTCTTATGAAGTGGCGGAAAATAAAGAAAAATTTATTTTTAGTAATCTCAGGTCTTTTGAAAGAGTGGTAAAAGGAGAAAGTTATAAGGAGTATAGAGAAATGATGGAATCTTTTGAATTCGGTAAAGCAATGGATTTTATCTGGGCAAAGATAGGAAAGATGGATAGACGCATACAAGAGACTGAACCTTTTAAACTTATAAAGATAGATAAAGATAAAGCTATCGATGAAGTTATAAGTTTAGCTAATGAACTTTGGAGTATAGCTAACTTACTTACTCCGTTTATGCCGGAAACTTCACAAAAGATAAAAGAAGCTATAGAGACAAACCAGATGCCAGAGCCATTATTTTTAAGGAAAGAATAATGAAACCTAAACTTTTTGATATTCACTCTCATTTAAACTTTCCTGATTTTGACGATGATAGGGAAAATATTATTAAAAAGATGCGAGATGAAGGTATTTTCACGATTACTGTAGGAGTAAACAAGGAGACATCTAAGTCCGCTAAGGAAATCGCAGATATTAATGAAAATATATTTGCATCAGTAGGTTTGCACCCTACTGATAAATCCACCCAAGGCGGATTAGAATCGGACTGGGACTATGAATATTATAAAGGTTTAGCAAGGCAACCTAAGGTTGTCGCGATAGGTGAGTGTGGTATAGATTTGTTTCGTCGGGATAAGAGTGATATAAAGAGGCAAGAAAATCTGTTTCGTAAGCACGTTGAGTTAGCCGTGGAAGTAGATAAGCCTTTGATGATCCATTGCAGGGAAGCGCACAGTGAAGTAGTAAAGATCCTTAGTTCGTATTCTCTTATATATGGCTCTAAGTTGCGTGGTAATATACACTTCTTCTCAGGGGATTGGAATATAGCTCAAAAATATTTTGCGCTTGGTTTTACGATATCTTTTTCTGGGGTAATCACTTTTGCTAGAGAATATGATGATGTTTTACTAAAATCTCCTCTTGAAAGAATAATGATTGAGACTGACAGTCCGTTTGTAGCGCCTTTCCCTTACAGAGGCAAACGGAATGAACCACTATATGTGAAAGAAATAGCTAAAAAGATTGCTGAAATAAGGGGTATTTCTTATGATGAAGTGGCAGAAGCTACCACTGACAACGCCTTGAGAGTGTTTTGTAATAACTAGTTGCAATATATAGATATATTTGCTAATATAGCGCCTATGGAAGAAAAGGAAGAAATTAAAGATGCAACTGAAGAAAATATAGAAGCCGACCCTAAATTATATGAAATAGGGTATCTTTTGACGCCTTTAATCCCTGCAGACAAGCTTGCAGATGAGGTGAATTTGATCAGATCTGCTATAGAAAAAGAGAAAGGCTTGGTTGTGGGAGAAGAGTCGCCTAAGAGTAAGCCACTTGCTTATGAGATAAAGAAGTTTACTACAGCCTCTTTTGGATGGATTAGATTTATGGCAAGACCAGGCACCTTAGAAAACCTTAAGAAGAGTTTTGACAGCAACGCTAATCTCTTACGATTTCTTATATTAAATGCCCAAGAGGTAGTTTCTCAGAAGCAAGTTCGGGTAGTAAAAGCAAAGGGTGTAGGAGCGCAACCTACTGACGAGCCTAAGGAAGAGATAAAAGAAGAAGAGATTGATAAAAAATTAGAAGAAATTGCGGGTATACCCACACACTAAGAAATCTTAGTGTGACCTTTGCAAAAAGCAAAGGGTGGGTGTATATTATAATATAAAGTAACATATATGAATTTAAATAAAGTATTGCTTATAGGTAATTTGACAAGAGACCCCGAGTTAAGGAGTCTTCCTTCTGGTGCTCAAGTGGCTTCATTTTCAATTGCTACAAACAGAGTCTGGAAGGATCAGAGTGGTCAGCGTAAGGATGATACTCAGTTTCATAATATTGTAGTTTTCGGTAAGCAAGCTGAGATTGTGGCACAGTATCTTAAGAAGGGGAGCTCTGCTCTAATTGAAGGAAGGATTCAGAATAGAAGCTGGGACGGACCTGATGGTAACAAGCGTTACAGGACAGAAATTGTGTCTGAGAGAGTACAATTTGGACCAAGGAAAACTGATGGTAGTGGACAACCTTCGGCACCAACTCAAGAAAGTGGAGCACAGAAAGAAGGCGATAAAAACGAGAATCTTGACACTATAGAATATCCTGAAGACGATGTTAATCCTGATGAGATACCATTTTAATTAAGAATTAATTGATAAAACTATTATGACGAAACAATGCTATTTTTGCATAAATAATATAAAGTCAATCGACTATAAAGACACTGAATCTTTAAAGAAATTTATTGATCCTTTGGCGCGCATATTATTGAGAAGAAAGAGCGGTGCCTGCGCAAAACACCAGAGAAAACTTGCCATTGCTATAAAGCGTGCTCGTTTCTTAGCTCTTTTGCCTTTTATTGGTAGATAATTTAACTAATATAAGAATATTTTGAACGACTCAATCCGCTGTGGCGGATTGAGTCGTTCAAAAGTCATTAAAAAATCGCCTAATTGGCGATTTTTTTGTTTAACTTATATTAAGGAGAAGAATTATTTACTCACTCTCTCCGTATATTCTCCGGTATCAGTATTTACCATTATAATATCCCCCTCGTTTATAAAGAGAGGTGTGTTTACATTTGCACCAGTCTCAAGAGTCACTTGCTTATTACCTCCTTGGGCAGTATTACCTTTTATAGAGGGAGGCGCTTCTGTTACCTTAAGCTCCACTTTTATAGGGAGTTTTATTCCTATAATTTTATCATCAAACGTCAGAGCATTTACTACTGTATTTTCTTTAAGGAATTTTATAGCTGGACCAATGACTTCTTCACCTAAAGAGAATCGTCCTCCGGCGTTGTCTTCCTGAGAGAACCATATTTCGTTCTTCTTAGGATTTGAGTATAAGTATTTTACATGTTTAATCTCCATGTTTGCTTCTACCGCTTTGTCGCTCTGATGGAAAGAATGTTCGACAATTCTGCCAGAGATCATGTTTTTAAGCTTAGTTTGGTTTACGGGCTTTCTTTTTTGCTTGCGAAAGACATGAGAGGTTATAACTTCGTATGGTTCATTATCAAAGATTATGTACTTCCTTTCTTTTATCTCATTATATTCTAGTATTGCCATATAAGCCTTATTTTATAAGATTTTAAGCGATAAGTCCAATCTATAATTCGTATAATGGTGTGGGGCGCAAACGATTGATTTGGTCCTAATGTAACCTTTTTTAGCTCTACGATGTTATAATATATGTAGAGACAATTGTAGATTCTAGCTTAATAAAATGGATTTTGAAGATAAAACAAAAAGCGACGAGGAGATCATAGCTTTATCCTTAAGCCAGCCCTCACTTTTTGAAATAATAGTTAACAGGTATCAAAATGCTTTTTTACGCAAGGCAAAAGACATTATTCATGATGAAGAGCTTGCCAGAGACATTGTCCAAGAATCTTTTATGAAGATTTATTTTAACGCTCGCAGGTTTAGGGAGATAGACGAGGGGAGTTTTAAAGCGTGGGCATATAGGATTGTTTTAAATACAAGTTTTTCCTTTTATAGAAGGAAACAGAAAGAAAAAAGATGGTTTGTTGACGAAGAAGTGGATTTTTATGAAAATATCCCCGACAAAGTCGATTATATCAAGAGAAGTGAAACTGAAGACTTCGTAATCTCTATATTGTCTAAGATGCCAAAGAGACTAAGTCATATTTTGTCTTTATTCTTCTTAGAAGATAGACCTCAAAAGGAAATAGCCAAGATCGAAGGAATCTCTCTTCAGGCGGTGAAGACGAGGGTGCACCGCGCTAAAAAGGAACTTAAGCGGATCTGCATAGAAGTTATGTAGGGTATGAATTATAAAGAAAATATACAATTTAAAAGAGGGGTTATGAGGAGAGTCTATGCTATCTGGCTTTTTAGGAAGACTTTTAACTTAAGGACAGGCTTATTTGCTCTCGTAGCTTGGCAGATAACACTCTATATATCTTTTGGTAGTGTTTTTAAGAATCTACCGTCAGCTCTGAATATCACTTCAGTTTACGGATTTGTGTTAAGTGCTTTCATCCATACAGAGATTATGGTTAAGTTATTCTTAGTATTTATCGCAGTTCTTACATCCTTATTGTTGAAGGACGCTTTTCGTGGCATATTTAATTTTAATATACCCATGAGGATAAAAGGTCGTTTTAATTAATAGGCTTAAGTATCATGTTTATATTTATAAAAAGACCAGTCTTACGATGACTGGTCTTTTTATTTTGCCCGTAAATTAAGCTTTATTTTTTCAAGGCTTCTTTGATCTTTTTTTCTATCTCTTTTGATATTTTAGGATTTTCTTTAAGGAATAGGCGAGAGGCATCATATCCTCTTCCGAGTTTTTCTTCACCGTAGCTATAAGAAGAGCCACTTTTTGTTACTATCTCATGAACTTCCCCTAAGGCCAAGAGTTCTCCTTCTCTTGAAATTCCTTCTGAGAAGATAAGGTCAAACTCTGCTTTTTTGAAAGGGGGAGCCACTTTGTTTTTAACCACTTTAGCGCGAATACGGTTACCTATTACTTCTTCTCCTTTTTTGATCTGAGCGATACGCCTTACGTCAATCCTTACAGATGAATAAAACTTAAGAGCTTTTCCTCCCGGCGTTGTTTCCGGGTTACCAAACATCACTCCTATCTGCATGCGGATCTGATTTATAAAGATTACTGAAGTCTTACTCTTTGCCCCTATGGCTGTGAGCTTACGAAGAGCTTGAGACATAAGTCTTGCTTGTTTACCTACGTGATATGCTCCCATTTCTCCTTCTATCTCGTCTCTCGGAGTAAGAGCAGCTACAGAATCTATAACGATAAGGTCTAGTTTACAAGAACGTACAAGACTCTCGGTTATCTCAAGCGCTTGTTCTCCTGTGTCAGGCTGAGAGATAAGAAGATCATCTATTTTGACGCCTAATTTCTTTGCGTATTCTGGGTCCATAGCGTGTTCTGCATCTATAAATGCGCATAATCCACCTTTCTTCTGAGCTTGAGCTACCATAAGAAGTGATAACGTCGTCTTTCCTGAAGATTCAGGTCCGAATATCTCGATAATCCTTCCTAATGGTATTCCTCCTACTCCCAGAGCTTCATCAAGCCCGATAGAACCAGATGGTATGACATCTATATCAACCTTCGGAGTATCTCCCAGTTTCATTATGGAACCCTCTCCGTATTTTGTCCTTATTAAGTTTAGTGTGTCTTCTATACTGCTGTCTTTGTCTAAGTGTACTCTTGGCTTTGCTTTTGCCATAGTGTGTATTTATTTATATATTACTTTTAAAGTCTTTTTCGTTTCTCTTTCAAATCTATCTCGAACTTTAACTTCTATTATATTATAACCGAGAGACAAGAGCAATTCCTCATTAAATATACCTTCTTCATCTGTAAAAATTTGTTTATCATTTAGGAGTAATTTTGAGATATTTTTTGTAGTGCCTTGTATCTTCAGGAGAGACTGGTGTGTGATATCACCATCTTGGGGCGAAGTTATCTCTACTTTTGGCCCAGCAAGGAAGTCTTTGATCTCATAATATGAATAACCAGCGACTATTACAAACAAAATAGAGCCTATTATAATTTTTATGATTATTTTATCTTTGTTGAACATTTTTTGTATGTTTTATAGAGGATGCTGTTAGGACTCGTCATTATCTAAGGGTTCTTCGTATATTTCTCTCGGCTTTGAGCCGTCGGCAGGCCCCACGACCCCACGCTCTTCAAGCATATCAAGTAGTCGTGCTGCTCTAGCATAGCCAACTTTTAGCTTTCTCTGTAAGTATGATGAAGAGGCTTTTCCGGCTTTTATTACAGTCTCTCTGGCTTCTTCATACAGTTCATCATCATCACTTGAGGCACTTGGGTCATCAAACTTTTGGCTAAAAATAGAGCCTTGATCATTTCCAGCTTCAAAGAGGTTTATGTCGTTAGGTCCATCAGCTGGCGGATAATCCTCATAAGTATCTCTTAGGAATTTCACAACTTTCTTTACTTCGTTCTCTGAGATAAAAGGAGATTGTATACGCCTTGGTTTGGACATATCGCTTGCAAGATACAGCATATCCCCGCACCCTAAGAGTTTCTCCGCTCCAGACATATCAAGGATAGTTCTAGAATCAATCTGTGAAGCTACTTGCAAGGCTATACGAGAAGGGATATTCGCTTTAATAAGCCCTGTGATAACTTCTACGGAAGGCCTTTGGGTTGATATTACAAGGTGTATTCCTACTGCTCGAGACATCTGAGCGAGTCTTACTATAGCTGACTCAAGTTCTCGGGGGTAGCTTGTCATAATATCAGCTAGCTCATCTACCACTACTACTATATAGGGTAGGGTTTCTGGTCCTTCATTCTCATCTTCTTCTACTGCACCATTTTTTTGCTGTTTTTTTACATAAGGAGCGAGTATATTCTTATGGTAAGATTGAACATCACGGACACCATATTTCTCTAATATATCATATCGTCTATCCATCTCTCTGGCTGCCCACCTTAGAGCTAAGATGGCTTTCTTTGCATCTGTGACCACTGGTGTAAGAAGGTGAGGTATATTGTTATAGAGCGTAAGTTCGACTCTCTTAGGGTCTACTAAGATAAGTTTAAGATTTTCTGGAGAATTTCTGTAAAGAAGAGAAGTTATGAGAGAGTGTATCATCACTGACTTACCTGCCCCGGTTGCGCCGGCTATAAGTATGTGAGGCATCTTTGCCAAGTTTGAGAAAAATGTTTTTCCTGAGACGCCTCTTCCTAATGCAAAGAGAAGAGGGTAAGGAGAATTCTTGTACTCATCGTCGCCCAAGAGTGAAGCTAGTCCGACGATTGCTTTAACTGTATTTGGTATCTCTATACCGACAAGTGATTTTCCGGGTATTGGAGCTTCTATACGGATAGGATAGGCAGCAAGAGATAAAGAAAGGTCATTTTGTAGGGCGATAATCTTAGAGAGTTTCACCCCCTCAGCCGGCTTGAGTGTGTATTGTGTCACAGATGGACCTATCGATATTTCTCCCATCTCCGTTTCTATGCCGAAGTTTTGAAGAGTTCTTTTTATGATATTGGAGTTTGCTTTAGTGTCTCCGACTGCTGGTTTACCCCTGTCATGTTCAAGTAGTGACATAGGCGGAGGAGAGAACACTACCCCCGAGTGAGTACTTGAAGATATTATGAGTTCCGACCCTTCATCTAAGGAATTCTTCTTAGGAGTAATTTTTTCTTTCATAGCACTTACGGCTCCTTTTAATTTACCTTTCAAGTTTTCTTGAGGTTCTTCCTCATCATCATATTCCTCCTCTTCTTCTGACTCGTACTCATCTTCTTCGTCATTAGTTGCTGGAGAATTGACGTTATTTTTTTTGCTCAAGATTGGCCACTTTAAGAAACTTGGTTTGATCAACTTAAGCCTCATGTTAAACATCAAGAGAAGTGAGATCACGAGAATTGCGAAAAGAATTATCAAGCTAACCCAGAAATCAAAGAGTTTTAGAAGTGGAAAAGAAATTGCTTTCCCTATAAAGCCACCAGACTTTCCATCTTTAAGTATGATGTCAGTAAGACCCAGGCTTGAGATGAAAAAGAATATACCACTGACAAATGTCGTTAACATAAAGTTCGGTCGAAACGAAGATAAAAAAGAGACCCCGATCAAGAAAAAGGATACGGGCAGAAGAAAAAATCCTCCTCCAAAAAGAAATTCAAAAAATTTAAATATTGAGTCACCAACTATGCCGGCTCTACCTACTGCTGAGAGTGTGAAAAAGAGTGCAAGAACAAATGAGATTACAGCAAGGATAGAATGCCTAGTCTCTTCTTTTACTCCAGAGTGCCACTTAACTTTACTATTATTCTTTTTACCTTTTTTTGCCATGGTGACATTATAAAGCGAAAAGCGAAAAGCGGGAAGCGGAAAACTTTACCCCTCTCGGCGGGGTTTACCCTCACACTAAAATTTAGTGTGACCTTCGCTAAAGCGAAGGGAGGGTTTACTTTTCTTTGTTTAAGTTTTAAGTTTAAGCTATGGCAAATGAGGAAAGTTATATTTTTTTAACAGAAAGGGTGGGGAAGATCACAAATGCCTTATATAAGGTGACGGATTTTTTACCTGACAAAGAACCTCTTAAATGGCTACTAAGAGAAGCTTCAGTTAATATCCTAATAAACGTCGTTTCTCTCAAGGATAAAACTTCTCAAGATAAGACAACCTCTTTTATGGAGATACTTGACTCCTTAAACAAGGTGATTTCTATGTTAGATTTAGCCAGTCTTAGCGGTTTTATCGCTGGTTTAAATTTTGAGATACTAAAGAGAGAATATGAAAAAATAAGCGAGCTTATAGAAAGCGATAAAAGAGAAGAGGTATTATTTTCAGACAAACTATTCCCTGAGCTGTCCGATAGTGTCCATAAGGACAATCCTTTTGGTAAAGGACAGGCAGATACGGGTAATGGACAGCGTAAAGGACAATCAATACATAAAGGACAACTTGGTAAAGGACAAGGGCAGAATATGTCCATTAGAAGCAACTATGATGATAGATCTAGTTCTGTTCGGGGTAACTACCGTTTAGACTCTGGTAATAAAGATATAGTTAATACTAATAAAAAAGACTTAAGTAAAAATCAGGTATTAAATGCTCAAAAGGACAGTCAAGTAAGAGAGATTATAGACTTTATTAAGAAGAATGGACATGTCACTATAAAGGACATTTCTTCTCGTTTTCCAAAGATGAGTCAAAAGACTATTCAGCGTAGATTACTCCATGTGGTAGATATTGGACTCTTAGAGAAAGAGGGTGATAAAAGGTGGAGAAGGTATTTTGTTAGTAAGTAGATAGTAGGAAGAAAGAAGATAAAAAGAGATAGAAAGTGTTGTTTTGGAAGAATTCCCCTCTGTATTTGGCTTAGGAAAATGATACTTTTTATCTCCTGATTGAGGACTACTTTATGGGTTATAATATAGTGGGTTTACCCGCACACTAAGCAAGCTTAGTGTGCGGGTTTACATCCTTATAATATGTGTCATTATCTGTATTTTTGTTGACTTTAGGGGGTGTGAAAATATATACTTTAAAGACCTTATCATATAGGCTTTGGGTCGTTGACCCGGCTTATTTAGTATAAGGGCTAGAGTTATCCACATTATAATTTTGAAAGAGATACTTGACGACTTATAATGTGTTTAAGTTAGATATGTTGATTTGGCTGGACGTCTTTTTATTGCAGTATCGTCTTAGTAAAGCAGAGCGAAAGAGGGCACATTGAAAACAAAATATTTACGGATGAAAAGATTGAAATTCAGGTCAGTGAAAAAAGTTTATTTTATTGTAATTTCTTCTTGTGCTTTCCCGTCTATAAAGATGGAGGAGTATGAGGGTTAATTAAATTAGTAATTATTAGTAGTTGCATAAAATTATTTAGGAACTGTCGAACTTAAATTTCTTTATGCTTACGATAATCTTGTGAATGTTTTATTGACTCACGCACATTCGTTAATCCGCTGTAAGGTGGAGCGAAGCGCGACGAGATAAAATACAATGAGATTATTAATTAGAAACAAATTTATGAGTAGATTTAAGAAATCTAGATTAAGTAAAATAATATCTGTAACTTTAGGTCTTACGACTGCTGTTATGATGTTTGGTGGAGTATTAGTTTCTCCAGCAAGTGCAGCAACAGTTGAAGAACTTCAGACACAGATCGCAACATTGCTTGCGCAGATTACAGCTTTGCAAGCCCAGATGTCTGGGGTTACAGGCGGAACTCCTGCAACAGGCGCAGTTTGCGGATACACATTCGGTTCGAACTTGAAGAAAGGTGATACAGGAACTGACGCTATGAACCTTCAGAAGGTTCTTAACTCAGATTCTGCTACACAGGTTGCTTCAAGCGGAATTGGCTCAGCAGGAAACGAATCAAGTTATTTTGGTTCTTTGACAAAGTCAGCTGCTATAAAATTCCAGGAGAAATATGCTTCTGATGTTTTGACCCCGGTTGGTCTAACAGCAGGAACAGGTTACGTTGGTCCTTCCACAAGAGCTAAATTAAATTCTCTCTTTGGAACATGTACAGGTACTACACCTACTACACCAACTACACCGACTACACCGACTACACCAACTACACCAACTACACCAACAACACCAACAGTTGGTACAGGACTTACAGTATCTTCTGTAGCTCAGCCAGTTGCATCACTTGCAGTTGAGAGCGCAGCAAGACTTCCATTTACTAAAGTTGCTTTGACAGCTTCAGCAGACGGAGACATTACTGTAAATTCAATCCTTGTTGAGAGAACAGGTTTGGCACAAGACGCTGTATTTGGTGGAATCGTCATTTTAGACGAGAACGGAAACCAGATCGGTATCGCTAAGACTTTGAACTCAAACCACCAAGCAACAGTAGGAGATCCTTTTGTTGTTAAGGCGGGAACTACAAAGACAATAACTATCGCTGGTAATATGATTGCAGATCTTAGTTCTTATGCAGGTCAGGTCGCTTTCCTTTCAGTGGTAAAGGTAAACACTTCAGCTAATGTATCAGGAGCACTTCCTATTACAGGAGCTGGACATACGATAAACATGAATCTTGCTATCGGTTCAGCTACTCCTGCAATAGGAGGACTTGACCCTAACACAAGTAACAGTAAAGAGATCGGTACTACAGGTTTCACATTCGCTTCTGTTAAAGTTACATCTGGTTCACAAGAGAAAATTCGTTTGAATTCTATCAGATGGAATCAGTCAGGTTCAGTAGGAACTACTGATCTTGAAAACTTGAAGACTTATGTTGACGGTACAGCTTACGATGTAGTCGCAAGCGCAAATGGACAGTACTACACTACAAACTTCGGTTCAGGTATCGTTATTGATAAAGGTGGTTCAAAAGAGATCTCTATTAAAGGTGATATCATAGGTGGTTCAGGAAGAACTATAATCTTTGATATCTACAAGAACACAGACTTGAACCTTACAGGAGAGACATACAGTTATGGTATTACTCCTTCAGGAGAGTCTACTGCTTCAGCAACTGACGCTTCATCACAGTTCACTACAGGAACACCATGGTATGATGGTTCTAAAGTAACTGTATCAGCTGGTACTCTTAACGTTCAGAAAGCTACAACAGTTGCAGCTCAAAATGTTGCAGAGAACGTTACTAACCAACCATTAGGCGGTTTCTTAGTAGAGGCTAAAGGTGAAGAGGTTTCTGTCGCTAGCCTAGTATTCAACTTCTTGATAGTAAGATCATCAGGAACATCACAGGGTGTAAACGACATTACTAACATCACAATAGTTGATGAGAACGGTAGCGTGGTTGCAGGCCCAGTTGATGGAGCAGGTACAGGTACAGGTGGTACAGCTACCTTCACTGACACAGTTACATTCCCAGTTGGTAAACATCTTTACCAATTGAAAGGTAAAGTTGGAACTGATTTCGTAAACAACGATACAATTCAGGCTTCTACTACACCTTCAACAAACTGGACTACTGTTACTGGTCAGATTACTGGAAACAGTATTACGCCTACACCTACATCAGCAATTTCTGCTAACACAATGACTGTTAAGTCAGCTGCTCTAGCGATCTCAGTATCCCCAGACCCAGCTGCTCAGACAGTTGTTGCCGGAGGTACATTTGCTTTCGCTAACTACTACTTTGACGCTACAGCTTCAGGAGAAGACATCAAGATGTCAACAATCCCTCTAGCTTACGGTGTATCAGGTGATGGTACAGCTACCAACCTTACAAGTTGTGCTTTATATGACGGCGCTACTCAGATAACAACAGGTTCAAATGTTGTTAATCCTTCAGCGGTCGCTTCATCTACAGCATTTACTATTGATGGGGCAGGATTAGTAGTTCCTAAGGGAACAGTTAAGACTATAGGCTTGAAATGTGACGTCGCTGGAAATGCTTCAGGTAAATACCTATGGGGTATTGATTCAGCAGCTACATTCTCAGGTACTGGTCTTACATCTAATCAATCTGTTACTCCAACAGCTACAGATTCAAATGGTCAGCTAATAACATTGGCTTCAGGTGGAACATTCACAGTAACACTTGATACTGGTAAGAGTCCTTCATCTAAGTCTGCAGCAGTAGCTGGTTCAACAGGTAACACTATCGGTGTCTTGAAGTTCCATGCTACAAACGAAGCAATAGATCTTTCAAGAGTTGCTTTGCAGATCACATCTGCTTCAACATCTAGAAATGACATTGTAAGAGTTACATTGCATGACTACGATTCAGGTGCACAGGTTGGTACAGCACTATTCACGACTGCCAATAATGCAACATCTACATTGACAAGCGCTTTCAGAATTCCAAAAGATTCTGACAAGTACATGACAATTAAAGCTGATCTTGCAACAATTGGTACTACAGGTCTTGCAACACAAGGTCACTTAGTAACAGTTGATTATGATGGTGGTGATTCTACAGGTACAAGAGGTACAGGAGTGAACTCAGGTTCTACAATCAACACAAGCTCTACAGCTGATACAGCTGTTAAAGGCTTAAGATTGTTCAAATCTGTTCCTACTGTTGCTAAAGTATCTGTTCCTACAAATACTCTAAGTAATGGCACAAAGACACTTCTACGATTCAAAGTTACTGCTGATTCAGCTGGTGATATAGGTTTGTATAAATTTACTTTACAACTATCTACAACAACAGCTGTTGTCACTAACTTAAATGCTTACGGTTATTCTGATGCTGCATTCTCGAATCCAGTTTCAGGTGTTAATGCCGGAGGTAAGTTAATGAACTCAGATACTGCTACTGTTCCTACATCTGCTGATGTAAATATCATCATAGATAATGCAGGTACAGCTACGAACCTTCAGGTTCCAGCAGGACAGACAAGGTACTTTGAAGTAACTGCAACTGTTGCAAGTTCTGCAGCAGGAGCATCAGTATCAACTCAACTACAAGGTGACGCCGCATATCCTCAACTTGCAGGATTCATGGGTAATGTCACTCAAGTTGACAATGATGCTGGTTCAAATGATGACTTTATCTGGTCACCAAACGCAACTACAACTTCAGCTAATGCTCACGCAGACTGGACAAACGGTTACAGTGTAAGCGGTCTTCCAGGAGTGAACTTAACTGCAGAAGTATTGTCGCAATAATCTAACCTCTTGTGATGAGCCTTGTGCTCATGGTTAGTCAAAAACCCCCTTTCTCGAAAGAGAATAGGGGGTTTTTGCTTTTTATTTATATATCCACCTCTATTCTATATCAAGGTGGCACCTTGATATAGAGGTTAAAATAGGAAATATAAAGATTATTAGCTAGAATTATAAAATTTTGTAATTTTAGCTATATTTTGCTAAAATAAAAGCATTATAATAACGTCCTAATATCAAGGTGCCACCTTGATATTGGAGAAAAAATAGAAAATATAACAGTATGAAAAATAAGTATATATTTATAGCCATTATCTTAATCATCGTAGCTGGTATTGGTTTATACATTCGGAACGATTTAAGTAAATTAACACCAATTACTATTGAAAATAACGATTTGAGCTCAGGAGATAGTAATAAAGATTTTGATAAACAAATAAATAATGAAGACTTGGGTCAAATTAACGATAAGATGCCAGACATTGATAGAGAATTTCATTTTGATGATAATTTGCCATCCGATGTTAAGGAGATCTATTTATCAAAGATAAACAGTATTATAGAAGATATTAGAAAAAGCTCTGACTTTATAGATAATTGGCTTGTTTTAGGCGTTTATTTGAAGGCGATAGGGGATTACAGCGGGGCGGAAGAGATGTGGCAGTATGCAGGAGTATTAAGGCCTTTAAATTCAACATCTTTTGCTAATTTAGGTAATCTATATACATATGAGCTAAAAGATTATGTAAAAGCAGAGGCAAATTTTAAGAAGGCTTTATCTAATGATCCTAATAAAGTCTATATTTATACTAATTTCTTTGAGCTTTATAAGTACGGTACCAAAGATATGGCTAAGGCAAAGGCCGTCTTAGAAGAGGGTATAGCAGCTAACCCAGACACCTCAGACGACCTCCAATCCCTCCTTTCCAACAACTTCTAACCCACCAACCTCTCCTCATAACAACTTCTAAACTAAACTAGACTAGACTAAACTAAACTAACCCCCCCTCTTCTCTAGGTGTCACCTAGAGAAGAGGGGGGGGAAATACTTATCCACATAACTTATCGCAAGGTGACACCTAGAGGAATATAATTATAATTATGAATCGTAAGTTTAATTTTTCAATAGGTGAATTTTATCATATTTATAATAGAGGAAACGATAAGAGGTCTATATTTTTAGATAATAATGACAAAAAAAGGTTTATAAAATTATTAATCCTTTGTAATAGTTTAAAACCCGTTAAAATAGCAGACCTTTCTCTAGGTGTCACCTTGCGGAATTTAAAGAATGATGAAAATTTAGTAGATATTGGGGTTTATTGTTTAATGCCTAACCATTTTCATCTATTGGTTAGAGAGAAAACTGAAGGAGGAATACCGATGTTTATGAAAAAGTTATCCACAGGGTACTCGATGTATTTTAATAAGAAAAACGAAAGAACGGGGAAGCTTTTTGAAGGGGTATTTAAAGCTACTCATGTGGATAACGATGAGTATTTGAAGTATCTATTCGCTTATATCCACCTAAACCCCGTCAAATTGATTGATCCAGAGTGGAAGGAAAAAGGTATTTCTGATGTAGAAAAGACAAAAGAACAGTTAAATAGCTATAAATATTCAAGTTATCAGGATTATATTGGGCGAAACAGGGAAGAGTCGGTAGTTCTTAATAAAAGTGCTTTCCCAGAGTATTTTGCTGATTTTAAAGAATTTGATGATTTTATTAATGAGTGGCTGACTTACCAGAATCACAATCTCAAGGACAGTCCTTGAGATTGTGTAGTTGAGTATTAGGATAGTTTGGGGTAGGATAAATATATTATGAATACTAAAAAAATAATTTTTCTAATTTTAATAATTTTGGTTATCGGTGTTGGTGGCTGGTATGGCTATGGGAAATATAGTGATTTTGCTTGGTTGAGGGAGATGAGGAAGGAGGCGGATAAGTTTAATGCAGAGCAGAGTAGGGTTAAAGCGCTTATAGAGGCAGATACTTATGGGGGTGTGACCCCGCAAGAAACTTTACAGATGTTTATCGATGCGGTAGAAAAAGGCGATTATGAACTTGCGAGTAAGTATTTTGTGGTAGAGAGCCAAGGGGAGTGGATAAAGAAGCTATCAACAACTGAGAATATAGATTTTTTGTTAGATACTATGAGAAAAGTATATAACTCAGATGGGTATTTTTCTAAAGATAAAAATATATACACTAAGGAAAAACCAGTATTTGTAGAATTTATTAAATACCCATCTGACCTTTGGAAGATAAATGAAATTTAAGAATGTTTTGAAAATTAATGAATATTAAAAAACAATATGAAAAAGATATTAAATATTATTAAGTCAAAAAAGTTTATTATTGGAGTATTGATTGTTGCCTTTTTAGCTATTGTTTCATATGGCTATCCAAAGTATCAGGATTGGAAGTTTGATAGAGAGATAAAAAAGCTGACTGAAGAGATAAATAAGCCATATCTTGAGGATACTTATGGAGGTGTGACCCCGCAAGAAACTTTACAGATGTTTATCGATGCGGTAGAAAAAGGGGATTATGAACTTGCGAGTAAGTATTTTGTGGTAGAGAAGCAAAAAGAGTGGGAGGAATCTTTATTAAATATAGAAGAGAGTGATAAGTTTGATGTATTTCTACAGCCGATTAAAGACACCCAGAATTCAAAAGGCGAATATTCGGAAGATAAAGATACATACATTGTCCACAACCCTGTTTTTGTAGAATTTCTCCTTTATCCACAAGGTTTTTGGAAGATAAATGAAATTTAAGAATGTTTTGAAGATCAGCGTATTGGCTTTAACGGGGCTGTTTGTATTCAGTCCTGTTGTTGCATATGACAACCTGACTACCCATCCGGCTCTTACGGATGAGATAGTGGAATTCTATAACTTATCTTTTGACAATAAACTCACTGATGTAGATAAAGAATGGATTATAGATG
>CAZLLR010000001.1:0-102778 GCA_964560655.1 uncultured Candidatus Saccharibacteria bacterium | reverse complement strand
GAGACAAGAGAGTTTTTTTCGCCAAGGGGTGACAACTATAGTAGGTGGAAATTGTGGTTCGTCTCTTGCTCCTCTTTTGTCTAAATACGCTACAGGTAGTCTAGCTAAATGGACGGATACTTCAAAGATTAATATTAACTGGCGTACTGTTGGAGAAATGCTCTCGGAGTTAGAACAACACAGGTTAGGGGTCAATTTCTGCACTTTAGTAGGTTTTGATACTTTATATAAATCTATTGTTGGTGAAGCTCAAGAAATCAATGAAGATATCTTGAGTCAATTAAAGTTAATTTTAAAGCAATCTATCAAAGAAGGGGCTTTCGGTATATCTACATCTTTAAGTGCTGAGAGTATAGAAAAATTAGGAGACGATAATCTTATAGAGTTATTAAAAGAGGCGGAAAAGCACGGTGTTTTAGTAAAACATCACTTGGAAGATGAAGGTAAAAATTTATTGCCATCTCTTTCAAAAGTTCTCCATTTGACTAGAAATTCTAGGGCACGGACACAAATTTCACATTTTAAAGCACTTGGTAGAAGTGCTTGGGGGGTGTGGGCGCAAAGTCTGGAGATGCTGAGGTCTGCCAGAGAAGATGGTATAGATATAACATGTGATTTTTTTCCTTATACAAGGACAGGTTCAAGTTTGTTTGATTTTTTGCCTACCTGGGTAAGAAAAGAGGGGAGGAAGAAGATTCTAAAGATATTAAGGGCTCATGACACTAATGAAAGGAAAGACTTATTATCGTACCTAACAAGCCTTACTTTGCATTATGATAGGATAACAGTTGCTTCAACCTTACATGACTTTTCTAGCGTAGGAAAAACAATAAGCGTTATGGCTGAGGAATCTAATTTGACAGGAGAAGAGGTAATATTGAATCTTCTAGAGATAAATAATCTTCATGTTTCTATCTTTAGTGAAGTGATAAGTGAAGAAAATATCGAAGCTCTAGCTAAAGAAGATTATTCGATGGTATCATCTGATGGAGTTGGTTATGATGTTTCAAGTAATACCTCAGAGATAATGAAAGACCTTGCTCACCCGAGATCTTTTGGCACTTTTCCTCGATTTTTAAATATGTTTGCCAAAAAAGGGATTATTAGTTGGGAAGATGCTATATATAAGATGACAGCTTTACCAGCTAAAATTTTAGGAATTAAGGATAGGGGAATTATCGCTAAGGGTAATTATGCTGATATTGTGGTATTTGACCCAGAAGAGATAGAAAGTCAATCTACTTATGATACTCCCTATCGCCTACCACTTGGCATAGAGAATGTGATTATAAACGGTAGACCGTCTTTTGAAATGTCAGGGAGGGTGCTAAAATACAGGTAATATACTCTTATGACACGAAAAAAATATGACAAATTTTTTTTTGCATCTTTTTTATTTTTAGTTTTAGGTGGATTTTTGATTTTTTCTTCTTCGGCCATGGGCCTCCTTGCAAGGGGTAGAGTTTCTTTCTATAGCATTCTTATTAAGCAATTTATCGTCGGTTTCTTAATGGGGGGAGGAGCACTCCTGGTAGCTTATAAAATAAATTATAAGAATTGGAAGAAATTCGCAGTGCCTATATTTATCTTCTCTTTTTTATTAGCACTTTTAGTCTTTGTCCCTCAGCTAGGTTTTAAATATGGTGGAGCTAAAAGATGGATTGACTTAGGATTTACCTCTTTCCAGCCTTCAGAGTTTCTAAAACTTGGTTTTATTATCTACCTTGCTTCTTGGATGTCTAACCATAAAAAAGAAATAAGATCTTTAAAGGCAGGATTAGCCCCATTTCTTTTAATGATAGGGGCGGTAGGTGTTCTCTTAGTGGCAGAGCCTGACATAGGAACTCTGCTTGTTATTATCATCTCTAGTATTTCCGTCTTCTATGTAGCTGGAGCAAGTATAAAACAAATTTTTATTTTTTTAGTTGCTGGCGTCGTCTCTCTTGGAACATTAATCTTTATAAAGCCATATCTAATGAATAGAATATTAGTGTTTTTACACCCTTCTAATAATATTTTAGGGATTGGGTATCAGCTAAAGCAATCTCTTATTGCAGTTGGCTCGGGTGGTCTATATGGTAGAGGCTTTGGTATGAGTGTGCAAAAGTTTAAATATCTCCCTGAACCTATTGGTGATTCTATCTTTTCGGTTACTGCAGAAGAGTTTGGATTTATAGGTTCAGTCATCTTGATAAGCGCATTCCTTTTCTTCTTTTATAGAGGTTTTTTGATTGCTTCTCGTACACCAGATATGTTTGGGCGGCTTCTAGCTGTAGGGATTATAATGTTAATAGTAGGACAGTCTCTTGTAAATATAGCGGCTATGATAGGCATATTTCCTCTCACTGGCATGCCTCTTATTTTCATATCTCAGGGCTCCTCAGCCTTTATCTTTGCTATGATTGAAGTTGGAATATTGCTCAATATATCAAAGAATAATTCTCGTTAATCCACTTTTTTAAATATTAAAAATAAGGTATCATATAAAATATGAATTCCGCTAGAGATCAAAAATTTAAGCGGGTTTTAGTAGGAGAAATTACAAGTGGTAACAATAGACAGGCTTAATGGAATATTCCAAAGGAGTCTATCTTTAACGGGATGAAGATTATTCTAACTGGTGGCGGGACTGGCGGTCATTTTTACCCGCTTATAGCTGTTGCCGAAGAATTAAACAATATAATAGATGAAGATAAGCTTATGAATACTAAGCTTATCTATATGTCTGACAAACCTTATAATAAAAGATTACTTAGTGAGAAAGAGATTAAATTTAAGAAGGTGACATCAGGGAAGATTCGTCGTTATTTTTCACTTCTTAACATAACAGATGTTATTAAGATATTTCTTGGAGCATTAAGGGCGTTGTGGACAGTCTATAACGATTTTCCAGATGTCGTGTTCGGAAAAGGAGGCTATGCAAGTTTCCCTGTACTTTTTGCGGCGAGATTTTTTAGAATTCCTGTTGTTATACACGAGTCTGACACTGTACCTGGCAGGGTTAATAAATGGGCCTCAAAATTTGCTAAGAGGATAGCAGTTTCTTTCCCTGAGTCAGTAAGTTATTTCCCAGAAAAATCGAGAAAAAAAATAGCTGTCGTAGGAAATCCTGTCCGTAAAGATCTCGTGCATCTTCCTAAAGAGGGTTTTAGTGAATTTCTCCAGCTTGATAAAAATTTGCCAGTTATCTTTATATTAGGTGGATCACAAGGTTCACAGAGGATAAATGATGTTATTGTAGATATGGCAAGTGAGCTGGTTGATAAATATCAAATTATACATCAGTGTGGGAAGAATAATTTTAAAGAGGTGCAAGGAAGGGTAAATGTCTCTCTTGAGAAATCCCCATTTAAAAATAGGTATCGTGTTTTCGGTTTCCTAAATGAATCAGCGATGAAAATGGCCGCTGCCGCTTCAAATATAGTGATATCGCGAGCAGGCTCATCAGCTATATTTGAAATTGCCGCTTGGGGAAAACCTAGTATACTTATTCCACTTTCTAATTCTGCACAAGACCATCAAAGAGAAAATGCTTATGCTTTTGCAAGGACAGGCGCCTCTGAAGTGATTGAAGAAAGAAATCTCTCTCCTCACATATTACTTTCTGAGATAAATAGAATATTGTCCCAAAAAAATTCTTTAGAAGATATAAAGAGCAAGGCCAATCAATTTTATAAGCCGGAAGCCGGCCATCAGATTGCAAGAGAGATAATTAACTTAGCTTTAGAGCATGCCTAATAAAAATAAAAAAGTAGTAACTCGTTTTGCCCCAAGCCCGACTGGTCCGGTGCATCTTGGGAGTGCCAGAACAGCACTCTTTAATTATCTTTTTACAAAACAAAATGGAGGTAAAATGATACTTAGGATTGAAGATACAGACCCAGTAAGGTCTAAGGTAGAATATGAAAGAGACATAATAGAGGGTCTTGATTGGCTTGGCATAAAGCATGACGAACTATATCGTCAGTCTGAGAGGTTGGATATATATAAAAAATATCTTAAGAAGATGGTGGGGGAAGGAAGTGCTTACTTATCCAAAGAAGAGCCCAAGGAAGAAGGGCAAAGGAGTGAAGTCATAAGATTCAAGAATCCTAATATAAAGATAAAATTTGACGATCTGATTAGAGGAGAAATAGAATTTGATACAACTGAGTTAGGAGACTTTGTTGTGGCAAGAGATATGGAGAGTCCACTCTATCACTTGGCGGTGGCGGTAGATGACTTCGAAATGGGAATAACTCATGTTATCCGTGGAGATGATGGTATTTCTAACACACCGCGCCAAATACTCATACAAGAGGCCATAGGCGCCCCTAGGCCTATATATGCCCATATCCCACTTATATTGGCTCCAGATAAATCTAAGCTTTCTAAGCGTCATGGGGTTGTATCAGTGAATAAATATAAAAAAGAAGGCTATATCCCTGAGGCGATGCTAAACTTCTTGGCATTGCTTGGTTGGTCTCCTCAGGGGAGGGAAGGTACAAATGAAGAAGTTTTTTACCTCGATGAGCTAGTAAAAAAATTTGATATAGAAAAAGTTCAGAAAAGCGGAGCAGTTTTTAATATTGATAAACTAAATTGGATAAACAAGCAATATGTTAGAAATGTCCCCCTTGATATATTGGGAAAATTATTATTCGAGTTTTTACCTGATGATTTTAAGAAAGAAGCAACAGACAAACCTAAGTTGTGGAATAATATCGTAGCACTTGAAGTCGAAAGGATTGAAAAATTTAGCGATATTAAGGATTCGGTAGGTTATTTTTTTCAAGTGCCTGAGTATAAAAAAGATATATTGAATTGGAAAAATGAGAAAGATATAAATAAAACAAAGTCACATTTAGAATATATTGTCAATATATTGTACGACATTAAAGAGAGTGATTTTAATAAAGAAATTATTAAGGGTCTTGTCTGGGTTTATGCTGAAAAAGAGGGTAGAGGCAATGTCTTGTGGCCATACCGTGTCGCTTTATCCGGCAAAGAAAAGTCACCAGACCCTTTTACCTTAAGTGAAGTTTTAGGTAAAGAAGAATCTATTAAGCGCCTTAAAAATGCTATTGAGAAAATATAAAATAACTTTTTTTATATTGCTGTTAACTTTATTTTTGGCTACTGTTTTTTCTGTGCCAAAAGTAAGCGTGGCATCAATAAATGATCTTAAGAATAATATTTTAGATAGAAATAATAAGCTAAAAGGACTTCAGAAAGAGATTGATGAGTATGAAGTGGAGATAGGCAAACTTGGTAAGGAGGAGAAATCACTAGGCAATGAGCTGAAAAAACTGGATGTCACAGGTAAGAAGCTTAAAACTGATATTCGTTATACTGAGAGCCAGATAGATCAGACTGGACTTAGTATAGAGAGTCTCATCATAGAGATAGGTCAGAAGAAGGAAGATATAGGCTTTAAGAAAACGGTCATAGCAGAGATTGTGAGGGGGCTAAATGAAGACGAATCTATGTCTATAATAGAGATTGCTTTGATGAGTAATAACTTTTCAGATTTTTTTAGTGACCTACAGAGGTTGGAAAGTTTTCAAGAGACGATGAGTATCAATCTTGAGGACCTAAATGAGCTTAAGGTTCAACTCGAGATCCAGAAGAAGGATGAAGAGGAAAATAAAGTAAGATTAGAAGGTATGCAGGTAAAATATAGAGATCAAAACTCTTTAGTGTCTATAAATAAGACAAAGAAAAGTACACTATTAAATGAGACAAAAAATAAAGAATCAAACTATAAAAAACTTCTCGATGATAGACTAAAGAAAAAAGAAGCATTGGAAGATGAGATTAAAGATTTTGAAAATAAACTTCGTGTGGAAATAGACCCGAAGTCGCTACCGCTTACAGGGCCAGGTGTTTTAAAATATCCACTTGATAAGATAAGGATAACTCAATACTTTGGCAATACTCCTTTTGCTAGTAAGAACCCTCAAGTCTATAATGGTGGAGGACACAATGGAGTTGATTTTGCCGCGAGTATAGGTACCCCGGTAAAGAGTGCTGAAAGTGGTATTGTAGTAGGTGTGGGAGATACTGACAAAGGATGCAAGGGAGCCTCTTACGGAAGATGGGTGTTAGTAAAGCACTCTAATAACCTAACTACACTTTACGCGCATCTTTCGCTGATAAAGGTCACTAAAGGTCAAAGTGTCACCTCTGGGCAGGTTGTGGGTTATTCTGGAGACACAGGATATACGACGGGACCACATCTTCACTTTACTGTGTATGCGTCTGATGCTGTGGAAGTAGGGACTATTACAAGTAAGGTTTGTGGTACTAAGATGACACTTCCTTTAGCTCCACGCGAATGGTACCTCAATCCATTGTCTTATCTATAAATGATGATTATAATAAATATATGTTTTTAGGAAGAAAGAATATGTTACAACAAGGAGGGCTGATAAAGCTATTGGTTATCTTCGTAATAGTCATAGTTATATTAAGCGTTTTGCATATTGACATCAGAAGTATTGTGGAGAGTGAAGGAGTACAGGCTAACTTCTCTTATATTTGGAATTTTACAAAAGTAGTATGGTCTGATTATCTTTCTGACCCAGTAACTTATTTCTGGAATAATATATTCATAGCGCTTCTGTGGACTTCTTTTGTAGATAATATGGAGAGGATAAAGGCTGGTGAACCTACGGACTTGATGATTAATGCTCCTCAGGTAGATTTTATCCAATAAATCATTGTTTAGCATATACTACGTCGTAAAAGGTATATTGTGCGACATTGTTTTGTTTACAAAACAAGAAGTGCCCTTGTGGTGCGACATGGTATATTTTTCTCACCTGTACTCCCCTATGACGATAAAACATTGGCAAAATAAGCTTATAAAAAGAGCTTATTTTTTAACTTTATATGATATAATTTTGTTATGAGAACATCTTATTCTGCCTTAGATACGTATAGGACGTGTCCACTTAAGTATAAATATCAGAAACTTGATAAGATTCCAGCTCCTAAGCGGATTGAGGCTGTTTTTGGCTCTTTAGTTCATTCGGCGCTTAAATTTATGTTTGAGCGTGGCCCCTTATACCCTACCCTTGATGAAGTTATAGACTTCTTTACTGATAAATGGAATAAGAAGTCTGAGTCTATAGAGTGGCCGAACCCTCTAAAAAAAGAAGATTTTGAAAAACTTTATTTTGAAGAAGGAGTAAAACTTATAAAAAATTTCTACAAGAAGAATCAACCTTGGAAGTTTAACGCTGTGGAACTAGAAAGTCGTTTCAGTGTAACTTTGCGTGACGAAGAAACTCAAGAAGATCATACTATCGTCGGTATAATAGACAGGATAGATAAAGATCCGGAAAGTGAAGAGTATGAGATCATAGACTATAAGACAGGCAAGAAGATGCCTAGTGCGGAGATGCTTAAAGATAATTTACAGCTCTCTCTCTACCATATGGCTCTCCAAGACAGGTGGCCTCGACTCCCCGCTTCAAAAATAAAGTTATCGTTATACTTCCTTAAGCATAATGAAAAGATAACTGCCGAAAAAGAAAATCCCCAAGAGGATATAAATAAGACGCGAGATTTTATATTAGCCACCATAAAGGAAGTGGAGGAAAAAGAAGAGAAAAATAGTTTCTCCCCTACTCCTTCAGCTTTATGTGATTATTGTGGGTATAAGAAGATTTGTCCTATGTGGTCGCATGAATACAAGAAAGACAAACCAGAAACAAAAAGTGAAGAAGATGTCGCTAAAGTAATAACTGAATTTTTCGAGATAAAAGAGGTTGAAGAAAAAAATAAAAAAAGATTAAAAGAGCTTCGTGAGGATATACTGACTTTTATGGAGTCGAGCAAGGTGGCTCGTGTCTTTAGCTCGCGTGGTTTCATCACGAAGAATGTCCAAGAGAGATTCTCTTTTGATATGGATAAAGTAAAAGAGGTCTTAGTGCCAGAGAATAAATGGGAAGAGATACTAAGCCCAGATGAAAAAAAATTAAGCAAATTACTTCCTCTTCTTGTAAGTAAACTACAGAACAAAATTCTATCTTTTAGGGAAAAGAAAGAATTTGTTGTTTTAAAGCAGACAAAGAAATAAATTTATATCTACAGATTATCTATTGGTCTTAGAGACCCAGCAATAGATAGAATTTCATTCTCAGTTAACCAAGTTGGCCCTAAGTACTCTAGTCTAAGAATGAAAGTACCGGATGTTACTATCGCTATGGATTGATATAAAGTTGAACTTTTTTCTGTAAGTATTAATTCTGATTTGCTAGTATATACATCTTGATCGCCGACGACTGTATTATTAAAATTTTTACCAGAAGAAAGACTTAGGAATAACTCCTCTACCGTCTTGTTGTTCGGAGTAAACCCATTGTTTATAGGAAATAAAGATATATTGATAATACACCCTCCTGTTTTTCTGTAGGTAAAATCTATAGAATCAACTTTGCCGGATTTAGCATAGTTAAGATTAGTAGCTTCTTCTTTTAATCTATAACCAAAAGGAATTTTCTTCGGTAGATATATCACGAAAGGTATCTCTTTTTGTAGTTCTTTTACGGAAGAATAATCGACTCCCACAATGAATGTCCAGAGTTTAAACTGATATATAGTGAAAGACACTACAAGTATAAGTATTAGGATAGCTACTTGCCATATCCCACTTCTCTTCTTTTTTGCCATTCGCTCCTCTCCTCTTTCAAGGGAGTTGTTTTTAATAGTATCATTGGTCGGGAGTGACCCAGTGAAAGTTTTCGGGTCACCTATAAACACACTGCACTTGGGACAAAATAAAAGATGATCTTTTATAATGAGCTCTTTATGGCAAAATGGACATCTTTGGTCTCCTTGAGCTGCTTCCCCGTTGTTATCTAAGGCCATAGTTTGTTAGTTAAATTATCGTATCTCGTATTGTATAGTTATATTTATGACAACATCTTGAGATCCTGGCTCTATAGAAGGTGCCAGTGCACCCGTATCTTTAAAGCTCATGGCAGTTTCACCACCTATACCATAGCGTACTATTGGGCTTGAGAATCCCTCATTGATGGAGATTATATCCCCTAATCTGAATTTTGCAGCTTTCGCAATCTCTTTAGCTTTATCTCTAGCTTCTTTTATGGCGACATTTCTAGCTTCCTTCTGGACGGCTTTCTCGTCATCGATAGTGAAACTTAGAGATGAGATGTTATTAGCACCACTTATGACAACTCCACTTAGGATGTCACCCGTCTTGTCGAAGTCCCGAATCTTTACAAATAATGTTTGCCTTATGGTGTATCCGACTATTTCACTAGGCGGACAAGGCTTTGGCTCAGATGTAAGAATTCTGTTATTGCAAGAAAAATATTGATACCTTGGTTCTATGTTATAGTTTTGAGTTTTAATATCTTTTTCTTCGACTCCATTGGATTTTACAAAATCAATCACCTTGTTCGCTTTATTAGTATTTTCTTTTTGTAATTCAGCAACGTTTACTCCCCCTTCGGTTACTATACTAAAGCTAAACTGAGCTACATTAGGTATTGATACTACCTTACCCTCACCTGACACGGAAAAACTTCTGAGGGATGCTGGGTCTATTGACCTAGAATAAGAAGCTGCAAATGATAGTGCCGTATAAGATAAGACGAGCATTATAAAAATACCAGTTATCTTTAAATATTTTTTTATACGATCATCTAAGTCCATATTATTTTATTGTTAGGCCAATAAACTTTAGTTAATATCTTTTACTCTATTATACCCTTTGTTTTCTAAAAACATCAATAGGTATATAACTTCACTATTAATCTTTATCCTTATCTTTAAAATTCTTTTCCTCTTCAGCTTTTTCTTTTCTGTCACTTTCAATCTTCTCTAATACCTTTTTCCTTATTTCCTTTCCAGCTTCTTCTCTACTCCTGATTATTTCTCTATTGTTATATACCTCCCTCCTTTCAATTTTTAACTGCGCATCTCTTTGTTCTTTGAGAGTACTATTTTTGCTTCCAGCCTCTTTTATCTCCTCAGTCTTTTCTGCATCTTCTAATATCTTTTGAACGTCTTTTTCTTTAAACTCTAAAATCTCCTTATTTATTTTTAACCCTATAAGTTCGTCTATCAGTGTTTCATTATTTTCTTTTTCTTCAGGGGTGGCTAGCTTTATCTTTTCTTCGATCTCTTTTTCTTTGTCTTCCATACGTACTTTCTTTTCCCTTATAGTTCTTTCTAGGACCTCTTTTTTCTCTTTGATATCCTGGTGTATCTCTGCTGTTTCAACCCCTATATCATCAATTATCATTTTTTCTTCCCTCATGATATTTGTAGCTTTTGTAAGATTTTTCTCAAATTGATTTAATGCTATTTCTAACTTATCAGACTCAATCTCAGTTTCTTCTAACATTTCTTCTATCTCTTTTATACGCTTGGCGGCAAAACTCATACTTAATCTTGCTCTGTCTTTATTTTTTAAGGTAGTTTTAGAACGTACTTCTTCAGTAAATATTTTTATAGAATATAGTTTCTCCCCAGGCAAGCTTCCCTGTGAAGCTCTCGCAGCACTAGCGCCTAAAAGTAGAGTGACCATAAATACAGCAAAAGACACCTTAACAACTCGGAGTTTAAATATACTTCTTAGTGTATGGTGAACAGGTTTTCGCACTCTTTCGTCAACAGGATTAGTTTTTACTAGCACTTCAAGCCTCATTTTTAGTGAGTTTAAGAAAATTTGATTAACAGGCTTCTTCTTGAGCCTTTTTAGTTCTTTAATTATTTTTATATTTTTAATCATATTTCATTTGCTCCTTGAGCGCTTTTAATCCCCTGTGGATTATGACCCTTATATTTTCTTTTGTCTTACCAGTTAACTTACTTATCTCTAATATACTAAGATCATCAATATAGCGATAAAGGAGGACCTGCTTTTGGTCGTCTTTAAGTTTAAGTAAAAATTTTTCTACTAATTTTTTATCAAATGCCTGATCAGCTTCTTTCTCTTGTTGGGATTCAGTAGCGATGAACTCTTCGCTAACTTCGTCGATTGCCACTGTCATTTTGTTATTTTTTTGTCGATAATAATCAATTATAAGATTATTGGCCACCTTATATAAAAAGGTCTTTAAATTAGCTATTTCAGTGTCTTTCTTTGAGATATAGCGCCAAGTCTTAAAAAAGGTTTCTTGGGTTAAATCTTCAGCAAGCTCTTGATTATTTACCCTAAAGTAGATATGCCTCAAGATACTTGGGGAATAGTCATTATAGGCTTTTAAAAAACGTTTTTTCATATATTATAGACGATCATATTGCCAAAAAATTACACTAAATAGTGTAATTTGGTAATATATAGGGAGTATTTTACATTAAGCCTGAGAATTTCTTTGCAACTGCCATCTGAGCTTTTTTAACTGCTTTATTAAGACAGTTTTTTAAGACTACTTCTTGCCTATCTTTATCTATTTCTGGGTTTAGCGAGATTTCCTCTACCATAAATGCGCAGTTTATCACGACACGAGTCCCCTCCTCTTCGGCCTCTATCTTTTCGCTCTGGATAGATTGAGACATATTTTTCATTTGCTTTAACTGTTTTAATTTATCAAACATATATTTACTTGGTAGGACTTATTTTTTTTATTAATTCGAAAGGATGTTCATGGTAGTAATTGCCTTTTGCTGTAAACTTTATCTTGCCTTGTAATTCTTTTGACATTGTATCTTTTACCATGTTGATTAAGTAGTCCGGAGTGAAGAGATAGACGCCTGTTATCTCTTGCTTGCCTTCTATATCTTTAAGATGAGCCGTTAGCTCTTTAAGGAATTTCTGCCGATACTCTTCTTTTGGAGGTTCTTTGATTGAGCCTGAAACACCTGTTTCCCCTCCTCCACCTGATCTGTCGAAAAATCCTTCACTATCAGAGAAGTGAATTTTCTCAAGTTTGAATGAATCGATCTTGTCTATCTCACTGTCTGAAGCTATGTGGAAATCAGCTTCTTGTGCACCCGTTATGATGATAAGGGCTTTCTCGTCTGTAAACTGATGTAATTTTTGACTTATTTTCATGCTTCTATTATATCATTAAAATCCTGAGTGTAAAATAGTAAATAAAAAAATATTTAACTATCTAAGCGTCTCTTTATATTAAACTTACTTGAACGGCTCAACCGGTTGAGCCGTTCAAGTAAGTTTAATAGAATCCTTTATTTCATACCCCCCTACTCTTGTTCGTATAAGGGAAAAAAGAATAGCGCTTGTGCCGAGGCGCCCTCCGAGTTCGTGAGCTATAGACCTTATGTATGTCCCGCTTGATACGGTGAATTTTATCCTCGCTACCTTAAATTTTTCAACCGCTTCATTTTTTAATAGTTTCTTCCATTGAGTTTTTATCTCTTCTTGCCTGAAGTCTCCGGAGACTTTATCAATCCGTTTCTGTATTACCTTATTGAGTTTTATCTTATCAATTTCGTAGCTTCTCAAATATTTTATACTATATATTTTAGTCTTTCTTATAGGTATTTCAACTTCATCTAATTTGCCGGCCCTTGCCCAAATAAAAAGGGGTTTACTTTTTACCTTATAAGAAGAGTAAGCAGGTAGAGGCAGAGAGATATTTCCTTTAAGTTTAGCGACTTCTTTTTGTATTTTTTCTTCTGTTATTATAACCCTTTCTTTTTCCACAGGCAGGCCTAGTGTATCGTAAGTGTCAGTCTCAAGGCTGAACAAGATTTCAGCTTCATATTCTTTTTCCACTTTAAGATACTGATCTTTCTCGTGGACGGCATCCCCTGCTAACACTAAAAGCACCCCTTCAGCCATAGGATCAAGTCGGCCAGCGTAGGTCATCTTAAGCTCCTCATAGGCTCTATTTTGCTCTATAAAGCGTCTTATTGCCTCAAGTGGTGAAAGGCCAAGGGGCTTGTAAATATTTAAGATTTTACTCTTCATAATAAAGTTATTATTGCTTATTTAGTGGAAGTTTTAAAGGGTGTGCTACTTGATTGTTTTTAAGATGTATCCGTGTTATAAAAATCAAATATGAAAAAGGATACTTTTTATGACTATGCAATTTGCCATTATGATGAGATAGGGCTTAAGGGTAAAAATAGAAAGTTTTTTGAAGATAAATTAATAGAGAATATAAAGACTGGTTTAACGTTAGGGTCACCAGGTGATTTTGAATATGTTAAGCGAATTTCAGGAAGATTGTTGGTTAAGCTTTCTCTAAAAGGTAAAAAGAATATTAAAAATATAGAAAAGATTTTTAGCCGGACTTTCGGTATTGCTTATTTTACTTTTGCTTTTTCTTCGCCTCAGGATATTGAGTCTATCAAGGCAAAGGCATTGAGTTTGGCGAACACGAGAAAGTTCAAGACCTTTAGGGTGACAACTCAGAGGTCTAAGAAAGACCTGCCGTTTACTTCTCAAGATGTGAATATGAAAGTGGGTGGGTATATACTCGATAATATAGGTGGTATAAAAGTAAAATTAGAAAAACCTGCACTTAATTGTTTTATAGAGATAGTTGATAATTTTGCTTTTATTTATTTTAGCAAAATAAAAGGTCTCGGCGGTTTGCCTATTGGCGTATCCGGCAAGGCTCTTCTTCTTGTGTCTGGGGGGATAGATTCTCCTGTTGCTGCTTATTACCTTATGAAGAGAGGTCTTGAGGTATCTTACATACATTTTCATTCTCTTCCCTACACGTCTCAAAGTTCTTTAGATAAAGTAAAGAGTCTTATTGGTGTTTTAAGTAATTTTCAACATAAATCTAAAATTTATTTTGTCCCATTTGCCGAGACTCAAAAGGAGATTATGCTGAGTGCTCCAGATAAGTTTAGGATAATATTTTATAGGCGGTTTATGTTTAAGGTTGCTGAAGAGGTCGCTAGAAAAGAAAAAATTATAGTTTTGGGTACAGGAGAATCTTTAGGGCAGGTTGCTTCTCAGACAGCAGAGAATATTACTGCCACACAAGACGCTGTCCGAATGCTTATTCTCCGACCACTAATTGGTTTTGATAAAAAGGAAATTATACAGAAAGCTTTAGAGATAGGCACTTATGATATATCTATCATTCCACATGAAGACTGTTGCTCCCTCTTTCTTCCTAAGAAACCTGAAACGAGGGCTGATTTGAGTGAGATAAAAAAAACAGAAAAAGTATTTAATGTACAAAAAATAATTAAAAATATTTTAAAAGATATTGAATTATTGAAATAGGGAGAACCTAGTGTCTTTAATGGGAGGTATTTTAAAAATACTTAGATTTTATTGTTTCTTAATTATTTTTTATAGTTTATAATGTAAGAATGATATTTGCTGATGACTCTAGATCATTAACTCCAGACGAAGGGCTGGAGCGTCTTAGTGTTCATTATGGAGATTTTGATATTTACTGCTCTGGGTTTCCTAATGTCATGAAGAATTCGTCTCGAGACGGTCTTCTTTCATCTATATTGATGATGGACGAAGAGATGCTTAAAGACCAACTTTCTCTATGCGCGGAAAGGCAGGGTTCGAAAAAAGATCCTTTCTCTGGAGAAGAGCCTGGAAAAATATTTAATGAATTCCCTTCTTCGCAGAAGAGAGGTCTTTCAAACGAGTACAATGCTTGTGATACAACAGCACTTTTTCTTATAGGCCATGAGGTTTACCAGAAAATGTCTGGAGACGATTATTTTGCTGAGGTGCATAAAGATAACATAAGACAAGCAGTAAAATTAATAAAAAATCATCTAAACGGATATTCATTTATTGAAGACCCTTCCTTTTGCGGAAGTAATCATTTTGCTTTGAAGGTTACATATTGGAAAGATTCAGAAATATTGGGAAGAGAAGATGGCGAACCCGTCTACCCTATTTCTTATTCACTTGCTCATATTCAAAATATGCGCGCATTAAAGAGTGCCTCGTTCTTACTTAAAGACGATTCTTTAGAGCCAGCAATAAAATTTATGAAAGATTATCTTATTAATTATCTCTTTAGCAGGAACACGGGGCAGTTGTGTATGGCTATTGATAGTAATGGACCTATTAAGACTATTAGTTCAGATATCCTTCATTCATTATTTTTTCTTGATGAGGGAGATATTACACCAAGTCACTTAGAGAGTATTATCAGATCCTCTTTTTCTCTTGAGACAGGCTTCGGGTATCGTTCTTTCTCTGAGGATTGTGCTGGTCAAGCAAGTCACCTGCATCACTTGCGGTCTATATTGCCTATTGAACAAGCTCTTATAAATATAGGTGCAAAAAAACATAGAAGATGGGTTGAAGAATCAGGTCTTAGCACCTTAGCTAAAGGGTTAAAAAAGATTGAAAAAGTTAGTTCCCTTATAGATGAGAAACTTATTAGTGCGCCAGAAAGATTTGTGTTAGATAATGATAATGAGATTAAGAAAAATGGATGTGACCCGTATCTTTTGACTATTGCTACTAAAAAATATTTTAATTCTAAGCCAGATAGATTGATAGACATACTAACTACCTAGTCAGAAGGATAAGGAGTATCGTTTGATTGACTTATTTCTTGACTTTCTGCTCAATAGATATAAAATTGTTTTTAAATAAGTCGAGAGACCTTATTAGAATCTGTTTTTTGAAAAGTTTAAAAACAGATTCTAATAACTAAGAAGGCTTAAAATTAAAAGGTCGTTTTATTTAAATTAAGAAAAATAGTATTTAGTATGGCGTTTGGAAAATTTGATGATTCTCCTAGAAAAATGTTTCAAGGAAACTGGAAATGTGGTAAGTGTGGAGGAGAGATTAACCAGCTTCCGTTTGACCCAGATCCTTCAAGGTTAGCTCAACTCACTTGTAAAGATTGCCATAGTGCTGGAGCAGGTAAAAAGGATCTATCTCCAAAAAAAATGATTGAAGGCAATTGGACCTGTAGTGACTGTGGAGGCGCTATTAATCAGCTTCCTTTTGAACCAAGAGAAGGTACTCCTGTAACATGTAGGAATTGCTGGCTTAAGAAGAGGGGTTAAATCAATTCTTGTTTCTATAAAAAATATCTCGTCTTATGACGAGATATTTTTTATAAAATTTATAGAAGATAAGCTTAAAATGATTTCGTATCTTCATCATTGATCGAGATGGAAACTTCATCTACTGTTGGAAATTGTTTTAGCGTCTCTGAGAGTTCTTTGTAAGCCTGTTTTACGTCACACATCTCAACTTCTCCTGTATTTAAAGTATTAATATCCACTATTGCTACTCCTTCTTCTATGGTTAATTTTTGGATTTTTATGTCTTTAGAGAGAGAGGTGCTGAAACCTAGTTTTTCCTCTTCCTTTGTCGGCCCCCTGAAGAGTTCTTTAAGGGAAGCCCTGGCTGGGGCGATTGTTTCTGTAACAGTACGTTTTACAGGAAAGACTTCTTTGCAACTATCTTCAGTATTAATAATCATATTGGAATTAGGAAGATAGATCTCAAGAGTCATCATCTTCGCCGTCTTTTCTGTGGCACTTTCCAGTAAATTAGCTGTTAAGTCTTGGTCTTCAATATTACCGAAGCTGGAATTATCGTCGATAACTTCAAGTGATACATCTTTATTTTTTGTCTTTGTTATATACAGCCCGGCAATTATTAATACGACAATAGCGATGTATATATAGTTTTTATTTATTTTACCCATAGCTTATTTGAAATTTAATTGATAATACTTATAATATACTAGATATAGACGGAAATTAAAAGCATAACAGTTAACTTTATATGAATAGTACAAAAACATTATTAATAGCAATAGCAATTATTATAGTAGGTGTTTTGGCTTGGATATACGCCTTTCCAAATACACAGGATGATAATATAACAATAGAAAAAGAAAAAATGAATAATCCAACAATAATACTTAAGACAAATAAAGGTGACATAGGGATAGAACTTTTTGTAGACAAGATGCCAGTAACAGCAGGTAATTTCTTGAAGCTTTCTAAAGAAGGTTTTTATAATAAAACAAAATTCCATAGAGTTATAAGCGACTTCATGATACAGGGTGGAGACCCCAACTCTAAAGAAGAAGATAATTCAAAATATGGTACAGGTGGGCCAGGTTATGCGATAGAAGATGAATTTGTAGAAGGACTTTCAAATCTACGAGGAACTATATCTATGGCAAATAGTGGGCCAAACTCTGGAGGAAGTCAGTTCTTTATTAATCTTGGTGATAATGTTTTCTTAGATTTTGATAAAGAGCCTATGGCAAGTAAGCACCCTGTCTTTGGGAAGGTTATAAGTGGTATGGAGGTGGTTGATGCTATAGCTAAAGTAGAGACAGCAGAAAGAGATATACCTGTTGAATCTATTGTGATAAGTGAAGTTGTAGTAAAAGAATAATATTTACAATCTGGGAGATTAAAAAAGAAAAAATATCCGACATTTCGGGTATTTTTTAATAACTTTCTTAACATGTCAAATTTATTAATACTTGAAATTGGTATATAATCTAATTATGGAAATTATAAAAGCATCGGGAGAAAAAGAGCCTTTCAGTAAGAATAAGTTTTGTCTTTCTTTGAAGAAGGCTGGTGCCCCCGGTGATTTAGTAGAAAATGTCTGTTCTAGGATTGGAGGTGAAGTAAAGCCAGGGATGACGACTAGTCAGATCTTTAGGAGGGCTTCGCAATATCTTATGAAAGATAATTTTACAGTGGCGGCAAATTATAGTCTCAAGAGGGGTATCGCAGAGCTTGGTCCTGCCGGTTTTAATTTTGAAAAATTTCTAAGCGTAGTTATAAGCTCCTTAAACTATGATGTAAAATTAAATCAAATGATGAAAGGCAGGTGTGTGACTCACGAAGTGGACCTTGTGGCTGAGAAAGGTGACGAACATTTTCTTGTAGAAGCTAAGTATCACAATAGCTCGGGCATTAAGACTCACATTGACGTGGCAATGTATGCGGACGCGCGTCTTATCGATATAGCTTATACAAAAGAGAGAAAAGAATCCTCGCATCATAATCATAAGATGTGGCTTATAACGAACACTGAGTTCACTAAGACTGCAGTAAGATACGGTCGCTGTAGGGGGCTTAAGATGACGAGTTGGAGGCATCCTGCAAAAGAAGGACTTAAAGATATTATCTTAAAGAACAAGCTTTACCCTATTACAGTATTACCTGCTGTAAATAAATTTGCACAAGGAGAATTCGTTAAGCATAATATGATGTTAGCTCGTGACCTTGCTCCTTATACCGCCGATGATCTTATAAGAATATTTGGCTTCAACAGGCAAAGAGCCAGTAAAATAATAAAAGAAGTTCAAGTCTTAATTTATTAAAAAGATAAAATATGGATGATATTAAAAAGTCGGTACTGGACCTTATGCTGAAGAATAGGAGAACCTCCGGAGAACACCAATACACTGTTCCCTCTCCTATAACATACCCATACCAATGGCTTTGGGACTCATGTTTCCACGCTATAATTCTAAGCCATTTTAATGTAGAAGATGCTAAAAAAGAACTCCTCTCTATTATTTCTAAACAGTTTAACAATGGCATGGTGCCACATATGATCTACTGGGAAAAGAAGGATGTTATAAACTTTGATTGGGGAAAAGACGGCACAAGTAGTATTACTCAGCCGCCAATGCTTGCTTATGCTGCTTGGCAGATATTTCAAAAAGATAGTGACCTAGAGTTCTTGAAGAGTATCTATATTCCTCTATTCCACTTCTACAAATATCTTATAAATGACCGTGATCCGCACGAGAATGACCTCATCGGTATTATTGACCCAGATGAGTCCGGGGAGGATAATTCTCCAAGGTTTGATACTCTGCTCAACCTGCCCCCTGTACAGACCAGGGAAAAGAGCTTAGAGAAAAGACTGCTATTGGTAAAAGAAAATAAAACATGTAACTTTGATGCACCATTTTGTATGAAGAATTTTTTTTGGGTTAAAGATGTACCGTTTAATGTCATTATGGTGGAAAATTTACGGGCACTCTCTAGTATTGCTGAAAAGCTTGGCAATAGTCACGACGTTGCTTATTTTAATAAAAAAAGAGAGATGATAATAAAAGCAATGAGAACTCTTATGTATGAAGATGGTCTTTTCTGGTCAACTTATGGAGAAGATTACCAAAAGATAAAACTAAAGACATGGGCTATTTTCTCCCCCCTCTTTGCTAATATACTGACTCAAGGAGAGGCGAAAGAGCTTGTAGAAAAGCATCTTTTAAATAACAAAGAATTTCAATTAGAATATTCGGTACCTACTGTATCTATCGATGAGCCGTCTTTTGACCCTAGCGGATTTTGGCGTGGTCCAACATGGATTGCCACAAATTGGATTATTCATAAAGGATTATTGAACTATGGTTTTACTGATATAGCCGATGATATAAAAAAGAAATCCATAGAACTTATAAAAAAATCTGGATTTAGAGAGTATTTTAACCCGCAAACTGGTGAAGGTTTGGGAGCCAAGGATTTTACTTGGGGTGGGCTGATAGTTGATATGAATGGGAATTAAAAAAGAAAAGCCATATATAAATGATAATTATCATTTATATATGGCTAGTATAAATATTTGAGCTCTTGAGAGTACTTTTCCTTTAATTTAAAAAGAGATGTTTCTATTATTTGACGTATTCTTTCTCTGGTAACACCAAATTCGTCACCTATCTTTTCAAGAGTTTGACCATCTTGATCTCCTGTAAACCCGAAGCGAAGTTTGATGATAGTCACTTCTTTTTCTGTAAGAAGTCCACTACCTAAGATCTTTCTTAGTCTATTTCTTCTAGTTTTTTTCTCGATTGGTTTTATCGGATCTATACTAGAAGGATTCGGTATAAACTCTATTAAGTTTGTATCTGTCCCTACAGCCGGAGCATTAAGAGAATAAAAATGCCTTTTGCTTATTGCTTCTAGCATTTCTACTTTTTTTAATCCTCCCCCTTTAGTCCTGGTGAGTTTTATCTTATCCGATATTTCTTCTAGAGATGGCTCGCGCCCTAGTTTGGTAGAAAGCTCCTTGGAAGTTTTTCTAAAATTACTTATATCTACACTAGTGTGAGTAGGAAGGCGAAGTTCATTTGACTCTCTTCTTAGGGCACTTCTTATAGTTTGCCGTATCCAGTAAGTAGCATAAGAAGATAACCTACAACCTTTTTCTCCCTTGAATTTATTGATGGCTAAAATTAGCCCTACATTCCCTTCCTGAATTAAATCACTAAAGCTTAGGCGATAACTAACTCTTGTAAATCTTTTAGCTATATTGACAACTAGTCTAAGATTCGAATTTACCATCTTTTCAAATGCGGCGACACTTAATACTCCACCTTTTTTTATTTTGTAAGCAAGTTCTAGTTCTTCTCTTCTACTGAGGAGAGGAAAACTATTAATATAAGAAAAATAAGAATTAAGATCACGAACTATAACTTTTCTCATAGAACCCTCCTTTTATATAAGATTTAATTAATCTATTTTTAAATGAGCTGACTGTAGTCCTAGGATATATTAATAACCCCTATTTTTCAATAGGGGTTAAAAAAAAGAGATTAAGAGTCTTTTACTTTCTGTTTTTATTTCTTTCTCTCGGATTCCTTAAGAAACTTTTTTCTTAAGCGGACGCTTTGTGGTGTGACCTCAAGATATTCATCCTTAGCCATAATCTCTAGTCCAGTTTCTATCGTCAATAGGTGCGGAGGGACAATTTTCACTGCGTCATCAGAGCCAGAGGCGCGCATATTAGTAAGCTGTTTCCCTTTAATAGGGTTTACTGTCATCTGCTCCCCTTTAGAAGTATTTCCTATTACCATACCTTCATAGACTTCGGTATTTTCTTTGACATATAGAGTCCCTCGAGTCTGAAGATTATCAAGAGAATAAGCTAGTGTTTTACCGGAGACTTGTGAGATCATAGAGCCGACTTCTTGTCTGGCAATCTCTCCTACATGTCGGCGATATCCGATGTTCCTAGTGGCCATTATCCCCTCTCCTTTTGTATCTATCACAAACTTATTACGATACCCAAAGAGTCCACGGCTAGGTCCTTCAAATACAAGCATCGCTCGGCTTTCATGAATTTCCATATTTTTGAGGATTGAGCCTCTTTTGCTTAGTTTTTCTATGATAGAACCCTGGCAATCGCTTGGGACGTCTATCACTATCTCTTCAAATGGTTCGTGGAGTTTTCCTTCTATTTCTTTCGTAATAACTTGCGGTTGAGATACTTGGACTTCATATCCTTCACGACGCATATTCTCAAGGAGTATAGCGACATGGAGCTCTCCCCTACCATAGACAGTAAACTGATCACCACTTGCAGAGTCAAAATCTACCTTTAGTCCTACATTTACCTCAAGTTCTTTCTCAAGCCTTTCTCTTATCTGGCGACTTGTTACAAATTTTCCTTCTCGTCCGGCAAAAGGAGAGTTATTTATAAGAAAGGTAAGTTCAATAGTAGGCTCATCCACGGCAATAGTTTCAAGGAGTGGCACATCTGGAGAGCCAGCTAAAGTGTCGCCTATGTAGACGTCTGGTATCCCAGCGATCATCCCTATATCGCCAGCCTCTAGCGTAGTTACTTCCACTCTAGATACTCCTTCAAAAGCAAAGAGTTTAGTTATTTTATATTTATTTAATTTATCACCTTTTTTTATATATACAGTGTCACCGGCATTTATTTTACCACTGTAAATTCTTATCACAGCGATTCTGCCTAAGAAATTATCATACGCAAGATTAAAGGGCTGAGCGAGAAACGAAGCACTTGCGTCTCCAGAGGCAGCTGGTACTTTCTCTAAAATTAAGTCCAAAAGAGGAGTTAAGTCCTTAGACTCGTCAGTTACTTCCTTCTTAGCTATCCCCTCTCTTCCTATGGCATATATCACAGGGAAGTCCAGTTGTTCGTTCGTCGCACCAAGCTCAGAGAATAATTCAAATACTTTGTCGTGAGCACTTTCAGGATTTGCTGCCGGTTTATCAATCTTATTTATAACGAGTATTGGCTTGAGTCCAAGAGCAAGAGACTTCTTAAGTACAAAACGAGTCTGAGGCATAGGTCCTTCTTGGGCATCGACAATAAGAAGAACTGAATCTATAGAACGAAGTACACGCTCTACTTCTGATCCAAAATCTGCGTGCCCAGGTGTATCAACTATATTTATCTTAGTGTTTTTATAAGTGACAGCTGCATTTTTAGAGTAAATGGTAATACCACGCTCCTTTTCGAGTGTGTTACTGTCCATACTTACTCCTGTTTCTACGGCGCCTGTTTGGCGCAATATGGCATCTGTAAGTGTCGTTTTGCCATGATCTACATGGGCTATTATAGCTATATTTCTGATTTCCATTTTTAAAATTATTATTTAAGATAAAGTCGGATGATTTTTCTTCATATTTAAATTCCAGTTGAAAGAATATGTTAACATCAATCGTGTAGAAAGTATACTATCTTAACAAAAACACCCCGCAGGGCGGGATGTTTTTGTTAAAGCGTAATTACGCCTTGTTTACATTAACAGCATTGACTCCCTTAGGACCCTCTGCTGTGTCAAATGTTACTTTGTCGCCTTCACGAAGTTCGTCGAAGCTGGCATTCTTTAACTCATTTGCGTGAAAGAAAACATCTTTTTCCTCTCCCTCTTGAGCTATGAAGCCAAATCCACGATCTGTGAGACGAGCTATAGTTCCTTGATTCATTGTAAGAAAAACTAGTGCGAATAAAGTTCAAACCTAAAATACTGTACGATAAAAACCCGACTTCGTTCCTCTTACAGACTCGATTTGATATGTCTATTGAAGCATAATACAATTAAAAAGTCAAGCAAGACGAACGACTCATCCTCTAATTAGAGGATGAGTCGTTCGTTTAAGTAAATTTGTGAGTAATTCCTATATAAGGAATAAGAGAATTATTTTGCTGGTTTGAAGATATAAGAGATCCTATAAACGAGTAGTAACACAAAACTTATCCCTGTAGACCAATATACAGTTTGCATTATAAGAGTGTTTGAATCACTTCCCATCATTATGCCGTGAAGAAATATTAATATGAAAGTTGGATATGGCAGGTAATGCACAACTTGCCATAACCTAGGGTATTTTTGTTGGTAAAAAAATGATGTGACAATAGCCGCTATAATTATATAGAAGCTGATAATTCCAATACTAAGATAGATCCCACCTACTTTTGGAGCAAAAGGAGATAAAACATTTAACACAGTGAATTTAATGTACTCATCAAACATAAGAGAGACAAAATGAATTATTATGGATATAGACATAATAATACCTATATTCCTATGTATAACCCATGACAAGTCTGGGTTTGTGATTTTGTAAATGAAGCCTGTTTTTATCCCTATGCCAGATACGATGATGAGAAAAAGTAATATGTAGGCGATGATCCCAGATGACCTTGATATATACCATGGCCACGAAGCAGAAAACTTTGATTGAGTTAGGCTAACGACTTTTTGGTAATTTTGTGTGTACTCTTCATAATCTACCAGAGAGAAAGTGTCTTTAGGGTCACTAGCGTTGTTAGGGTCTGTATTTGAGAGCACTTCAGCTCCATCTATAAAGCCATCTTTATCAGTGTCTGCTTCAAGGGGGTTTGTATGAAATTTTTGTATTTCAGCTTGGTCAGTCAACCCATCAAAGTCGCTATCTTTTGGAGGAGAGAACTTATAAAGTGACTCAAAGGCATTTACAGAAAAAGATGGTATCAAAAATATAGCAAATAATATTGCCATAAATATTAGAATTAATCTTTTTTTATTTATATTAATCAAATTATATAATTTTTCATCTGCTTGGAAAAAGTGAAGTGCATTTGTTTGTCTATCATCAGGCATTCAACTTCAGGCAACTTATTTATAAAGTTAATCCCTTCTTCTTTTCCCATTATTAAGATTGTCTTTGCTAAGATATCAGCCTCAAGCGCATTTTTAGCTATAACCGTGACGGCTAGTACGTCATTATTTACTGGTAGGCCTGTCCTAGGGTCTATTATATGATGCCAAGAGAATCCATTTTTAATTCCCCTTCTTTTGGTTGTTCCAGAAGTGGCTATCGATAAGCTATCTCCAAGGACACGTATCTTTAATAAATCCTCTCTATGCTTTATCGGATTTTGCACTCCTACATGCCAAATACCTGATAGATTATCTTTCCCATGTAAGATCATATCACCACCGGCAGATATCCAGAAATTATTATATTTTTCTTTAAGTTTTTTTGCCAGTAAATCTAGTAGATATCCTTTTCCTAATCCACCAAGATCGATCTTAAGTCTCTTAGGTGTAGATATTAAGTTTGTGTTTTTATCTATAATGGATATTGAGAAAGGTGGCCTATCAAAGAAAGTATTTATCATCTCATCCGTATCTAATTGTGTATCAGGGTCATTATTATTACTCAATATATTAAAACTCTCTTTATACCCAATTTGTTCAAGCGCTTCTAATATAGTTGGGTCAAAGATTCCACCAGTGAGCTTGTGAAATCTTTGAGCTTTATTAAGTATATCAATCAGCTCATCGCTTGCTATAAAATTACCTCCTGCTGAATCATTTAGTTTAGTCAGCTCGCTGTCGCTTCGAAAACGACTAAAATGTTCATCAAATAAAATTGCAAGATTACAAATTTCTTGGATATCCTTTTTTGTTTCCACTTTGTCTTCTGAGACGATAAGAACGGTGAAATCTGTTCCTAACGTCTTTATACTATCGAATATTTCCATATATGCTATTTGCCAAATATGCGAAATCATCGGTTATACCATCTTCGTTTACATCTTTTACTGCATAGATTAGATCATCTTCACCAGGGTGTTGGTCTAAAGAATCAGGCACGCCGTCATTGTCTGAGTCTAGGAGCTGATCAGGAATATCTTGTACTTTTGTTTTTACAATAGGCTTTTCTTCTTCGATTAGTTGCGGTTCTTCTATTATTTCCCCAACTATTTCTTCATAGGTTATGATTTCTTTTGGTTCTGGAGGTGCAACAGGAAATTGCATTTGTTCAGCAGATACTGTCTCTAAATATTCTGGTGCAGCCTCCTCTTTGTAGTGAACCTTATTCTCTTTTTCTTCTTCACGTTTACCATCTTTATATTCTTTTGAGTATTCATACCCATCATCTTCATGGTCATCTGCTCTTACTACTATAGACCCTATAGAGAATAGTCCTATAATCACTATTAGAGATAATAATAACACTTTAGTTGATTTTTTAAATTTATTTTTCATTTTATTTTTTATAAAGTTAATAATAATCTTATGATACGGTTGTTCTTGGAGTTGGTGTAGGAGCTGGTGGTGGAATTTTTATGATAGGCACTACTGGTGGTGGAGTTTTTACAATGAGTGGCGGTGTAGCTTGAACGGACTTAGTAACGACTCTTCTTATTATGGTGGGCGCTGGCTTAGGAGTTGGGCTTGAGACAGGAGGTGTCGTCGGATTTTTTGTCGCAACGGGTAGATTTAGGGCATTTATAGTAGTCCTTTCTTCTAGTAGAGCTAATCTTTTTTTGTTTAGCTCGATTATTTTCGCTTCTTTTTCATTTAGAAGTCTTGTCATCCTTGAGATGATTTTGTCATTTATTATAAATATTTTCTCTCTGCTTTGAAGATCTGAGTTTATTGTATTTGCCGTGTTTTGATTTTCTACTAACAGAGATGGAGATTCTTGCACTTTTTTGGCTATAAATTTCTTTTCTGCGGCTAAGGAGATAGAGTTTAAGGCGAAAAATAAGAGTAGTGCTGATACGCCAAGTGCAGGTATGAAAATCTTATAATTTGCCTTTATAGAGATTGAATTTGTGGCAAATGATTCAAATTTTATCTTTCTGCTTGGAGCACCGAGGACTTTTAAGTTACCTTGCATTGCTTTCATAAAAGGAGTTGGCCCACAAAGCAAGAAAAGGCTATCTTTAACATCTGGACCAAGGATAGAATGAAGCATTCCTATATCTACCCTTCCGCATTGCATGTTTGGCTGTAACTTTTCTTTGTTATCTACATTTTTTATTACAAAATGAGCTGTAAAATTATCATTTTCTTTTTCAAGTTTTTTTATATCCTCCACGAAGGCTAGGTCAGTAAGTGATTGGGTTGTGTATATTAGGGTCATCTTACTTTTAAAATCGTTGTCGTTTGCATATTTAAGAGCGCTTAAGAAGGGGGTGATACCTATACCACCTGCTATGAATACACGCTTCTCATAAGCGTTTTCGTCAAAGGTGAAATTCCCATAAGGTCCTTTTATATAAATTGTATCTCCAGCTGAGAGTTGAGAGAGTCTTTGTGTGAATTTACCAAAAGTTTTAATTCCAAACTTTAATGAGCCCCTTTCTGAAGGAGAGCTTGCTATGGTAAAAGGATGCCAAGACGTCCTAACACCATTTTTCCTATAAGCTATCATAGCGTATTGACCTGGCTGATAGTTAAATACAGGACTTAAATTATTTTTAACTAGCTCTAAGTCTATAACCCTTGGAGTTTCAAACGATATATTTTTTATTGTATATTCTTCATTCTTCATTGTATTTATCCAAATTTATTAAAATATATAGTAAAAAGGCTTATTAATATACCTTTCTATATAAAAAGACGAGTGATAATAAATAATGTTACTGATATTTATTGAATCAAATAAAAAGCCATTTAAGAGGTTAGCCTAAATGGCTTAGATGAAAAAACTCCGAACGAAATATCAGGATTAAAAGTGATATAAGTGCGTACCTAAAACATTAACAATAGTAAATATAAGAAAAATTAAGATTTATTATAATTTATATTTTTTGAGGAATTTCCAGATTTGATCATTAACATTGAAATCTGTGATTAATGGGCCCAGTGCTTTTTTCCACTGATTGCAGACATACCCATTAGGTCTTTTGCTGCAAATATCTAAACTGTATTGATCTTTACCTGGCCATACATGTCCACCACCTGAAATTTTACAAGAAGTTACTTCAGCATTATTTGTGCAAGAACTATATGTGACGCAAGTTGTACTATCTTTGTCGTATGTAATAGAAGGTTCTTTTAAACAATTATTTTTTGTTGCTATTTTGGTAGTAAAAGCATCTACTGAACTACATTGATAAATATTTTCATCTATAGATATTCCGATAGAATTAAAAAATCTTCCTACGCAACCACCACATGCTTCCCCACCTTCATACGGGGTGCATCCATCTTCTGTGCCACTAAACATATATGTAGGAATAGGCCTTGAGGGTGAACACCCCTCAAATGTTCCTACCGATCCACCTAGGACTACAGCTGCTATCTTATTAGATAGTTCACATCCTAGCCTGTATGACATTTGAGCTCCATTAGAAAAACCAACAGAGTAGATCCTATTTCCATCGATATGAAAGTCTTTTTTTACTTTTTCTATTACTTTATCTATAAAACCTACATCATCAATATTTTTATCTGTTGCAGGAGCACAACATTTTCCTGCATTCCACGTCCCTAGGTGCTTACCATCTAAATCTTTACCATATCCTTCAGGATATATAGCTAAGAATCCTTCTTTATCAGCCTTTGGATTAAGATTAAAATATTTTATAGATTCTTCCATATTTCCTCCTCCTCCATGTAAGATGATAATTGCAGGAATAGAGTTTGTCTCATTGTAGTTTAAGGGAACATGGACGAGATATTTTCTTTCAATTCCTTGGTGCATTATAACAAAGGAGTAATCTCCTGAGTCTATAGAGATTTGTTTATTTTCCGGTAATATATTGTCTGTAAATTGAGAATCGCCATTTAATCTCCTTATAAAAATAAGGATGATAATAACACCTAAAAAAATTAGTAAATATTTAAATATTTTTTTGATTAGATAAAACATTATATAATTATAACATACTTAAATTTAAGCACAAAAAAACTACTTAGATATAATTAACCTTAAGTCACTCCTCTATCTATAGTAAAAATAATCTTATTCGCGTTTTTTATAGCAACCAGATAGAATAATCTAGATACATTGAGAAGCTTACTCAAAGAATATATGGCACTAATAGATGATTTGCCGTTTTTGAATGAGTTTTTATTTTTTAGATTATTCTAATCTTAGAGTCAAGATTTTTTGTCTTATTATGAAGAACCTCATAATCTTTTTTAAATAATCGTCGTGATATATGGAAAATAGTATAGGTAATAAAGAAAGCGGCAAAAACATCTATGGAATAATGCAGATGCCCAAGTAATACAGATATACCTAAGAAAATTGATGCTGATAGAAAAAATATACGCAATTTCTTACTTTCCCAAAAGATAAGAGCTAATAGAAATGGCATACCCGTATGTCCAGAGAAGAAGAAGTCGGCTTTTTGTGTTATACCTACACTCCTTAAAAGCCAATTATTGTCAATAATAACCTGTTGAGGAAAAGAGCCAACATGAGTTAGTATAATGGAAAAAGCCCTAATTAATATAAATAAGGCGATACTTTTTAGTACAAAAGGGATTGTCTTTGGTTCATAGGCGAGTAATAAGATTACAAAACAGACCAGTAATAATGCTCCTTCTACAACAAATATATCTACATTGACAACAGGTATATTGCTTAATACAATGTCAGTTACGAAATTACTCTGTTTTTCAACAGCATATACACTAGCTTTATAATTAATAGCAAAACTGAAAATTAAAAATATAACACCTTGAATTACGGAGATTAAAAAAGTTTTATCAACCCATCGCAATTTATATTTGTTGAGAATCCCTTTCATAATAGTTAATTATCAATCCTAATATCTAAGTATTTTTTGGTAAACGGTTTATTCAAAAAAGTCGTCCAAAAATAATTTATAGTATATCTTATTCCTATTTTCAGCATCCCCTCGGCCTTTAATCGTCGTCCTGATGTTAAGATAGGCAATTTGAAAGTGAATTTTACTTCACCTAGTTTTTGAATCCGTCGGGCAATGTCTGTATCTTCTCCATAGAATTCAAATTCAGTATTATAACCATTTATTTCTTCAAGAGCGGAACGCTTTAATATAAAATTACCCCCCTGAAGTATTGAGCCGACTCTAAGTAAATAATGATTTATGATATGTATCATAAATCCGACGTAATAAAAAAGACGGACTGCAACTCTATGATAACAAGATAAATCATAATATATAAAAGGTCCACTTAATGCGACAAGATTTTCGTTTTTAGAAAACTGCTCTATAACTTTATTTATCCAGTTCTCTGTTAGTATTGTATCGGCATCAATATTGGCTATGAGTTCCCCTTTGCTCGCCATAAAACCAGAATGTCGAGCTTGAGAAAGGCCTTTTTTGGGTTCGTCAACTATAATAACACTAGGGTATAATAAAGCCACGTCTCTCGTCTTGTCCATGCTATTATTGTTTACTACAATTACTTCAACATCGACGTCACTTTTCACATTTTTAAGGTCCTTAAAAACAGAATCAAGGCATTTGCCGAGACTTTTTTCTTCATTATATGCGGGTATTACGATGCTTAATTTCATGATTTTTTTAGTTGTTGTTTAAATATATTCTCCCATACTGAGGCTATATTGCTTGCTGAAAAATTCTCAGCAGTTTTTCTGCCCTCTTTTCCTAATTTTACTCTCTTTTCTTTATTATTCAATAGTATTATTATATTTTTCGCTAATGCTTGATGTTCTCCAGGGTTAACTAATATCCCATTATTGTCGCAGTTAATATATTCCGGCAGTGCCCTTGCCCTAACACCTATAACGGGTTTACCGCAGGCCATCGCTTGGAGAATGGTCATCCCTTGTGTTTCAGATGTACTAGCAGTGACGAATATTTCTGAGGCTTGGAAGGCTTTTGCAAGCGTTGGTTTATTAAGTGTGCCTAAGAAGTTGACATTGTCTTCTACATCAAGATCTTTGGCTAATTTTTTCAATCGCATCTCGTCTTGTCCATGCCCGGCTAAAGCTAGACTAATTTCGGGAATCTCCTTTTTCACTAATATTATTGCGCGGATAAGGACATCGATATCCTTCTCTATTGCTAATCTTCCAGCAAAGATAAGAGTATTATCAGAGAAATTAAACCTTTTTTTTAATTTTTGGGCAGAGTCTTCATTGATCGGAGAAAAATCTTCTGTATCTATAGGGTTGGATACAACCTTGTGGGGAGATTTGAGGCCGTTTTCCTCCATCTCTGTAAGGATTGATTGAGACGGCCCCGTTACGAATCTGCAGTGATTATAATACCAAGATATATATCGAAGCATAAAATTGCTAAACCACCTTGCCTTAAGGGGGCTATATTTTACAAATTCTGTTATAGCTGTGTGATTGGTGCCTACCATAGGAATATTTAATATCTTTGAAGAGATTAATCCTTCGAGTCCCACTCCAAATACTAACTGACTGAAGATAATATCAGGCCTATTCTTCCATATGTAGAGCCAACGCCAAAAAGAAGGAATTACTAAGCGAGCTTGTTGTGTCCCTGCCGGAAATGGCAAAGATAGAAACCTGATGACATTTATATTTTCACTCGTGTTAACTTCTTTTTTTATGGCGTTTATTTTTTTATAATTTTTTAAAGAATACCAAGGAACATAAAAATCTATTTTATATCCGCGTTTGTCTAGCTCTTTGGCTAAAGAGATGATAGAGTCTGCTATCCCGCTTATTTCAGGATAAAAGTTGTCAGAAAAGATAGCAATTTTCATTTTTTACACTTTTTTTCCATGTTTATAATTTGTTGTTTGGCGTATTTAAAGAATATGGCGTATCCTACTAAAAATAATATAAAGAAAGCTGCAACAACTAATTCGGCATTTTTTATATATGCTTCTACCAATAAATAAGAATGCCCGAGTAAATATCCTGCAAGCATTATAACAGTATATTGGAAAAGTGTTGTGGGTATGGCGTAGGATATGAATTTTTTGAATGTTATGTTTGCCAGTCCGGCGCTTATTAAGAAGGGTGTACTTAGTCCATAAGCCAGCTTACTGAAAAACATAGTCTTCTTTCCGTGATTATACCAAAGTCTTTCTAATAAAGTATAATTGAAAGAAAGAATCTTTGATTTATGCCCGTACTTTTCCATTATTTTTTTCTTGTTTCCAAACCTGCCTATATAATAGTAACCTGTATCTGGTATAAGATCGCCTAGTAGCATAATAACATAGGCTGGGAAAAAGCTAAGATAATGAGTAGACACCAAAAAACCCGCCAATAAGGCTACTATAGGCCCTTCCACTGCAGCCAAAGGAAAAAGTATTATATATCTGTATTGTGTAATTAGCAGTAATATCTCATGCATACAAGTGTAACTTAGTTTTTTTCTTGTTTGATATTATTATTTTTCATTTATATTTTAAGACGCTCTTGATCTTAATTTTCTTTAATAATCTTTACGATGAGGTAGGTGGCTATCACTATAAAGAGTGCCCACTATAGCTATAAGAGACCCATAAGATAGTCATAGAAATACAGAGCCATAATGATACCAAGCGAGAGAAGACAGATCTTTAGAAAAGAAACTTCCCACCACTTAAACGCCCATGTCTTAAATGTTCGCATAAAAATATATTAAAATTAATTAATAAATATATGAAGCTAGACTAACACTTCATTACTTTAAGCTTTATACATTATATCATTTATTAATTACATATTAAAGTAATAAAAAGACCCGAGACATTGCTGTCTCGGGTGGTCTACGGATAAAGATTATAAGGGCGTACATCTTGTTGATGTGCACATTGCTACACATCGTTTTTTTCTTTCTATCATTTCTATATTGACATCGATTGAAGCCTTACCTTTCCCTTTTTTGCCAGGTATCCATCGGAATCTTCGATCTGCATCTTTACTTGGGTTTTTGGTAGTGCAATAAAATGTAGCACACCCAATAAACGGAGCGATTCCTTCTTTTTTAGGGTAAAAGACAATTGGAGTATCAATAAATATTGGCCCCTCACATAAAGGGCACTGAAGGGTCATCTTCTCAAGGCACTTAATACAGTAGTTAAGTGAGCCGTCTTCGTTCGGCTCTAATGTCATCTCTACTGTTTCACCAAATGCCGTCACTTTGGCTATTAAATGCGTATTGTGTCCACATTTTGCCGTATAGGTAGTGTCTCCATGCTTCTTTCTCCGTAAAAGTCGCTTCAGTAATGCACTCATCTTTATCCCCCCTTTCATTTTTTAAAGTTCAAATCTATTTTTTATTCTTTCTGTATATTACCAGAAATCTTAATAAAGTCAATACCGTTCGTGGCGATAAGATCTAATAATCATTTTTACTGTACCTGCCTCAAGATATCCGCATCTCTTTTTTCAAGAGCATCTTTTGCTCCTTTTGCTGTGTCTAAGATACCACTTGCTCCGCCGTTGTCTTTAATCTCCTGTTTCGTATTAGCCGGATAGTAGAAACTACCAAAAGCTATCATAGCTATGATAGCGATTCCTATTAAGAGCCCTATTAATCCAAACCCTTTATTCATATTATAATACCACGCCAAAAGCAGACTTATTTGTGTTTTTTATCGGCTTTTTTTGCCAACATTTCATGCTTTAAAGCAAGTCGTTTCTTAGTCTTTTTTGAACGTGATTGTTTGTTCTTCCCTACTCCTGTAATTCTTTTTGCCATATTTATAATTATACACAATTTATTTTTATAGACAATAAGAGATAAATGTTAAACGGCCCATATGACAACTAACGGATGAGTCGTTTAGTAGTTTCTCTTACCAAAGAATAATATGGTCATTAATTTAATGATATAATTTATTATTGAATTAGATTATAATAAACACTATATATAATAAAAATATGGCTCAAATATCAGCATGGGAAAAAGAATATAAGAACCCTCAGCTTTTAGCGAAGGGTAGTGGTCCGCGTAAGGATCTTCAGCAATACGTTAAGTTCCTAAAGAAAGATGAAGGCACAGATATAGACAAACTGGACATTCTTGACCTTGGTTCAGGGGTTGGCAATAATGCCAATTACCTAGCTCAGATGGGAAATAGTGTCACAGGGTTAGAAGTGTCCCCTACTGCTATAAAGATTGCTCGGTCTCGGGCAAAAGAGATGGGTATCAAAGTCAGTTATCTAGAAGCCAATATCGGCGTACCTTATCCATTTGAAGACTGCTCTTATGACTTAGTTATTGATGTTATGTCCTCTAACTCACTAGACGAGAAAGAACGTGCAATCTACCTAAGGGAGGTTTATCGTGTATTGAAGACAAGAGGGCATTTTTTTGTGAGAGCCTTGTGTAAAGAAGGAGATAAGAATGTTAAGAACTTATTAAAGCAAAGTCCTGGTGTAGAATATGACACTTATATTAATACAGATATGAAGCTTACAGAGAGAGTTTTTTCCCAAACAGATTTTACAGAGATATATTCAAAATATTTTAAAATACAGAAATTACTGAAGAAGACTAACTACAATCGTTTTAAAGGCCAGAGCTATAAGCGAAATTATTGGCTAGCTTATATGAAGAAGCTTACGTAAGCTGGTAGCCTATCCACACCCCGATAGAAGCGCCGATGGCGCTTAACAGCACAGATGTTATAGATAAGAGACTTCCTCCCCAAAACATCGGTATATAACTACCGATGAAAGAACCTATAAAAAGTCCTGCCCATATAAGTGGTCTTTCTCTCATATTTTTAATTATACCGCAAAATAGGATAAATAATACTTTTTATTATAAAATGCCCGACTCCTTTTAAAGAGAATCGGGCATTGCTTTCAAGCTAAATTTAAGTTTCTTCTATTTCGCTTCATTTCTTGCTCTTCAAGCCATATCAGGTGCTTACCTCCATCTATTGTGATTATCTCCCCAGTAGTATAAGAGTTGTCACTTACTAAGTGGGCGATTTTATCAGCAGCGGAGGTGAAGCCTCCTATCCTCTGTAAGATTGTAGTTTTTCTTGCAAAGGCCTCAGCTTCTCCGGGTTTATCATTTGGAGATGTGCCCATTATTCCAGGAGCAAGGACATTTATCTGAGTGTTACCTCCAGCGTGCTTAAGGGCAAGCTCTCTTGTAGCATACATTATCAAGAGTTTTGAGAGCATATAAGGGTTACAATCCCTTCCAATTACCCCCAATTTTCTTAGGAGATCTAATCCTAACACCTTAGCTTCTTTTAAAGAAAGGTTGATGATATCTTTATCCTTTCTATCTTTAGAGAAATAGAAAGGATGTATGATGTCAGGGTAAAAATATTCATAAGCCCTACTGTCTCCGAAGCTTATGATATTTGCTTTTATATTTTTCCCTTCAAGCTGCCTTAGAAATACCCTTGTCACGTTCTGCATCACGCAGAAGTTGGATAAAAAGTATCGCCAGTCTTTTTTGATTAGCTCACTTTTGGTTGCTCTATCAAAAAATGGATTAGGTGGATATTGAGAAGCTACGTTGATTAAGGCAATTTCTTCAATATCTGGATAGTGTGCCATGGCCTCTGTTATGAATCTATGTGCTTCAGGGTACGCTGATATTTCTGCCGGGATACCATAGACAACATCAGTACCATATTTATTGATTAAAGTTTCTACAGTCTTTTGAGAGCCACTTTCTTTTCTATGCCCTTCTCTATAACTGACTACAGCCTTCCACCCGTATGGTATTAATTTATCTATTGTAGGCTCAGCAACTCTTCCTGGTCCAGCGAATAGAATAACTTTCTGTCTCATAGTTATAGCTCCTTTTTTAAAGTACGAAGTTTATTTTTTCTAAACATATTTTACAAGATATATTCAGAAAAGTCAATATCATCACTACAAGGGCACCTTCGTGCTTCTACTCTCTTTAGTCGTCTAAAATTAGGTCGCCAGTAGGCAGTATTAAAGTCTTTTTAATTTAGGATTATATTTACTGTTTTTGGGAGTTTAGCGCGGATCTCTTTAAGGTCTTGGTTTGAGTATTGGTTGCCAGAGAGGTTTAATATTTTAAGTTTTCTAAGACTTCCTAGTTCATTAGGTAGTCCCGTAAGTTGATTGTTAGAGAGATCGAGGATTTCTAAGTTTTGTAGCTGTCCGATCTCAGCTGGCACTCCCGTCATTAAATTATTTTTGGCATTGAGTATTTTTAGTTTAGATAAGTGTCCTATCTCTGCTTGTATAGCCCCTGTCAAAGAATTATTAGAGACATTGAGTTCTTCTATGTTTGTCTGATCGAATATATAATAAGGGATACTTTTTAATCCCTTATTACTTAGGTCTATAGTCTTATCTAAAGATGTTGTTATATCATTGACTCCTTCAGTACTATCAATATCTCGGTTAGTATTAGAAATAAAATATCCAATACCACCGGCAATTACTATAATTACTATTATAAACAATACATTTATGAATCCTTTTTTCATATAAAAAGTATATCATAGGATCGAGTACTCTCAAATATCCGGCATATGTTGAGATAGAAATCTTTACAGGCGAACGGCTCATCTGTCTCCGTCATCTGGCAAAGCTAGAAGTACAAAGATAAGCGGACCGAGGCAATAAAGAGAAGTGACTGCTACTGGCAGGCTTGTTATCTTGATTAGCTCTTTCCATGTCATCTATTTATCATAAGTGTGTAGTGTTATAATGACAAGACATATGATTAAACTATTTTTTATAATCGTCCTTATAGGGATACTAGTGGTAAGTATTTGGGGTTACGGCTGGTATAAAGGCAAAACAGCGCCTAGTAATATCGATACTTCGACTACAAATAAGGGAGAAGCTGTTGCTTACTTTGCTGGTGGTTGCTTCTGGTGTACTGAAAGTGATTATGAAAAATTACCTGAAGTTATAGATGTTGTATCTGGGTATATGGGGGGTGGTGTAGAAGAGCCGAGTTATAATCAAGTCTCTTCCGGCGACACCGGACACAGAGAGATGATTAAGGTAACCTATGATCCTACTAAGACTAATTACCATGATCTTGTTTTGTATCTATTAAAGCATACTGACCCGACGGATAATGAAGGGTCATTCTACGATCGTGGATATCAATATACTTCAGCAGTCTATTACCAGACAGATGAAGAGAAATCTATTGCAGAAGGAGTAATAAAACAAGTTGAAGAAAGAAAAATCTTTGATAAACCTATATCAACGAGTATTGAGAAGGCTGGAGCATTTTGGTTAGCTGAAGAATACCATCAAAATTATTATAAGAAGAATCCTATTAGATATAAGTATTACAGAGAGGGTTCGGGGTGAGATAAGTTTATAGAGTCAATTTGGGGTGAGGGCACATACGACAATCTATTTGAAAAGATTGGAAAATCTGTATCTAATACTAATGAATGGGAAAATTTTCAAAAACCGATCGATGAAGTATTAAGAAGTACTCTTACTCCCCTACAGTACAAAGTTACTCAGAAAGAAAGTACGGAGACGGCCTTTCAAAATGAATATTGGGACAATCATGAAGATGGTATATATGTAGATATAGTCTCTGGGGAGCCATTATTTTCTTCAGTAGATAAATTTGACTCAGGAACAGGGTGGCCCAGCTTTCTCAAGCCGATAGATAAAGATTTTGTTAGAGAAAGAAAAGATTATAAATTGATCATCCCTCATACGGAGATCCGTAGTAAATATGCCGATTCTCACTTAGGGCATATTATCCTAGATGGACCGATTGAAAATGATAAGGTTAGATATTGTATGAATTCCGCAGCCCTTAGATTTATACCTAGGGAAGGGATGGAGAGTGAAGGTTATGAAGAGTATCTTTACTTATTTCTCTGATCTCTAATTAGTTTTGTCTACTACTAGATAGCCTAATTTACAACGGCTACCGAAAAAAACTCGGTAGCCGTTGCTTCTTGTCTTCTAATTCACTACACGAATAATAAAATATAGATGATATAAAAAGAGAAAACCACGCGATATTTTGCGTGGTTTTTAAAATATTTTATTATGATATTAAATTAAAGAGATAATTATTATCCCAAATCCTGCTAATGCTGCAGCTGGTCGAAGGATTTTTCCTTCAAAATCCGCTTTGCTTGGGAGAAAAAGTTTAACTATCGCAGCAAATCCACTAATTCCAATAATAACGGAAATGGATTGTGGTAAATATGGACTTGCTATAATTAAAGCAAGTCCGACTATCTGCAATAAGCTACAAACAACACCAAGCAAGAAAATTTTAGAATCATTGTTCATTATGGAACCTCCTTTTTAGAGTACAGAATTTATGTTAAGGATCACATCACTTCTTAAGTCCTCTTTTAATGTATTTTCTTTTACAGAAAACACAATCCTCAATATCTTTTGTTATCCGATCCGTGTCTTCTCTTGAGGCATTGTGTGAGAAAAATTTCTCTAGTATCTTATCTGTTAAGCAAATATGATCTGTGTCACTCATTTTGATTTCCTCCTTTTTAAGTTATAAAGTACGGAGTTTATCTTTCTATCTAAATATATCTTACAAGAGATACTTAAAAAAGTCAATTATGCTAACATAACTAACTTCTTATATATCTCTACCATAGCAAGTGTGTCGAGCTCACAATATTTTAGTAAATTTTGCTTTATTTTTTCAGCCTCTTCTTTACTCAACTTTCCTTTAATTATCTTCTCCCATTCACTAAGCGCCATCGTACCGTTTTGTATGTCCAAATTTTTATATGACAGCTCTGGCAAAAGAACAGGAAGAACTTTCTTTATTGAGGCGCTACCTTGGAAATCTGGATGCAAGTAATCTTTCTTAAAAACTTTCATAAGATCAAACACTCTATTGTTTAAATCTTCCATAAATTCTTTATCTTCTGGGTGTAATTCGGCTAATTCTGCATTTCTCCCCTTCTCAAAGCTCTCATACCATACAACGACGCTCCCCACATCGCCTATATTAGCCTTTAGCATATCTACAAGCCCTCTCGTGGCACTATCTAGCTTATCTGCTAAATACTCAAAGTGTTCCAATGTTCCATCTTCTCTTAACACATGTAATGATACTTGAAATACGACTTGCTGATTCGTCTTATAGCCATCAAGAAGAGGTATGGGAGATCCATATGTTTCATAGTCTAGAAAGTATATGGGAAACACTAACTCTGACAAGGTTTGTTTTATTGCAATTTTATCTATAAGAGGTTTACCTATTTTTTGCAGGGAAACCTTATCTCTTTGAATATCAGTAAGTTCAAAATCTTCTGGTATATCTTTTATATCTAACAGTCCTTCTTCTAAAAGTGTCTTTAGCTTATTTCCTGTGACAATGTGGTGAATAGAGTACTCGGGTACATTTGGGTTAAACTTAAAAAAAGAATCGCACCGTTGGCCATGGCTTTTGTATAAACAGTCACATCCATCGAGAGACACATCATCTTTCTTAAGCATGTCTAACGCACATTGTATCTCTCCTCGTACTAACTCCTTTTGCTCAACTACTTTTTCGACAATATTCTCAACTATAAATAACTTATCAAGGTCTATGTCACCACTGCGCCTATATTCCCTATTTATATAGATAATGTAACTATCACCAATATCAACTCCTGAGTCTTCTGCAACGATTGTCTGAAATATAACGTCTTTAACGTGGTTGTGTTTTATATCCGTCTTTATTTCTGAACTTGCTTTTACTTCGTACAAGTCCCACTTATTTGTCTTTTTATTAAAATCAAGAATATCGACTTTAGCAAAAAGGCCACTATCTGTTTCAAAGGTTGCTTGGAAGATTGGTTTATCTCCTGTAAGTAAATCTTTTGTTCTCGAAATCAATGCTTCTTTGTCGCCTGAGAGAAAGACACCATCAGGAAAAAGTTTTTGTACATATGATTCAACTTCATAACCGTCTTTTATAAGTTTTTTAAGGAAAAGAGAAAAGTCACCTTGAATATATTCCTCCGGGCATTTCTTTTTAAGCCAAAGACACTTATTGCACAAAAGGTATTCTTTGAAATCTGTTTTTGTAAGTATCGTTATATTATCGTCCATATTTTTTTAGTTTTTAAATGATGTAAATAATCTTTCTGTTTCTTAAAGGTCATACCACCATGTATAAATAATATTTGAGTTTTCTTCTTCATATAAAAAAGTATAACACAAATATTATAACCTCTAACGCCCGTCAAAATCTCATATGAGATAAAATAAAATAGCCTAAAAAATAAGACTATTTTAACTGACTCTGTTTACTGGGTGACCTAATCCTTAGTGATTAGAAGGAGTATAAAGATAGAAGTCCTCTTATGGTGACAATACTCGGGCTTATTTATTTGGGTAGAAAAAATTATCTTTATAAAAAAATGCTCACAAGAATATGTCTTGTGAGCGATCAACCACCTTGACTTAAGCTATAGCTTTAGAGTTTTTAGGACAAAGTAGGGCAAGCCGTCCCCAACCACCAGGGACTTTATCTGTTGCTCCGCATTTTTTGCATACCTCGTCATAAGTTGACGCATCTGAGGATCGTGTATCGTGGCTTGGGTGCTTGACGTCTTTATCTATAAGTGCTCCTTCCTTCTGAGTCATTTGTCTATCTCCTTATGGGTTAAGATAAAGATTTCTTTAGCTTTGTTAAATACAGATAAGAACCGAAGAATCTAAGTAGTAAAACAATTGGTCTCCTTGGCTTGAATGATTCTATTTCAGATATTTCATGGACGCCAGTAGGTATTCTCTTCATGATACTCCAGAACATCTCTGTGTAGTAGCAATGACTATGGACACCGTTTTCCTTAAGTTCGAGATCTCCATTCCAGTAAACTTTATTCTTTATCATGAAGTTTTCAACTTCTATGGGAGAATATCTTGATCTTTTAAGTATTTTTCGAGCGAAGTTACCTTTAAAAATTCTTGTTCGATCTATTCTTCTCGGACTACGATCTACTGTGTCTTCTTCCATTGTCATAATCTCACCCCTTTAAAGTACAAAGTTTAGTTTAATTCTAAAAATACTATATAATATATACTTAAGAAGGTCAACTCCGCCTACTGGCGACCTAATTTTCTTTGAGATTGCGAATTAGAAAATGGAAGTACTCTTGTGGTGACGATATTTGAACCTGTTTGGGGTAAAAAAGGCCACACAATCTTTTATGTGGCCTTTTTAGAATTGGTATTTACCAGTCCTTTTTGGCTTTTCCTATGTTAGTAGTTCCGCCGATCACCTCTCCATCGGGGGTAACCCTTGTTTGATCAGTTCCTCCAGAAACAGGGACGAACACATCATGATGCGGTCCGTGTTTACGGTTATCGAGATCAGATCTGATCTTCATGCGAGGGTCTACCTTAGGGAAGCTATCTCTAAAATCTGCCATTCTACTCACCTCCTTTTTATATACAGTATAGGCATGTTTAGAGTTCAACTCCTTTTATAAAAGCAGCTGGGGCATTTTTTCATAAATGAGGGCATAAATTTGTCGCATTTTGGACAGAAATTAATTCCGTGAAATTTACATTCCTTTGTTTGTTCGGAAAGGTAATGGAGGCTTAGAACACTTGTTGAAAGACAAGAGAAACATTGGGGTTTAGTTGGACTTTTATTTTCACCGCATCTAGGGCAAGTCCTTTCCTTCTTACTCATCTCATAGATAGACATTAATGTGGACATATGAGCGCGTCTATCTTCTCTAAACTCCGGTGTTCCGGGACTCAAACTTGGAATAATGGGAATTTGTATAAGTTTCACTTTAAAATCTGCCATCTTACTCACCTCCTTCTTTACGATTTTTAAAGACCAATATATCTATTTTCATTAAATCATATATATGAAAAAAGACAAGTGGCTTGAACATAGATGAATATGTAACCTCTGATATAGAATATTTTAATTTTGAGATTATTTTACGAGACTCCGTCTATATGATGAAATCCGAACTTATTTCGAACAAAGCTCGACCACTTCCACACCGAGTGCGTGGTAATTCCACTCCCATCGCACGCCCCACGCTCGGCGCGGACGAAAATTGGAGGGCTGTTCTGTTTGGCTCCGTCTACTGGATACATTCAGAACTTTGAACTGGATGGAGGTTAAGAAGGATTTAGAATTGATGTCCAGTTTTGGGTAAAAAAGGTAATTATTTGACCTAGTTGATAGAAAAAATACTTTATGATAGCATTAAATTAGTCCATTATTAATTAATAATATTTATTATGGCAAATAAAATTTGGAAAGATTAAGTATTTAAACAGGAGCGGTTATCCGCTCCTGTTTATTTTAATTTCTATGAATAAAATATTACTCGCTTGCTCATATAATAGTTTAGGAGATTTAGAAAAATCTATCCGAAAAATATCAAAAAAAGAAGATCTTATTTTTTCAGATAAAGATATCAAGGCTGTTGATGATAAATTTGTTTACATTGGAGAAAAAGTAGAAAAACATCCAATAAAAACCTTTACCCGAGCATTTATTAGATACCCTTATGATTTGATTAGCCCACATACGGAAGATTACCAAAAAAGAGAAAATACTGAATTCTTCAAAACTCTCGGACTTTTGTTTACTGATATTAGTATAAATAATATCAAAGATGCACACTTTGCTCGAAATAGACTTTATTCTCTCAAAAAAGTAAGGGAATGTGGAATTAAAACACCAAATTCTTTTGTATTAAGAAAAAATAATATGGACTTAAAATTTTCAGAAACACAGATTTCTAAAAGTCTTGGAAATTGTTATTTCTCTCAAGCTTTACCTGAGGCAGAAACTCAATTAAAAGAAATGTTATCTTTTGAAGAAGATAGCGGGGATACAGCTTATATTTATCCACCTCATATTATTGAAGGAAATATTGATTTAAAAAAACATATAGATATATTCGGGACTTGTCTTTTACAAAATAAGATAAAGGGAGAGGAATACAGAATCTTTATTATAGGAGATAAAATATTCTCTTATAAAAGAGAAGAAATCGATCCTCTAGATAAAAGCTCAGCGAGATTAGTTAAAATAGAAACAGATATTTTTAAAGAGTATGAGAGTAAATTTAAGTCTCTTTGTAAAAATTTGAATCTAGAGTATCTATGTATAGATGTAATCTCAGGAGAAGAACCAATTGTGATAGACGTGAATCCTTTTGGTTCCTTTCCTAAATATAATATCAACCCAGGGGTCATTGATTCATTAGCACAACTACTCTTACAATAGCAAGAAGAAAGACCACACGATGTTTTGTGTGGTCTTTAAAAAAGAGTGTTACATTTACGCAGATCCGACAGGCTTAGCCTCTGATAACGCATCATCGACAGATCTTTTTTCTAAACGCGTAAGAATTTCTTTTGCGAACGCCATACCTTCTTCTTCTGGTATGCCTATCGCACCGCATGTAAAAGTCACCCTATCTTGAAAATTCTGCAGAGAAAATCCTTCCCTCTCAAGTTTCCACTTGAGGTAAAGAAATGCGATCTCCCTTATTCGTTTTTCTGATAGCTTCATAATCACACCTCCTTTTTTTATGTACAAAGTTTAGTTTTTATCTAATAAAAAGATAGCATTAAAGTGCTATTTTGTCAAATCACTAGACGATGTTCGAACCTATTTGGTTAGTTTTTAATATATAAAAATATATTGACTAATTTTAAAAAGATTGTTATTCTGAAAATAGATAAGTTTTTTATTTTTTAATCAGTTTTACTGCTGACAATAGAAAGGAGGTGATTATCATGAATGGAGGAAACTCAGGCTTCAAGCCCTTAAAGCCCAATTTTGGCATACAGCCGGCAGGCTCATCACCAATTGGAGGAGACGTCCACGATTCCTTCAATATAGATCCGAAAGGTGAGGTCAATAATGGGCACACCACAGTCAGGATTCCCGGAGGACAGTGGAAAAAACTCCCATGGAACCCGAAGTAAGAGGTATGGTTTATGAGAAAGGGGTTAGCTATAATGCTAACCCCTTTTTTTATTCACGATTTTCTTTTGTTCCTCCTTTTTTCTTATTAACAATCTTTACAAAAAACAAGTAAAAGGTGTCGGGTCCTTTTTCTACCATTTATCTATTATCACCTTATTTCTTCTTGATAAAGAATCATCTATTCTTCTTTTTGTTCCGGGAGATATGTTGCTAGGCAAGGCATCAAGACTAAAGTACTTGGCTTCTTCTATCTCAATACTTTTAGTGTCAGATAGAATTAGCCTTTCATTTTCTAAAATAAAGAGAAAAATATAATCATTCTTATATTCTTGGAAATTGTTATAGATTCCGAGTAGATTGATATTATTTAGTTGATCTTCATTTAGTGCTACAGTGAGCTCATCTTTAATTTCTTTTTTTAGAGAGTCTATAATACCTACCCTCTTTTTAGCTCCTCCTCCAGGTAGATACCAGTAGTTAGAGTAAGTATGCCGTACAAGTAAAATCTCATTATCGTGTACATTTAAAAGCCTGACCCCTATTGTAGTGGGCCTGAATGTAAACCAATATATTTTCCTTATATAATTTACTAGATTTATGCCTATTTTCTTGATTATCTTCACAGATAAATTGTAGCTTTTTTCACTATAAATTACAAAATTTTGAAGAGTGTCTATTCTGCTCCGGCGGCAGGATTCGAACCTGCGACCAATTGATTAACAGTCAACTGCTCTACCACTGAGCTACGCCGGAATAAATAAGAACCCTTACAGGCTCTTATTTATTCTACTGGTTTTGCATATTTTTGCAACATGTTCTAAGTGGCTACTCTTAGTAACTCCTTAATTGTTTTATCTTTTCATGCTGGCGTATCTTCTCTATAACTTTAGATTCGATTTGCCTAATTCGCTCTCTGGTAACGCCAAATTCTCTTCCTACTTCTTCCAAGGTATGGCTTACTCCGTCATCTAAGCCGAAACGCATCTTTAGTATCTTCTGTTCCTTTGGAGAAAGATCGGCTATTATCTCATCTATCTGATCCTTTAGTATCCTTTGTGATGTCTGTTGCTCAGGTGAGAGTATTTTGTCATCAGCGACAAATTCACTAAGAGTTGATTTTTCAGAATCGTCTCCAATAGGCGCCTCAAGAGAAAGAGTTCCTTGAGAGATCTTCTTTATATGATGAATCTTACTGACATCTAGCCCCATCTCTGCTGCTACCTCTTCGTCTAATGGCTCTCTACCAAGTTCGCGAGCTAGCTTTCTGGAGTTCTGTTTAAATTTAGTTATAGTCTCTATCATATGAACGGGTATGCGGATAGTACGTGCTTGGTCTGCCAAGGCTCTTGTCACTGCTTGTCTTATCCACCAAGTGGCGTAAGTTGAGAATTTATATCCCTTAGTCCAGTCGAATTTTTCCACTGCCTTAAAAAGTCCAATATTCCCCTCTTGTATAAGGTCAAGTAAGGTGAGGTCTGGGCTTCTTCCTACATATCTTTTCGCAATGGACACTACAAGCCTTAGGTTTGCTTGAGCAAGCTTTGTCTTTGATTCTTCGTCTCCTTCCATTGAAGCTTTAGCGAGCTTCCTTTCTTCTTCTGTGTTTAGAAGTGAAATCCTTCCAATCTCTTTAAGATACATCTGGATAGGATCAAGCTCAGAAGAAGATGAAAACATTTTCTTTGGGGCTTTTCTTGATTTCTTTTCAACTTTCGGTTCCTCCAAGAGGCCTGTTACTCCACCTTCTAAGATATCTATTCCGCTTCTTTGCAAGTCTTGATATAGTTCGTCTAGGAACATAATATCGTTTTCTATGTTAGGGAATTCTTTTAGTATCTCAGCATAAGTCACGAAACCCCTAAGAGAACCTTTTTTCATAAGAATATCTATCTTTTCACTTGTCTCCTCCTTAGATAGTTTTTTTCTTCTTTTTGTTGGGGTAGGTTTTTTAGCTACACTTGCAGTTTTTTTAACGCTAGAGATCTTTTTCTCTTTAGTAACTTTTTTCGCTACTTTTTTAGGCTTGGCTACCTTCTTCACTTTTTTTGTTTTTGTCACTTTTGTCTTTTTAATTAGAGTTTTTTTCTTATTCATATTTTTTTTCATTATTTATAAAAGTTTTATTAATTCTTGGAATTTTTTTAATGATAAAGAAAGGTTTTCTTGGTCACCTGCAATTTCAAATTGACGAATCTTATCAGATAGATCTTCTAGTTTTTCCTTTAAATCCTCTTTCTCTATTCCTGCAAGTAGTATCTCAGCTTCTTTGTCTAGTGTCTCAGAGTCACCATAAGAAAGTTCTGCCTCAAAAGTTAATTTATTATAAGATTTTTTTTCCTTTTCGTCAAATTCACTATTTTCTTTTTTTAACAAATTCTTGCCTTCATCAGAGAATAAGTCAAAGCATTTTACGGCTACCGCGTCTAACACAGGCTTAAAATCACTCTTTTCTTTCTTCTTTTGCCATAAGATCAACCCTAGGAGTCTATCTTCTATAGATTGGCGCCGGTTCTTCGGGTCTGATCTAGATGTCTCTTTGACTAAGTTCTGAGAATTATTTGTGAAAACTTTTTTCTTGTTATTTTTTATAAATTTATTAAGCTCTTCCATCACAGGCTCCTCTTGAAGACGTATGGCTTTGGCTGTCTCTTTGACATAATGTGAGCGCTCTATCTCACTCTGTATCTTGGCCAAAAGTGGCACGATTTTTTTCTCAACTTCTTTTCGCGCATCCTTAATGTCTTTAAACTTTAAGATAAGTGTATTTAGGTAGAAAGTTATAAAAGGCTGTGCCTTAGAGATAGCTTCTTCCCACTCTTCTTGATTTTTCTTTATCAAGTCAGCCGGATCCTTCTCTGAAATCTCAGCTATCTTCACGTCAAAGCCCCTGGAAAGCGCCATCCCCACTGCTCTTTCTGAGGCGGCAAGCCCAGCTTCATCGGTATCAAAGGAAAGGACGAGGTTATCGGCTAGCCTTCTTATGATCTTTAGATGTTCTTCTGTAAGAGCTGTACCTGAAGTGGCAACTGTGTTTAAGGTAGATGTCTGCTGACTCATAAGGAGGTCCATCTGCCCTTCTACGAGTATACAGGTGTTCTCTTGCCTTATAGAGTTTCTGGCTTTGTCGAAGCCATAGAGAACCTTTGATTTGTCAAAGAGGGGTGTCTGGGGGCTGTTTATGTATTTGGCACTTACTGCCCCTTGGCTTTCTTCCCCAAATATCCTACCACTAAAACCTACTGGTTGCCCCAAGGAGTTAAAGATTGGAAACATTATCCTAGAGCGAAACCTATCGTATAAGCCCTTAGGTGACTTTATAACCATGCCCGCTTTTTCTATATCTGAGTCGGAAAATTTTTTACTCTTGAGAAAGTCATATAAGTTTCTCCAGCCAGCTTTTGCAAAGCCGATATGGAAGTTTTTTATTGTGTCATCGTTTAGTCCACGAGCTTTAAGGTAAAGATAAGCTTCACTTCCGTTATTTAACTCACCCTGGTAGAAAGAAACAGAAGCCTCTGTTATCTTTGTCAAAATTTCTTTTTCATTTCTTTCTGTAGGGTTTTCTCTCTTTAGTTCTACTCCGGCGCGTAGAGCAAGCATCTTCAAAGCTTCTAAGAAATCTATTCCCTCTATCTCCATTACGAAACTGAAGATGTCTCCCCCTCTGTTACAGCCAAAGCAATGCCAACTTTCACGGGCTGGTGATATGAAGAAAGATGGAGTTTTTTCGTTATGAAAAGGGCAAACTGCCTTAAAGTTAGCCCCTGCCTTGTATAGCTTTAGGTAAGAACCGACGAGATCGGCTATAGAGATACGAGATTTTATTTGATCTACATTTGACGACATAATAAGAGAATAAAGATAAGTAATTAAATATATATTTATCAAACCGATAAAATAAAAGGGTGTGTAAGGCTAGCCAGAAACTACTCTTCAGTCTTCTCGTCTTCCCCTGTATATTCTTTTTCAGGTTTTCTTTCTCCTTTTTTCCTAAAGCCTGTTCCTGCTGGAATAAGGCGTCCTATCATCACGTTCTCTTTAAGTCCTACAAGTTTATCTTCTGCGCCACTTAAGGCAGTACGCACCAATATCCTTGTGGTGTCTTGGAATGAGGCTGAGGACAAGAAGCTTCCAGTTGTAAGCGCTACTTTTCTTATACCCATAAGTTGTTTTATCCCTTCAGCTTTTTCCTTTCCTTGTTCTTTCATCTTATTATTTTCTTCTATAAGAGCTGACCTTTCAATCACTTCTCCGGTGTTGAACTTAGTATCTCCTTGGCTCTTAACTTTGAACCTAGAGAACATTTTACTTATTATCGTTTCAATATGCTTACTCGCAATAGCCGCTCCTTGAGAAGAATAGATAGTATCAATCTCAGAGAGTATATAATTTTGAGCTGCCTCTTGTCCTCCTGTTGAGAAGAGCTCTGCTATATCTATGGCGCCGTCTGTTAGAGGAGTCCCTGACTTAATTTCCTGTCCTTCTTCCACTATGATGTCTCTTCCAAAAGGAATAATATGAGATATTTCATTCTTGTCTTTACCAGATTTTCCCTTAGGCTCTTTTACTAATATCGTTAGAGTCCGCTCTTCCCCTTCTGATGTTATACCGCTTACTATTCCGTCTTCATGAGATAAGATAGCTGGATTTTTAGGTTTGATCATCTCAAAGACTTCCTCTACGCGAGGCAAACCTTGAGTTATATCTCCTCTTCCTGCTACTCCCCCAAGATGGAAAGTTCTCATTGTAAGCTGAGTTCCAGGCTCACCAATGGCTTGAGCTGCCACTACCCCTACTGTGGCACCGATCTTTACCAAGTCGTTTCTCCCCAAGTCTCTTCCGTAGCAAAGTTGGCATACTCCAGTAGGAGCTTCGCAGTTGATAGGAGAACGAACTATAACCTCGGGCATATTGCCCGCGTCGATAAATTTTGATTCCTCGCTATTTATCAAATGGTTCTTTTTAAATTCACGAGTTTCTCCATCCACAGTTACCTTAAGTGAGCTTAATAAGATTCGTCCATCAAGATAAACAGAAAGGTCTTTATTTTTCTTTATAGCGTCTTCCCTCTTTATTATTACGCCTTTTGATGTTTTGCAGTCATATTCGTTTACTACTACATCTTGAGCTACGTCAACAAGCCTCCTTGTAAGATATCCGGCTTTAGCTGTCTTTAAGGCTGTGTCAGCAAGCCCTTTTCTTGCGCCATGAGTGGAGATGAAGTATTCAAGCACAGTAAGCCCCTCTTTATAACTTGAGAGAACAGGAAAATCGATAATTCTACCAGCCGGATTCACCACTTGTCCTTTCATACCGATCATCTGGGCAATCTGAGCCCAAGTTCCTCTGGCCTTTGAGGTGACCATCACATGGACTGGTCCAAGTTTGTCTAATCCTTCAGGAACTAGCTTATCTAATTCATTTCTTACTTCTTCCCATATTTCAATAATTTTTTGGTAACGTTCATTGTCAGTAAGAAGTCCGTTCTTAAAATGTTCTTCAATTAAAGCGACTTTATCCCTTGATTTTTTGACTAGGGCAGGTTTGTCTTTAGGGATGATGAGGTCTTCGTAACCCCAACTAATTCCTGACTTAGTGGCGTATTTATATCCAAAGTTTTTTATTTTATCTAATATTTCAGGTGTTTTATCAGAACCGTATTTAAGTATAAGCTCATCGGTGATAGATGAAAGCTTTTTCTTAGACATCTCTTCATTCTCAAAGGGAAAATCTGTAGGGAGAACGCTGTTAAAAAGAAGTCTCCCTACAGAAGTTTCAAGTAATTTACCTTTAAAGGCTTTATATGTAGGACTATCTGTGCCTAAAAGTTGTATTTTGGCTTTAAGATCTACATGTCCGAAGTCAAAGGCAGTAATAGCCTCGTTTGGACTTGAGAATATCATTCCTTCGCCTTTTGACCCAGCGACAATTTGTGTCATCCAGAAACAGCCTAGTACTATATCCTGAGAAGGTTGTACGACGGGCTTACCGTCTCCTGGGTTTAGAAGATTTCTAGATGAGAGCATAATCTCTTTTGCTTCTTTTTGCGCTTTGTCAGATAGAGGCACATGTACAGCCATCTGGTCTCCGTCGAAGTCTGCGTTGAAGGCAGTACATACCAGAGGGTGCACTTGGATGGCATTTCCTTCTATAAGTATCGGTTGGAAAGCTTGGATGCCAAGACGATGTAGAGTAGGAGCACGGTTCAAGAGTACATATTTTTCTTTAATAATCTCTTCTAGTATAGCCCAAACTTCCGGAGTCTTCTCATCTATAAGTTTGTTTGATCCTCTTATGTTAAACGCCATATCTCTTGAGATCAATTTTGAGATAACAAACGGACGGAAAAGTTCTAGTGCCATATGTTTAGGCAGTCCACATTGGTGAAGCTTAAGCTCTGGTCCGACGACGATAACACTTCGCCCTGAATAATCAACTCGTTTTCCAAGAAGATTTTGACGGAACCTACCCTGTTTCCCTCTTAGCATATCAGCGAGTGACTTAAGCGGGCGTCTCTGAGCTTGAGATATTGCTGTTTTCTGTGAAGACCTAGCGGAGTTGTCTATTAGAGCATCTACCGCCTCTTGGAGAATTCTTTTCTCGTTTCGGCAGATTACATCAGGAGCCCTTAAGTCTATAAGCTTCTTAAGTCGGTTGTTTCTGTTTATAACTCGTCTGTAGAGGTCATTTACATCAGAAGTGGCGTGTCTCCCCCCATCAAGAGCAACCATTGGACGCAAGGCTGGAGGAGTGATAGGTATTACTGTTAGAAACATCCACTCAGGACGGACACTAGCTAACTCCATAGATCGTACTAGTTTTAATCTTTTTTGGTTTTTTACCCTTTCTGAGGCGGAAGACGCATCGAGTTTAGACTCAGACTCTTCGCGGAGAACCTTAAGATCTATTTTTTTACAAATATTATAAAGACCTTCTGCCCCAGTTTCTACCTCAAGTAATTCTCCATATTTGAGGCTAAGGTTATAGTATTCAACTTCACTCAATACTTTATTTTGCTTGATTGAATCAAGTTCCTTCCTTGCTACCGTTAGAGCCTCTTTAAGAGTATCTTTCTCTTCTCCCTTTGCTTTTTCTTTGACTTTAGATTTATATTCCTTCTCTAAGTCGCTCCTTAACTTAGCTTTCTCTTCTTCGTTTACTTTAGTGATGATGTATCCGGCAAAGTAAATAACTTTTTCAAGGTTAGCTATTGAAAGGTCTAGCAATAAGCCAAGTCTTGATGGGATATTTCGTACAAACCAGATATTAGAGACTGGCACAGCGAGTGTTATGTGTCCCATCCTCTCTCTTCTTACTATAGAACGTGTTACTTCCACCCCGCATTTTTCACAAATAATACCTTTATAGCGAATACGTCGATATTTACCACAGTAACATTCATAGTCTTTCTCTGGTCCGAATATTCTCTCATCGAAGAGGCCGTTACGCTCTGAGCGCTGAGTCCTATAGTTTATAGTTTCAGGTTTGGTAACTTCACCATGAGACCACGAAAGAATCTTTTCTGGAGAAGCAAGTTTTAACATTATTGAATCAAAATCTGTAACTTTTTTTTCCATAAAATTTATTTATCTTCGTTACTTTTACTTTTTAATTCTACATCGAGAGCTAGACCTTTAAGTTCGTTTAACAACACATGAAATGATGCTGGTAAATTTGGCTCTTTAAATTGTTCACCTTTCACTATGGCATCATATGCCGCAGATCTTCCAATGATGTCGTCTGACTTTATAGTGAGCATTTCTTGTAGTGTATGAGCGGCTCCGTATCCTTCAAGCGCCCATACTTCCATCTCCCCAAACCTCTGTCCTCCACCCTGCGCTTTTCCTCCAAGTGGTTGCTGTGTGATAAGTGAGTAAGGCCCAACGGAACGCATATGAATCTTGTCTTCTACCATGTGATGTAGCTTCATTACATACATATAGCCGACAGTTACATCATTAGCGAAAGCTTCTCCTGTCCTCCCGTCAAAGAGTTGAGTTTTACCATTTCCTGGTAGACCCGCCTTCTTAAGCTCTTCTTCAATCTCTTCTTCTTTTACTCCGTCAAAAGGTGTTGTAACTGCCTGGAAATTGCCGTGCGCGGCAGCCCACCCTAAGTGGGTCTCCAGTATCTGTCCGAAGTTCATACGACTTGCGATACCAAGAGGACTTAAGATTATTTCAACAGGTGTTCCATCTGCGAGGTAAGGCATTTCTTCCTCAGGTAAAACTTTAGAGATAACACCTTTGTTTCCATGCCTTCCTGAAAGTTTGTCTCCTACTAAAATCTTTCGTATTTGAGCAACCTCAATTTTAATTTGTTTTATTATACCTGACTCAAGTTTATCTCCTTGTTCTCTGGAGAAGACCCTGACACTAATAACTCGCCCCCGTTTACCGTGACCGAGTCTAAGTGAAGTGTCTTTTACATCTCGTGCTTTTTCACCAAAGATAGATCTCAATAGACGCTCTTCAGGAGTGAGCTCAGTTTCTCCTTTTGGCGTAATTTTACCGACTAAGATATCACCAGACCTTACTTCTGCCCCTATTCTTACTATGCCGTCTTCGTCGAGATCTTTAAGTTTATCTTCTCCTACATTTGGAATATCGAAAGTAGTTTGCTCTGGCCCCAACTTAGTGTCTCGTACATTTACAGAGAATTCTTCAAGGTGAATAGTAGAGAACACATTATCTCTCACGAGTTTCTCTGAGATAACAATAGCATCTTCATAGTTTGCTCCACCCCATGAAAGGAAAGCGACCATTATATTCTGACCTAAGGCCAATTGTCCGTCTTTACTTGAAGAGTTGTCAGCTAGGATTTGTCCTTTCTTTATCTTATCCCCCATATTGACAAGAGGTTTGTGGTGAAAGGCGGTAAAGTCATTTGTCCTTAAGAAATTTGTAAGTTTATATACTCTATCTTTTTTGGAGCCTTTTTCTTTGATTCTTATCTCGCTTGCATCTACGAAACTTATCTCACCTTCCTCTTTAGCAATAATAAGTCTCCCCGAATCACGAGCAACCTTCTCTTCGATGCCTGTTGATACAAGTGGAGCTTGTGTGATAATACAAGGTGTCGCTTGCCTCATCATGTTTGAACCCATGAGTGCTCTTGTGGCATCATCGTGCTCAAGAAAAGGAATAAGTGATGTGGCGATACTAAAGGCTTGATTTGAAGCCACTTCTACAAAATCCACATCTTCTTTAGAAACATATCCGGGGTTAGTGTGGGACCTTGCTTCTACTTCATTATCAAGTATCTGCATCGTCTTAGTGTCATAACGAAGCATTGCATTGGCAATGTTGTATTTAGATTCATCGTGTGCGTTTAAGTAAACAATCTCAGAGGTTATCTTTCCTTTTATTACTTTCCTATAAGGAGTTTCTACTATGCCGTATTCATTAAGCTTGGCATAACTTGAAAGATTAACGACTAGACCAATGTTTGGGCCTTCTGGGGTTTGGATAGGGCAGATTCTTCCGTAGTGTGAAGTATGTACATCACGAACATCAAGGCCAGCTCTCTCCCTCGTGAGTCCTCCTGGACCCAAGGCGGATAGTCTTCTAAGGTGCTCTACTTCAGAGAGGATGTTTTGTTGTCCCATGAATTGAGAAAGCTGGTTTGTAGCAAAAAATTCTTTCATTACAGCCGAAAATGGCCTAGGATTTACTATCTGGCTTGAGATAAGGATCTCTTTGTCTAAGGTAGACATGCGATCTTGCATGTTCTTCTTCAATCGTGACATTCCCACACGGAGTCTTTGTTGGAGCATCTCGCCGACAGCTCGTATCCTTCTGTTTCCTAAGTGGTCTATGTCATCACTAGTAGCTTTAGGGTCATTATTCATCTCTATCACCTTTGAGACTATCGCCACCATATCTTTAAAAGAGATCACCTTAGATTCATTCTTTATATTGTTTGTAGGAAAATCGAGTCTATAATTAAGTTTGTATCGTCCAACCTGAGAAAGGTCGTAACGAGCAGAACTGAAAACATTTTCCATAAAACTCCTTGCGTTCTCAGGGGTTGTAGGTTCTTCTGGCCTCAGGCGCCTAAACACTTCCATGAAAGCGTCTTCATCGGTCTTTATTAAAATGTCTTTTTCCAGAGTATTTTTTATATAAGGGATTTTTCCTGTATCAATTTTGTCAAAGTAAGACCCGATGTCTTGGTTTGTTTTTTTGTTTTCTACAGCTCTAAGAACCCTCAAAAGTGAAGTTACGGGGATTTTTTTCTTTCTATCTATTCTGGCGTAGATCGCTCCATCTGGATCAGTCTCTATTTCAATCCAAGCTCCTCTGTTAGGGATTATCTTAGCTCCGAAGTATTTGTGCCCACGGAATATACTAGATGTAAAATATGCGCCAAAAGACCTAGCCAACTGAGGCACTATCACTCTTTCCACGCCATTTATTATAAAAGTACCGTGGTCTGTCATAAGAGGAAGGTCTGCAAAGAAGATCTCTTGTTCTCTTACCTCTTTTAGAAATTTATTAGTAAGCCTGATTTTAGCTTTGAGAGGTGCGCTGTATGTTAAATTCTTTATCTTTGATTCGTACTCATTAAATTTAGGTTTATCTACAGAGAAACCTATAAACTCAATGGTAAATTCTTTATCAGAATAGTCATTTATAGGTGAGAACTCATTGAAAAGTTCTTTTATACCTTCTTTTAAGAACCACTCATATGAAAATGTCTGCACTTCTACAAGGTTAGGTAGGTCAATAAGAGGCTTCTTGTATCTAGAGAAAAATTTCTTCTCTCCTAAATGTGATGATGTTTTGTTATGCATAAAAAAACAAAAAAATACAAAAATCGCCCTTCCGCCTTATTCTTCAGGGGATTTTTGTAGATTCCTTCTTATTTAGTTAGTTAAATGATAAGCGATCACTAATAAAGCTATTAATTATATTGTTTTCTATCATGTTGCTTCAAAAACTCAATCATTTAGATATTGTTTACTATTATACACACCCCTCAAAATCTGTCAAATCTCGTTATACACTTAAAGAATTACATATTTAATTACGTAATTAAATATGTAATTCTTATTTGTTAAAACAGTACCTCATCTCTAACTATAGAGTCGTTTTGAGGTCTTTCCTTAATGACGTTTTCTTTTTAGATTTTATTTTTTTCTTGAGAGTCTTGAAGCCTTTGGTATTCCAACTTCGGCTGAGGTAAGAACCTAAAGCTACACCTGCGATGAAATATAAAATACTTTCCATATACTTTATATTAACATGCAGTATTTAAATTATTCTAATCTAAGCTGTGGAAAAACTAGTAAAAAGTTGCGTGTCCACATAGTCAGTTTAAACAATTTTGTTATTTACGGTATAATGATTTCATTATGATGACAACTTATAAACACAAGAAGCTAATTTGGGTAAACCTTGAATCTCCGACAAGAGACGATATAGAGAAGATTATGAAAGATTTTTCTATCCCTATCCTTGTTGCTGACGAGCTCATGCGCCCGACTCTTCGCCCGAAAGTGGACGTCTACCCCAACCTCATCTACCTCATACTCCACTTTCCTGTCTATAGTCAGAAGACGCAAGGCTCAGACGGGAGAGAAGTTGATTTTATTATCGGGAAAAATTTCTTGATCACTACTCACTATGAGACTATCGACCCTCTTCATGAGTTCTCAAAAATGTTTGAGGTAAACTCCATCTTAGACAAGAGTAATATCGGCGAACACGCCGGCTTCCTCGTCTTCTATATACTTCGCCAGCTTTACGAGTTCTCACTAAGGCAACTTGATCATATAGGTGAGAAGATCGAGCTTATAGAAGATAATATTTTCAATGGTAAGGAGAAGCAGATGGTAAAAAGTATATCTATAGTAAACAGGGATCTTATTAATTTTAATCAAGCAGTGCGTCCACACAAAGAGATCCTCTCCTCTTTTGAAGTTGCCGGGGTTAATTTCTTCGGTAAAGATTTTTCTTATCATCTATCTGATATGGTCGGCGAATATTTTAAAGTAGCTAGCCAGCTTGAAATACAGAAAGAGACTTTAACAGACCTCCGCGAGACGAACGACTCACTTCTTTCTACAAAGACGAATGAGGTTATGAAGTTTCTTACTATCATGGCTTTTGTCACTTTTCCGCTATCTCTTATTGCAGCCATCTTTGGCATGAATACTCGATACTTGCCGATAGTAGGGGTAAAGGGTGACTTCTGGGTGGTAATGGCTATAATGGCTATTGCAACTATATTTATGTTCAGCTTCTTTAAAAAGAAAGGCTGGATGTAGTCATTTTTAAAATGTTGAAATTATATAATACTCTTTCAAGGAAAAAAGAAGTCTTTAGGTCACTTGTCGATAAGAAAGTGGGATTTTACACCTGCGGTCCAACCGTATATGACTATGCTCACATAGGGAACCTAAGGACATATGTCTTTGAAGATATACTTAAGCGTGTCTTAGTACATAATGGCTATGATGTTAATCATGTTATGAATTTCACTGATGTGGGGCATTTGGTCTCTGACGCGGATGAAGGTGAAGACAAGATGACTAAAGCACTCAGGCGAGAAGGAAAGCCTCTTACCCTTGAGTCTATGGAGGAAGTAGGTGCTTTCTATGCTGATAAATTTAAGAAAGACATAAAGAAGCTCAACATTATATCACCTGATATTTATTGCTCTGCTTCAGCTCACATACAAGAGCAACTAGGCTTGATAAAAAGACTGGAAGAGAAAGGGTATATATACACCACGAGTGACGGAGTTTATTTTGATATTTCTAAGTTGGAAGATTATGGCAAGCTTGCCGGACTCTTAAAAGACGAGGATTCTCCACTAGGATCAGATGAAAAATTTGCTAGGATAGGTATTAACCCGGAGAAGAGACACTTAAGAGATTTCGCTTTATGGAAGTTTAACTCAGGGCTTGGCTGGAAGAGTCCTTGGGGTAAAGGTTTCCCTGGCTGGCATATAGAGTGTTCGGCGATGTCTATGAAGTACCTTGGAGAGAGCTTTGATATACATTGCGGGGCGGAAGATCATATAAGGGTACATCATACAAACGAGATAGCTCAATCTGAAGCGGCTACAGGCAAGCCTCTTGCCAAATATTGGATACACGGAGCTTTCCTTAAATTCGGTGACGCTAAAATGTCTAAATCTGCCAGTGGTTTTATAACCCTTGCTGCTCTAGTAGAGCACGGCTTCTCCCCTCTTGAATTTCGTTTTCTTCTCCTTCAGACTCACTATCATAAGCCGATGAAGTTTGTTTGGGAGTCACTACACCAGGCTAAAAGCGGGCTCTCACGTCTTTATGAATTCACAGAAAGGTTGAGAGGTGTCTCAGGAGATGGCTCTTTTTCTCCTCTGGTAAAAGAGCTATTAAGTGAGGCCAAGAAAGAGTTTTATAAAGTGATAAACGATGACCTGAATACTCCTGAGGCCCTTGCCGTGCTCTTTAGTCTTACTACACATATAAATAAGCTCATAGACGAGCATAAATTCTCTAAGGAAGACTCAGTGAAAACACTAGAACTTATAGAAAGGTTTGACGAAGTGCTTGGTCTTGACCTGGCAGAGATAAAAGAAGAGAAAATACCAGAAGATGTATTGGCAGTTGCTAAAGAAAGAGAAGAAGCTCGCACAGAAAAAGATTGGGGAAAAGCTGATGATCTCCGAGATAAGATAAATGAACTCGGTTACTCTGTGGAAGACACCTCTGTCGGACAAAAAATAAAGAAAATATAGAGGCTTAAAGAGAAATTAGTCAATGGCTCCTAGATATTTTGGAGTTTATCTTATCTATGTTAAAATCCTATTATGACAAATGAAGTTAATGCTCAGTCAGGTCTCGTTCGCATTCCACCTCATAGCCTTGATGCGGAGAAATCCGTACTCGGCTCTATAATGCTTGATACTGAAGCGATGCATGAAGTGGTAGATCTTATAGAAGAAGGTGATTTCTACCACGATAAAAATAGGATTATCTATAAGACGATATTTGAGCTTTTTCACAATCATGACCCTATAGATTTTCTATCTGTCTCTAATAGACTCAAAGAGCAGAAGGTTTTGGACGAAGTGGGTGGTAACAGCTACCTCACAGAACTCGTTAATTCTGTGCCTTCCGCTTCAAACGCTAAATATTATGCAGAGATAGTCCACAGGAAGAGAATCCTTCGCGACCTTATAGGCGCTTCTCACCAAATATCAGGGTTTGGGTATGATGAAAATGAAGATATAGACATATTACTTGATCAGGCTGAAAAGAGTATTTTTGATATTTCCCAAACTTCCAATAATAAGAATTTCGTCGCTATAGGAGATGCTCTAGGTGAAGCATGGGAAAGGATCGATAATTTAAATAAATCTACAGATGAGATACGTGGAATACCGACTGGCTTTCATGAACTTGATAACCTACTTGCCGGCCTTCAGAAATCAGACCTCGTGATACTTGCTGCCAGGCCCTCTCACGGAAAGACATCCCTTGCTCTTGATATAGCAAGGGGTACAGCTATTAAGCATAATATCCCGGTAGGTATTTTTTCTCTTGAAATGAGTGTCGGTCAGCTAGCTGACCGCATGCTTGCCTCAGAGGCGCATGTGGACTCTTGGAAGCTTAGGACAGGGCGCCTTACTGGAGAAGACGAATTTGCAAGAATACGTGACGCCATGGACAGACTTTCAAAAGCGCCTATCTTCATAGATGATGACGCTTCAAACAATATTATCAAGATGCGATCTGCCGCAAGGAGGATGCAGAGTCAGCACGGCTTAGGGCTTATTATTGTAGACTACCTCCAGCTTATGTCTCCCCGTAAGCACACAGACTCTATGGTCCAACAGATTACTGAGATCTCTCGTTCTCTAAAACAGCTTGCTCGTGAGCTCGACGTGCCCGTACTTGCACTCTCTCAACTCTCAAGATCTGTAGAGCAACGTGGCGGTATACCTCGTCTTTCTGATTTACGAGACTCAGGGTCTATAGAGCAAGATGCTGATGTCGTAATGTTTATATATCGTGAAGATAAATACCGAGAGACTGAGAAAAAAAATATCGCTCAGATTATGGTAGAGAAGCACAGAAATGGCCCTACTGGAAATGTAGAGTTATACTTCAACGAAAAGAAAGTAAGTTTCTCTAGCATAGAAAAAGGTGACTTCGGTAATATATAAAAAATAATGCCTCATAATATATTAGAAAAAGTAGCGGAATATTTTCTTAAATTTCCGGGTATAGGCCCTAAGCAAGCTCGAAGATTTGCTTATTTTTTATCTGCTACTGATGAAAGGTTTGTCAAAGAACTCTCCTCTCTACTCATAAAATTAAGGGAAAGTGTGAGGCGTTGCCCCGAATGCTTTCGTTTTTTTGAGTTAAAGGAGGGAGGAGAGAGTATGTGTAATATCTGTAGAGACCAATCAAGAGACGGGTCTATTCTTCTTGTAGTGGAGAAGGATGTCGACTTTGAAAATATAGAGAGGTCTCATATATACAATGGACTCTACTTTATACTTGGTGGGGTGATACCTCTTTCTGAGACAGAACCGACCGCCAGAATACGCGCTAAAGAGCTGTTTAATCTTGTACAGAAAAAAGCTAAGCTTTCTAAAGGTTCAAACTTGAGTGAAGTCATAATAGCTACTAGTGCTACTCTTGAAGGAGAGAACACTGTTCAATACCTTAAGAAGATACTCGAACCACTCGCTTCTAACTTTAAACTCAAGATAAGTGTCCTCGGTAGAGGTCTCTCCACTGGCACTGAGCTCGAATACTCTGACTCAAGTACCCTTTCGAGCGCTCTTAAAAACAGGGGGTAAACTATCAAAAAGCCCCCTTTTTGATAGTTTACGATATTAAAAAACACCTCGGTATTGAACCGAGGTGTTTTTTAATAATAGTTTAAATATTTATTTGATTTCTCCAATTTTGACTTTAGTATAGTGTTGTTTGTGCCCTTTTTTCTTCATTTGGCGAGTTTTTGATTTATATCTTATTACTACAACTTTCTTATTTCTTCCGTTTCCTTCGTGAGTTGCTTCTATAGATGCTTTCTCTATGAAGGGAGTACCGATAGTGATGTCTTTGTCGTCGCCCATCATAAGAACCTCGTCAAAGATAACCTTAGTCCCCTCTTCAAGTTCAGGCAACTTCTCTACTTTTAAAACAGTACCTGCCTCAACAAGGTATTGTTTTCCTCCTGTTTTTATCACAGCGAATTTCATATTAGTCTATATATTATACAATCTGATAAAAAAAGCAACCCCACACTCGCTAAAGACGGAACAAACGCTCTTGTATTAAATATATGAGTGTCGGACGGCGATATATAATAGCCCAACGGCTAAGATAAAAAGATATTAGCCGTTGGGCTATTCATCCATATCGGGCTTATCAATCACTATTGCGTCTATCCCCACTGTATCACCAGAGATACGGAAGATATCCTTGTCTACCTTATTGAGTTCTTTATGGGCAGTATTGTAGGCATTTACACTTGTAGAAAGTGAATTACCAAGTTTCCCCATATATTTATCATATTTTGAGAGGTGTTGTCCAAGTTCTCCTACACGTTTGATAATGTCTTTCGCTGTGTCTTCTATCTGCATTGCCTTAAGTCCCTGAAGCACTGTCTGGAGATATGCTAAGAAAGAGGTCGGCGACACAATAATCACTTTATATTTACTAGCTGCTCGCTGGATAAGGTTCTCTGTATCATCCGTCACCATACCTATCTTGTTCACTAATAGATCATAGTAAATCGCTTCATGAGGTATAAACATAAAAGCGAACTCCATAGTGCCCTCATTCGGTCGGATATATTTTCCAGTCTCTTGGATACGAAGCTTTAAGTCGCCCGTAAACACCTTCTCAAGACGGTCTTTCTCTAGAGGGTCGCGTGCCTCTACCATACGGTTATAGTTCTCTAGTGAGAATTTAGAGTCTATAGGGATAATCTTATCTTTCACGAAAACTACCGCATCGACTATCTCGCCATTCTTAAAAGCATATTGCATTTGGTAGTTTCCAGGAGGGAGGACGTTTTTCAAAAGAGTTTCTAAGTAATACTCACCAAGGACACCTCTTTGCTTAGGGTTTTTGAGTATATCCTGCAAGCTCTTTAGCTGGTCGGCGAAATTTACCACTTGCTTGTTCGTCTCATCGAGCTTTACAAGACGCTCTGTTACGTCGCGGATTATCTTGGCACTCTCCCCAAATTGCCTATGGATAGTCTCTGAGGTGTTCTTCGCAGATTCGCTAAGTTTGGCATCAAGGGTGCTTCTGATCTCTTTAAGTTGTTCTTGCATCATGAGCATACCGCCCTCATCTTTACTACCATTCTTTTTTTGCGACATAAACCAAGCGACTATCCCGCCGACGATAATACCACCTATTAAAAAAATTAATATAAAAAGAAATACGTTCATGGGATTATTATGAGTTTAGACTAAATACTGAGCTGTCAGAAAGGCAACATAAACTAATATTAGCATAAATCCCTCTCGTCTTGAAATAGTACTACGTGAATATGCGAAGAAGTTGAAAAGTAGAAAAGCAGAGAAAAGAAAAAAGGCTGTTATTATAAATTTGATCTCAGGGGTAAAATAGATAGGCCTTATAATTGCCATGATACCAAGTATGAAAGTAGAGTTGAAAGCTATACTCCCTAATGAATTTCCGAGTGTCATCGACGAATGCTTCATAAGAGAAGCTCTTATCCCAAACATAAGCTCTGGAAGTGCAGTACCTAAAGCAATAAATATTATCCCAAAATAGATGAGGCCTATATTTAAGTCTCCTGCTAGTGTCTTGCCAGACCATACAAGAATAAAAGAACCACCAATAAGAAGTGACACCCCTAAGAAGAAACGCCAAAGGTTTCTCACTGCATTGAAGATACTTTCACCATTAAAATTAACCTCTTTTAGTATCTTAGTAAAGTATTCTCTCTCTCCTATCAACATAAAAGAATATATGATAAATGATACAAGTAGGATAATGCCGTCTCCCCTTGAAATAACACCGTCTGAGATAAGAAGGATAGGAAGAAAAGCGATAAAGAATATAAGGAGGAAATTCCTCTTAGAAATCTTACTCTCGACGGTAATTCCCTTAGAGAGAAGAGCTACTACACCTATAACCAGAGTGAGGTTTATAAGATTAGCGCCAAGTATATTGCCGAAAGAAAGAGAGGATGTGTTTTGGATAGTAGAGGATATACCTATAAAAAACTCCGGCATAGAGGTGGCGATGCTCATAAAGATAAAAGCTATGAAGTACTCCGAGAGTCCAAAGAAGCGCGCCATGTGAGTCAGTGATTGTACGAGAAGAGCGCTAGATTTAGCTATAACTAAAAAAGAAATTATGAAAATTAATAGATAGAAATATATAGGCATATTAAGATTTTATCATAAATTTAAACAGATACTACTTTTCGTTTAAGTCTAGTCTTAGTTCGTCTTTCAAAGATGAAGTATTTTACTGCCTCTATAGAGATAAGATTAAATAATCCTATACCGACTACAAGAAGTAAGTCATACATAGAGAGTGACGTCAGAGAAAGGAGCTTCTGGATTGGAGGTAAAAATAAGGCTATAAGAAGAGAAAAAATGCTTACAAGAAAAGCGATGATCAAATATTTATTTGAGAGAAGGTTTATTCGCCAGATAGGCGCACTTAAATTCTTTAAAGAGAAAGTGAAGAATATCGAATCTATAGATAGTCCTGCAAACATTATTGTCCTTACTTCTTCTATTGGAAGATTCAAGGATAATAAGATTAAGTATAAGCCGATAAGAAATGAAGAGGTTATCACAGATATAGTGAGAACAAGTGTCTTAATATCTTTAGTAAGTATATTACTGTCGGTCTTACTATTTGCTTGACGAGTCATAAGCCCATCCTCTTTCGGTTCAAAAGCGAATGCAAAATTCATAAATCCTTCTTCTATGATATTTGTCCATAAGATCTGGACTGGAAGTACTGGCAGAGGTAACCCGACAGAAAGAGAGAAACCGACAAGTATTATCTCACTAAAACCAGTTGATAGGAGATAAGTAACAATCTTCTTCAAGTTGCCAACAATCCTCCTACCTTCTTCTATCGCCGATACGATGATACTAAAATTGTTATCAAGCAGCACTAAGTCTGAAGCTTCTTTAGCTATCTCTGTGCCAGAGCCGAGTGCTACCCCTATATCAGCGTTAGAGAGAGCTGGCGCGTCGTTGACGCCGTCTCCTGTCATAGCGACAACCTCACCATTTTTCTGCAATGCTTGGGCTATTTTAAGCTTTTGATGAGGTAGCACACGTGCGAATACAGACACTTCTTTTACAAGTTTCATAAGAGCCTTCTCGTCTAAGTCGTCTATTTCGAAGCCTTCTATTGTCTTACCAGTCTTTGTGATACCTGCTTCTTTGGCAATCTTCTCAGCTGTCACCTTGTGGTCACCTGTTACCATTATCGTCCTTATCCCCGCCTCTCTGGCTAGCTTTATAGAGTCTTTTACATCAAGTCTTATCGGGTCATGGAAGGCGATGAAACCCATGAAGATAAAACCTGCATTACTCCCCCCTTTCTGTTCTTGGGAGGAATTCGACACTTCTTTCATTAATTCGCCTGACTCGCTAAAATCCTTCCATTTACCATCTTTATAAGCAACAGCGATAAGTCGCATACCCTCGTTTGTCTTATCAGAGTAAGCTTTCTCTAATTTATCTTTCTGGATTTTTGTAATCTTTAAAACTTTTCCATCATGATATATTTTACTTGAGATATCAAGTACTAGCTCAGGAGATCCTTTTAAGTATATACGGTTTTCTCCTCCCTTCACCTTATTCATCGATGCAGAAAATCTATTTTTCGCGTCAAATGGTACGAAATCGAGCCTTGTGTCATTACTTGTTGTATCTGGGAAATCTCCAGACTCTATACGAGCCAGAAGGATTGCTTTATCCATCGCCTCTCCACGAATTAGCCATTCCTGGAAAGCAGCTTTCGGGTTCTCTATAAAGGCATCACCAGAGAGCATTGCCATATCTAGAGTTTGCTTCTGGTCTGTATTTTTAAAAAGAATATTTTTAATGTTAGAAAGTGAAGAGAGGGTTATAATGCCGGCAACCTGCATCTTTGCTTGGGTTAGTGTGCCTGTCTTATCCGTTAATATAACAGTTGCGCTTCCTAATGTTTCTGCCGCTGACAAATGCTTCACTAGTCCGCCTTTCTTTAGTATCCGCCCCATACCTAAAGCCAAGACGACAGTCACCGCAATAGGTAATCCTTCAGGAATAGCAGCGACAGCTATCGCTACTGAGAGAAGAAACATTTCGGTAAGGGGTTCACCTTTCCATAGGCCGATAGTAAAGATGATTACAAGAGTGAAGAGAATTATGACGCTTAGAATCCTTGCAAGCTTAGTTATATTTTTCTGGAAAGGAGTTTGTATCTCGCCCTCATTTACCATACCGGCAATTTTGCCTAGCTCTGTCTTCATACCTGTTCTCACTACTATGGTCTTTCCCCAGCCGGAGGCTACAAGAGTACCAGACCAGAGCATATTCTTCCTTTCTGTCACGCGAACTTTCTCTTCAAGGATAATCGCTTCTTTTTGCACGGACCCCCATTCACCAGTAAGAGCTGATTCATTAGACTCAAAATTTTTTGATTCTATTATCCTTAAGTCAGCTGGGATAATATCCCCTGCTTTTACTAAGACGACATCTCCGGGGACTAACTCACTTGAGGATACTACACGCTTTCCTCCATCTCTTAAGACAGTGGTCCATCTTTTTTGCGAGGATGCCAACTCAGAGAACGTCTTCCCCGCTTTTCCTTCTTGGAAAATACCTATAGAAGTGTTTATAAGTACTGCGGCAAATATAACAAAAGAATCAGCAAATTCTCCTAGTATGGCTGCAAGGATACCGGCAACGATAAGAATAAGAGCCAAAGGGCTCTTAATTTGCGACCAAAGAAGTTTTAAAAATCTAAATTTCTTTGGAGTTTTTAAAGTATTAGACCCAAAGCTTCGTCTATTGAGGAGGACTTGACTCTCCCTTAATCCCTTGTTTATGTCTGACTTAAATTCCTCTGTGATTTCTTTAATTTTGAGAGAATGCCATTCTTTTCCTTTATTCATACGAGTAATTATAACATAAAAAAATCCCGCGGTGTTATTCACATCGCGGGTAAAGCCTCTTTCACTCAGGGTCCAATTCTTTGTTAAAAAGAATTGATAGTATCATCCACATAAGTAAAAAGAGGGTTGAAAATATAAAATCTTCTATTCCCACCTTCATGCTTTTCAAAGCTTCCATCACTCCCTCCTTTAAGGATTATTTTTGGAGATTTCAGACATATGGAGATGCCTATCTATACTTTGAGAGAAATTAATCCTTTTCCTTTCCAGGAAAATAAATAGGCCCATTAAAATTAGAGAGAGAATAGTAGTTATGTAAGACATCCCTATTATCATAAGGATGATAATAGTAAAGAGACTTCCTAATTGTAAACATGCTACCGTAGGAAATCCCACCTCTCTCTTATAGAGAAATTCCGCCTTCTTGATAAAAGCCCTCCAATCAAAGAAGTTCAGTATAAAGAGTATAACTACAATAAATATCATAATTGACTCTACTGACGCATTGTCTATAAAAGACATAAGTGTCCCTAGTGACTCTTTCATCTGGAACCTCCTTTATATTATTAAATTACATTTAATTGCTATCTACTTAAATCATACAACAATTATTTAGAAATGTACATTCCTCATAACGTTCCTTTACGCCACTATCATCTAAAAGATCGACCTTGATATGTTGGTTTTATATTAAAGTATAATTATAATATAATTAGCTTAGAATCTTAAAATAGAAAGGAGGTGAAATGTGGGAGAAAAAAGAGAAAAAAGTTTTATACAATACATAGACTCATTTGACGAATAGCCCGCTTTTCACTCTTCAATAAAAGCGGGTTTTTTATATTTATTTTTATCTATAAGCCAACTCGTATTTTCTTAGCTCTTTCTTTATGTTGATGTAGTTAGGGATTATCTCCCCTACTAGTGCCCAGAAGCTTTGTGAGTGGTTAAACTCCTTCAAGTGGCACAACTCATGGACAATGATGTAGTCTCGCAGGGCCTCAGGAAGGAAGAATATCTTATAGTTTAAATTAATATTTCCTCTCTTAGAGCAACTGCCCCAGCGTGTCTTCTGATTTCTAATGCAGATTTTATTGAGTGGAAAACTTTGATCTCTACTGTAAAATTCTACTCTCTCTTTTGCGAACTTCAGTGTCTCGCCTTTGTACTTGAGATAGTCTTCTCGAGAGAAGGCACGGACCGGCTTCCTCTCAACACTACTAAAGAAATTGATCTTACCTATCGCCCACTTCTTCTTATCAGCTATAAACTGATCTATAGCAGACTGCCTTACACACGTTGGGCTTGTCACCACCACACTCCCATCACAATACACAGCGAGGCGCATCCTTTTCGCTCTTTTACTCTTCTTTATTGTGTATGAAAACTTTTTCTCTGACATGATAAATTAATCTCCTTTATATGTATTATACACAATTAAACGGCTCATTTTATATAATTATATAAAATGAGCCGTTTAGGAAAATGATAAAATACACTTACTTGTTCGTGTAGATTGCTTGCTATAGGTTCAACCTTACTTCGTTCGTTATGACCCTACGGAGAATCGAACTCCGATTTCATCCGTGAGAGGGATGTGTCCTAGCCGTTAGACGATAGGGCCTTATTGTCTCACTTATTTAACCACTCTTTTTCTTGTCTTGCAAGGAGGGTTTCTTTGCTCTCTGGGTGAGCCATTATCTCTTCCACTACTCTCTCCGCCCTTATAGACTGAGAGCCTTTTACTAGTATCAAATCCCCTTCTCTTATAATATCTATCAGGAATTTTCCTGCTTCTCTAGGGTCGTCAAATTCATAGATATTTTTCTCTCTAAAGCCGGCTTCTTTTGCTCCTTCAGCTATAAACTTTGCCCTGATCCCTAACGTCACTAATATATCAGCGACGTTAGCAACCTTTTCGCCAATACTCCTATGTTCATCGGCAGAATGCTTACCAAGCTCTAACATATCTCCTAAGACGGCAATCTTTTTCCCCTTGGTCTTTATCTCACGCAGAGTATCAAGCGCCATCTCCATAGCAAGTGGAGAAGAGTTATAAGTATCATCAAGGATAAAGCTTCTACCCACACCACTTATCAGGTTGAGTCGCGCCACAGGTGGACGATAACGAGTTAGTGACTCTGACATCTCTATAATGTTTAGATGATATGCTAACCCCATAGAAAGTGCTGCAAGTACTGAATAAGCGGCTTGCTTACCGAATATATTATAAAGACGAACAGGGATAATATTCCCTTCGTAATCTATCTTGAAAGTTATCCCTTCTGGTATGCCTGAATCATCGTTATTCTTATAAAGTATATGGTAGTTTGAAGCGACAAGGTCGTTATCTTCGTCAAAACCGTAGGTGATGACGTTGGCCTTGGTCCTATCTTTAAGCTCGCGTGACTTAGGGTCGTCGCCGTTTAGCACCGCATAATTCTCTGTAGTGAAGTTACGGATCAATTTTACCTTCTCTTTTATAAGTTCATCTACATTTTTGAAAAATTCTATATGCACAGGTATGTTGCCAAAACCGGTAATAACAGCCATATCGAGCCTAAGCCATGAATTTAGTTTTGCCATATCGTTTGGGCGATCTACTCCTACCTCAAGAATAAGTATTTCAGGATAATCATGCCTCACCAATATAAGCTTCACCCCTTTAAAGAAGATTAAAAGCCATCTGAATATGTTATTAAAAGCGCTCTTTGCTCCGATAATAGTTAGGGGCACGCCAAACTCGCTGTTATAACTCTTATCACTCTTTCTGACATAAAACTCTTGAGAAAAGACTGTCCCTATAGCGTCTTTAGCCGAAGTCTTACCTACCGTACCAGTAATAGCTATAACTTTAGGTTTATATCGCCAAAGGATGAGCTTTGCCTCAACCATCAAGATATATAAGATTATTTTTTTCACTATATGTTTTAACATAAGACTTTGTTTGTTTTAGTTATTTATTCAACTTATTTATCTGGGCTATCTATCTGGAGGGACTTCGTAATAGTTTAACAGAAATTTTATTAAATCCATAAAGGGGTAGGTTAGAGTCTCTGAGGCATATCTTACACCGACAGGTTCCTTCACATAGAGAAATATTAGAAACTTTGGGTCATAAGCCGGAGCGTATCCAAAGAAAGAGTGAAGGTATTTATTCTTATAGTAGCCACTACCGTCTGGGTTCGACAGCTGTGCCGTGCCGGTTTTTGCAGCGATGCTATAATGCTCAAGTTTCACTGTGCCATTAAGGAGTGCTTCGTCAACTGTATTTATAAGCATGTCTGTTATCTTCTCTGATGCCTCTTTTTCTATAGCCTGACCTTGCTTTAATGGCTTAATTTTAATATCAAGCGCCCCTGGAGAGGTAATACTATCTACTATATAAGGCTTCATTAATTTGCCACCATTTGCCAGAGTAGATAAAGCTCTTGTCATCTCAATAGGCGTCAAGGCTATTCCTTGCCCGAAAGAAGCTGTAGCATATTCTACTTCGCGAGAACTGTCTAAGTTTGATATAAGACCTTTTACTTCTCCTGGTAAGTCTATGTCAGTATGGTCTCCAAAGCCGTACTTTATAAGATAATCATAGAAGCGGTCTTTCCCTATCTGCTGCATAGCAAATATTGCACCAGTGTTAAGAGAATGATTAAGCACCTCCTGCATATTTACTACACCTCTTTCTTTGCCGTCGTAATTCTCAATCCTAGCACCATTTAGCACAACGAAACCTTTATCATAATAAGTGGTACTAGGTGTTATCACCTTATCGTTGAGGGCAGCAGCAAGTGTCAAAGGCTTCATAATAGAACCAAATTCAAATACACTCTCCACATTAGGATTTACAAAGTGCGATAAATCAGCTTCATCACTATAATGATTAGGGTCAAAGTCAGGTTTAGCCGCCATGGCTAAGACCTTTCCAGTATTAGGCTCTATTATAATGCCACCAGCGAGGCTACTATCCCACTTATCCATAACCTTACCTAATGTCTCTTCTAAGAAAAATTGGGCTTTTGGCTCTATAGTCAAGATGACATCGCCCTTTTTATCGATATATCTCTTCGCGTCTCCTGTTATTATTTTTTTACCTGTATTAAGAAATATATCTGCAAATGAATTTACTAATAACTCTCCTTCACCTCCCCTCCTTAAGACATCTTCATAATATTCTTCTACTCCATACCTTCCAGCCAGTTTATCACCCTTATACCCTACAAAGCCTAAGAGGTGCGAAGCTAAGCTCCCAGCGGGATACAAGCGCCAACTCTCTTGTTGAGATTTGACACCAGGGATGGCGAAACTCTTAATAGTCTCTGCCTGCTCTAAAGTGAGCCTATGAGCGATATCTTCAAAAGGGTCATCCTTCTTGTCGGCCTTAATTAGGAAATCTTCCTTATCTATCTCTACAACACTTGAGAGTTTTTTATATATGTCTTCCTTGTCACCAGAGAGAAGAGTCGGATTTAGAGCAAGAAGAAATCCATTTTTAACCGAAGCGGCTGATATGGTAGTATTATTCTTCTCTTTAAAAAAGATTGCCCCCCTGTCAAAATTATCTCCACTTACAGACACATATTGATTATTACCTTCTTTTCTATAAAAATTGGCCCCAACTACTTGAATGAAAAATAATCTGCCTATTATAATACCGGCAAAAATAAATACTACAATTCCTACAGTGCGCAGACGGCGGGTCAAAGGATCTTTCATATGACTTATATTTAACGTTTAGCAAATATATTTCCACGAGTGACAAATTGTCTATTAGCCCTCTCTTGGAATCCTAAAGCCAATGCATAGTCCAATGTTAATTTAGATATCTCACTAAGATATACTTCCTCCACTTGCTGGTAACTCTCATTAAGAGATCTTAACTCTAGAGAATTACTGTTCATCATAGCAGTCTCTATAACTACATTGGCGGTAAGATAGAGATAAAATACACCTGAAAAAATAATCAAAGAAACAATACCCCATAATATGACTTTATGGAATTTATTTATTTTCGAAATATTTTTTATAAGCTTTGTCATATATTATTTAAAATTTATATCTTCTCTATAGTCCTCAACTTAGCGCTTCTTGATCTTGGGTTTAGATTGACTTCATCCCTTTTTGCTATTATCGGTTTCTTGTTTATAAGTAATCCTTTTTTCTCTTTTGCTAAATTTCTGAAAAAATTCTTCACTATCCTATCTTCCAGAGAATGAAAAGAGATAACGGACATCCTTCCTCCTTTGTTTAATATCTCCCAACCTCCCTTCAGTCCACTTTCGAGCATGCATAGTTCGTCGTTTACCGCTATTCTTAAAGCCTGGAAAGTCCTCGTGGCCGGGTGAATCTTAAAGTGTTTTGCAGGAAATGCTTTCTTCACAACTTCAGCAAGTTCGCCACTCGTCCCTATGTATTTGACCTTCCTTGCTTTGCATATTTCTTTGGCAATACGCCTTGAAGCCCTGTCTTCTCCGTATTTGTATATAATGTCTGCAAGCTCTTCTTCCCTATAACTATTTACGATAGTGTAAGCAGTTAAATCGTCTTCCCCTAAGTCGCTTTTTAAAGTCATGAGGAGCGGTTCATCATGTAAGAAGGAAAACCCTCTACCTGTTGGCCCAAATTGCATTGAATTGACCCCTAGGTCAAAAAGTATCTTATCTACCTTCTCTAAGCCTTTCTCTTTAGCTAAACTTTCGATATCTCCAAAGTTTCCATTTACCAAAGTGACCTTACAGCCTACCTCTTCTAAATTCTCTTCTGCAATCTTAAGCGCCATCTTGTCTTGGTCTAACCCAAGTAAAGTTCCTTCTTTACCTATTATTTCGCAGATTGCTTTTGAGTGTCCCCCAGCGCCGACAGTCGCATCTATCACCACTTCTCCTTTCTTAGTACCTAGGCTTTCTATTACTTCATTTAAAAGGACTGGTGTGTGGGTTATGTTCGCTAATTTATTAATCATTAATTCATTTTTAATTTCTACCTGCTGTCTGTTTTTTCACTTTATATCTTATGTTTTCTACAAGATTCCGAGTTCACCGAGATTCTCTGCCAATACATCTGTCTGTTTCTCAATCTTTCCTTTGTATTCATTCCAACGTTTCTCATTCCAGATTTCTAAGCGATTATAAACTCCAGTGACTACTACTTTACTCTTTAGGTTAGCGTAATCTTTCAAGTAGTCTGGGACCAATATTCTTCCTAAAGAATCAAGAACCACATCGACTGCCCCTGAAAGCATTATCCTTGCGAAGTCCCTTGCTTGAGAATTCCCTGAAGGCAGGTCAGAAAGTTTCTTTGCTTCTTTCTCCCATTCGGACAAAGTATAGACAACAAGACAATTATCAAGTCCACGCGTCACAACTGCCTTTTTGCCTAGTTCCTTACGGAATTTAGATGGGATAGAAATTCTTTTCTTTAGGTCAATTGTATGTGTATATTCGCCGATTAACATTTTATTTATATTTCCCACAATTATCCACCTATATACACTATACACCACAATCCCCCACTAGACAAAACAAAACTGGGGATAAACTCTACTGCTTAGAGACTCTAAAATACGATAATTAAATAGCGAAATAACCCGCTTTTGAGCAGGTCTGGATAAAATTGGAAAAATTATTCTTTATCTAATAGTTTATTAGGTAATTTAATAAGATTTTTTGAAGTGATTAAGGTTAAGTTTAATGTCCCAGTTAAAGCACCGGAAATCCACATAAACATATTCCTATGAAGGCTTATAGACTTTTGCTTTTTAATAATCTCTTTTACTCGCTGGCAATTACCATCAATTTCTCCTTTTTCCATTAGCTCAGTAGCTAAAAATAACCATTTAATAGCGTTATTAACGGTAAAGAAATCATGCTCAACTTTTTGTTTAGCATTTTTTCTCATAGTGAAATATTTTTCTTTATCATTCAATAATTTATATACTATCTCTGCAACTTTACTTGTATCGCCATCATTAACTAAATAACCAGTAATTTTATCTTCTATCTGAAGTGGAATACCTCCTGTTTTATAGGCAATTACCGGCTTCCCTTTACTAATAGCCTCTGAGACTTTAACCTCAAAACCCTCTTTATGAGAAAGCTGAAGGGCGACAAAGCTTCCCCTCAGTAAAGCATTTAAGATTTGGTCACTGTCGGGGAGTCTAGCAACTTTAATATCGTCAGCATATTTTTTATAATCATCCGTCTCAAGTGAGTCTATTGTTTCTTGGTAAATTGGCATCCCTTCTGGGTCATCAATCGCACCATGTCCAACAATAACTAATTGTGGGACTTTATGGCTTTCTTTTTCATCTTTCTCCATTTTTTCTCTAAGCTTTTTATATGACTCTAGTACATCAGGGATACCTTTAGAGGGGTCAAAACGAGCAACTTGTATAATATAAGGCCTCCTCAAGTTTAACGGACTTTGGTCCGTCTCATAAAGAATATTATTAAACAGGCTAAAATAATATTCCATGTGCTGTTTTGTTAATTTTTTATTTAATCCATCCAAGTAATCTGTAGCCGCTCCCATAAATACTGTCTTTTTCTTAGGGACATTAGGAGGGATGAATCTTTTTATAGGGTGACTTATAAATAAGTCTACATCTTTAATATTTTTCCAGATAAAATCCCACACCTTTTTCTGAGGAGTACCATCTCTCTTAGCTAAAGCAGATTCAATCTGAATATGAGACCTGTAAATAATCTTTACTTTGGGGTTTTCTTTTTTTATATAAGGGATTAAGCCTGAAGGTTGAGGGTCGTCAATAACTATCACTTTTGCTTTTTTGAAAATACCAGCAAAACTCTTAGCGTTCTTCTCGCTCCATGTATTAAATATTTTTTTATCTTCTGTGCTTAACTTATCTTCAGAGGTGCTATTTTGTAAAGTATTATGAAATTTCTTCTTCGTAATGTTAAATATCTGTTCATCAGGGGACATAACATGCCAGCTTACATCTATGCCTAGCAACTCATAGAAACGTATCAAAGCGTGCCTCATCAGAGCTACTCCTCCACCTTGGGATGTTGAACTAAAAAATACCAATTTACCTTTTTGTTCTTTAAACTTTTCAGTTAATTCCTGAAGTAAGTTAAATTCTTCCTTAGAGACAGTTTTTTTAAAATCTTCTAAGCCAGCTAATCCTTTAACGAGGATCTTTCTCTTAGAGTTAAAGCGAACATCTATTAGGTTATTTTCTTTAAATTCTTGAGACAATTTAACAACAGCCTTCCTTGCTCGCTCTCTAGCGTCTCCTTCTTTAAGATAAAATATGACGGGGACAATATCCTCTTTAAGCCAGATATTAGTCATAAGTTTCCTCTCTCTTTCTTCATGTCCGACAATCCCGGCACCGATAATCTTTACATCGTGGAGTAACTGATAAGTATACAACCAAGCGGAGATCTTTTTATCGAGCTCTTTTCTCTCTGTCTTAATATGTTTGACAGATACTTTATTTTTATCTTTTATGGCTATATACAAGCCATCATTTTCTATGTTGATACCGATATAGATTGGTTTCCTTATAGCTTGATGATTATGGTTATTATTTTTTAGAGTATTCATAAAATTTGATTATAATTTCCTGGTAGAGAATATCTATAATTAAATAATATAATAAATTATTTTTTTAGTCCATAATAAACTAACAAAAAACTCAACGGCTACCGAGATAATCTCGGTAGCCGTTGAGTTTTTTGTATTATAGATATGTAAATACGGAGAATTAAGTAAACGAACACTTAAATAACCTAATTACTATCTTTCTTGATTGCCGTTTTCTTGCGCCTTTGTAGCTTCGTTATCCCCTTTATCTGAATCTTTAGAGCTATCTGATTCTGCCTTATCTTGTCCATCTTCCTTTTTTGCCTCGTTTTTACCTTGCTCACTTTCATTTTTATTTTCGTCTTCTATTTCAGTTTCATCCTGCTCAGCTTCTTCTTTTTGTTCTATCTGGTCTTCTTGCTCTTGATCTTTCTTATCATTTTGCTGATCTTTCTTATCCATTTCTCTCTCTATCTTCTTCTTCTCAGAGCGAAAGGCTGTTTTAATCTCATCTTTTTTGTTTTTCAAATCATTTGACTGAATTGTCATATCATTAATCTGTTTTGTAAGCTCAGCAACTCTGGCAGTATCACCAGAAGCTTGCGCTTCTTTAATTAAATTAATTTTAATTTCTTGCCTCTCTGCTATTAATTTTGCTCTCGCATCTAAAAATGTTTGAGTGAGTAATTTCTCGCGAGCGTCAAATTGGTCGTCAATACTTTTTGCAAGGATAGAGACGTCTTTTCCAGATGCTTTTTCTTGGCTCACTATATTTGCAGCCTGAGCCACATTTGCTATCAAAAGTGATTTAGCTCGCTCTATACCTTTCGTCTTTGGTCCGCTTTTCTCAACCATCACTTTAATCTCTGATATACGTTCTCCAGCAAATTTAATTTGAAGATTTGCTTTTGCCTCAGGACTAAAAGTAAAAAATTCTCTTATATTCTCACCTAATCGGTCAAGAAAATAAAATGCACTATCTGGTGTAAGACCAGCGCTAGGCAATGTCACGACAGGAGAGGCAGCAAAGACAGAGCCACTAGAGAGTATCATAATACCTATAAATAAGGTTGAGACAGAAAGTGATTTCATAATGTTCATAATATTATATATTTTAATTAATTATTAACTATATTTATAAAAAATGTAAAAAATCGACCATTTTATATATTTTTTCTGCGGGGGTACTAGGATTCGAACCTAGAAGTCAGGTTTTGGAGACCTGCAGTTTGCCATTGAGCTTATACCCCCATCACAAACCTCCAGCAGGGAGGTTTTAAAGTGATTATTTCTTGGCCTCTTTATGCTTCTTGTGTCCTCTGCACCATTTACAAAACTTATTAAGTTCAATCTTTCTTTCGACGAGCTTCTTATTCTTTCTGCTCCAGTAGTTGATTCTCTTGCACTCAGTACACTGTAGCTTGATTAATTGCGGTTGCGCCATAAAATGATTTTATTATTATTTACCTGACAATATATGAAATTAGCCACTGGCCGATAGGGACATTAAAGGCTGTGGGGCTTTTTTTATTATAACCATTTTTGAGATAATGACTAGTGTGGAGGCAGAGCAAAATAAAAATCCCCACAAGAGGAGATCTTTATTTCACGGTGCCTCTATTTTACCAAATCCGAACCTATTCTGGTGGGCAAGGAGGGATTTTTCGATTACATACTACTTGATGATTTTCGATTCATTCGCCTGTCGGCTCATTCATAACGAAAATCTTTTCAAATCCCTATACGAGCAAATTGTTTTGCTCGTTCCTCTTCCTCGTTCGTTACACTCACTGTGGGCAGGGAGGGATTTGAACCCCCGTAGGCATAAAGCCGCCAGATTTACAGTCTGGTGCGATTGACCACTCCGCCACCTACCCATATAGTCTATAGTCCTATTAACTTTTTAAATCCATCAGTATCTTTATAACTTCTTATTTCTCACAGCAAGATAAACCCGCTGTGAGATTATAGAATTAATTTTTAGTCTTTGTTTTCTTCTTAGTAGATTTACGAGGTGGCTTAGGTGGAATATTTATAATAATCTCATTGTTTTTGCCAGCCTCAACCATTATCCTACAGCCCCCTCTTATCTTCCCTGAGACGATGTATTCAGCCACAGGATTCAATATCTTGTTCTGGATGAGACGCTTCAAAGGTCTTGCACCGTAATGAGGATTATAACCCTCTTTTGCTAAAATGGAAAGTGCTTCATCTGATACCGTTAAGATCATTTCTTTCTCTCTTAGTCTTTTAACGACTATTTCAACCTGCTTAACAACTATCTCTCTTATGTTATCACTTGAGAGAGGGTTGAAGATGATAATCTCATCAAGTCTATTAAGAAATTCCGGACGAAATCTATCTTCAAGGCTCTTTTGAATCTTACTTTTAAGCTCTATACTTTTCTTTTCCTCGGTCTCTTCTTCGGTAATAAATCCTAGTTTCTCCATCTGCTTAACATATTCTCCTCCAATATTTGAAGTCATAATAATCACTGTATTTTTGAAGTTTACATGCCTTCCCTTAGCATCTGTCAAAAGACCATCATCAAGAACCTGAAGCATTATATTAAATACTTCTGGGTGAGCTTTCTCTATCTCATCAAAGAGGACTACTGAGTAAGGACGGTGCCTTATAGTATCTGTAAGTTGTCCCCCCTCATCATGCCCTACATAGCCAGGAGGAGAGCCTATGAGTTTAGACACTGTGTGCCGCTCCATATACTCCGACATATCTACACGTACCATAGCCTTGTCGTCGTTGAACATAAAGTCTGCAACTGTTTTTGCAAGCTCAGTCTTCCCTACTCCAGTCGGCCCAAGGAACATAAAGGAGCCTATAGGCTTATTGAGGTCTGATATCCCTGCTCTTGAGCGCCTGATGGCATTAGCAATCTTAGTGATAGCTTCATCTTGCCCGATAACCCTCTTCCTGAACTCATCTTCAATACGTGAAAGTTTTCGCTGTTCTTCCTCAAGCATTTTTGAGACAGGAATCCCTGTCCATCTTGAGACAATCTTCGCTATATCTTCTTCAGTAATATCCTCTTTTAATAATTTACGTGATACTTGTAGCTTTCTAAGCTTTACCTCTTCAGCCCTCATTTTCTTCTCGTTTTCGGGGATCAAGCCGTACCTCAACTCAGCCACTCTTGTAAGGTCGCCTTTTCTCTCTTCGTTATCAGCCTCTACCCTGAGCTTCTCTAACTCTTTCTTTACCTGACTTATCTCTGAGATAGCCTTCTTCTCATTTTTCCACTTCAAGCTAAGTTCAGAAGTCTTTTCTTTCAAGTCACTTATCTCTTTGTTAATCTTTTTGATTCTTTGTTTTGCTTGTTTTATAGCGAGGCTAGTGCGTTCTGTAGAGCCACTGCTTCTCTCTATCTCTTTCTTGAGAGCTTCTCTCTCCACTTCAAGTTTCATTGTCTCTCTATTTACTGCTTCAACTTCTTCAGGCTCACTTTCAAGGTCAAGTCTCAAGGCTGAAGCCGCTTCATCTATAAGATCTACGGCCTTATCAGGGAGGAATCTATCTGTGATATACCTACTTGAGAGAACAACTGAGGACTTGATAGCTGCATCTGTTATCCTTACCCCATGGTGAAGTTCATACTTTTCTTTAAGTCCACGCAATATAGAGATGGCATTATCAACAGAGGGCTCCTCCACAAAGATAGGTTGAAATCTCCTTGCAAGGGCCGGGTCTTTCTCAATATGCTTTTGATACTCTTTTAGGGTTGTTGCTCCAATCGCTCTTAGGTGCCCCCTTGCAAGGGCCGGTTTAAGTAAGTTGGAAGCGTCAAGCGCACCTTCAGCCGCTCCAGCGCCGACGATAGTGTGGATCTCATCTATAAATAAGATTATCTTTCCTTCTGCTTGTTCTATCTCACGCATCAAGCCTTTTAGCCTATCTTCAAATTCTCCTCTATATTTTGTTCCTGCGACAAGAGAACCCAAGTCGAGAGATACGAATTCTTTATCTTTTATAAGTTCTGGTACACTCCCCTTGGCAATCTTCTGAGCAAGACCCTCAGCAATAGCCGTCTTACCTACTCCAGCTTCACCTATTAGTATAGGATTATTCTTTGTCCTCCTTGAGAGGATTTGCATTAAGCGTCTAATCTCTTCGTCTCTACCTATTACAGGATCAAGTTTGTCTTCTCTTGCAAGGGTTGTAAGATTTCTAGCATATTTCTCAATAAAATGAAATTTCTTTGGCGTCTCTATATCTGCTACCTTAGAACTCTTGAGGTCTCTTAATACACTTAGTATGGACTCCTTGTCTAATTGAAACTTAGTCAAGATGTCTGAAGCCTTTGACGGGGTAACGATAAGTGCTAAGAATAAGTGCTCTGTCGATATGAAATCATCTTTTAACTCTGCAGCATTTTTCTGGGCAGCTTCAAGTACTTTCCCTAAGGAAGGCGAAAGATACATCTGGTAAGATTGAGGCATAGCCACTGACCGGTTCCCTTCATCAAGGTGATCCATTACAGAATCCGTTAGAAGCATGATGTCTATCTCCAGCCTGTCGAGAATAGATATCACAAGACTCTCGTCTTGTAACAACAAAGCAGATAGAAGATAAAGTTCATCTATCTGGTTTTGCCCTCTTTCTATGGCAAGCTCGTGAGCCCTTCGAACTGCTTCTTGGGCTTTTATTGTAAAATTTGAAAATTCAGGCATATTATTTAATTATTATTGGTTAAACACTATTTGGCCTCTCTTCTAAAGTAATTGCTATCTCTAATTCTTCTCCTTCTCTTAATACTTTTAAATCAACTTCAGCTCCTACTCTTGCCTTAGAGATAAAAAGAGCTAGAGTCTTTTTATTAGTAATTTTTTCATTATTAAACTCTAATATAATATCTCCTTCTCTCAAACCGGCTTTATCAGCAGGAGAATCTTTAAGTATAGCATCTATTTTATTTTCTTTATCAGGTATAAGTATAGCGCCATAATTTACACTAAGATCTTTCTCTTTCGCTACTTCGTTATTGATAGCAAGATATCTTGCCCCTAGGAATGCGTATTTGACTTCACCGAATTCTTCTACATCTAAAATTATCTTTCTTATGATATTAACAGGTAATGAAAAAGCTATATTATCTCCACTGGTTGCTTTAGCGACATTTATACCTATAATCTTCCCTCTAAGGTCTATAAGTGGGCCTCCTGAATTTCCAAAGTTGATAGCTGCGTCTGTTTGGATAACCTCAGAAAGACGCTCTTCTCCGTTGGGGCTTGAAGCTATTATCTCCCTGTTTAACCCGGAGATAATACCGACTGATACACTGTTTTGCAGTTTTCCTAACGCATTGCCTATAGCTATGACCTTCTGACCTATTTTTATACTGTCTGAATTACCTAAAGAGGCGTATTTAAAAGTCTTGTTGACATCTCCTTCACCTTCTTTAATCTTTAGAATAGCAATATCCTGCATGGAATCGCGAGTTACAACCTCTACGCTAAATTTTTGTCCGTCGTTTAGTATTACAGAATAATTAGCCTCTTCGTCTGCCACCACATGTTTATTAGTTGCTATCATACCATCAGGCGAGATGATAAATCCTGTCCCACTTGAGATCTTTTTCTCTTCTGTTCCTTTTTGTTTATACTGAGGAACATTCAAACTAAAATCTTTTAATAAGGGATCATTTTCAAAAGGGTTTACGAAGTATTGTTCCAGCACAGGAACATCTTTTGTAGCGATAACACTTACGACAACAGGCATCACCTTCTCTACTGCCTTAACTGTCATATCTTCATCAGACACTATAATGGTCTCAATGACAGAAGCAATATCTGAATCACTAGGACTGACCCGCTCAATAGTTTTTTCTATGACTCTTCCTACTGTCTGGGTCACTTGTGGTGGAGCTTGATTCACTAAACTAACCGTCACTATGCCAGTAGCGATTGAAGTAACAAAGCTCACAAGAAGAGCAAGTAATATAAGTTGTGATTTTGTTAAGTCTTCCATGGTTTATATATAAAATAAACGAAAAAATTGATATTGTCAACCCTATATTTAAAAATGGTCTGGATTCAACTCTTTTTAAATACCTTCCTTATCCTATCTCTTTATTTTAAAGAATAGGGAGCGAAAGTGCAAGATATTCAAAGACAAGTTTAGTCGACATGCCTCGTGCACTTAAGTACTTCCTACTTTTATATATACTTTCTACAGCTTTGACAAAAGATTGATCTCTTTTTTCTATTTTATCTGAGAGTATTTTTTCAAGATTATTTAAGAAATCTTCTATATCTCCTTTAGACATTTCTTCTTTGGCTTTTTTTCCTATCATCTTATTTATCATAAACAACCTCTTTGATGGGTCACTTGATAAAAAATCTGCTGACACCCCACTAGCATTTTCTGTAAAGATTTTATCTTCAAGTTTTATAGTCGTCAACCGTGAAATTAAAGTAGAGAGAATATTTCTAGAGTTTTGAGTAATTATAAAAAAATGTGTACCTAATGGAGGTTCTTCAAAAAGTTTCAACAAGGCATTTTGCGCTTCAGGAGTAAACTCTCGAGAAGAGATTATAAAAACTTTCTTCTCTCCACTTAAAGGTCTTATGAAAGCACGTTCCCTAAGCCGCCTTGATTCATCTATCCCAAATAAATCATAATCTTCTTTAGTAAAATCTGGGTGAGAGATAAGGGCATCATCTAAAGTGCCCAGCAAAGTAGCTGCTTTTTCTCTAGCCCAAATATATGATTTATCTTTATCACCGAGAATTAAATATCCATGACTCTCTCTTTTCATATACAACTATTATATCACAAGGTTGAGATCATTTTTATTTTTTTGCAATGATACTTTTTTTATAGAGGTCTAAATGATCGAGAGCAATACCTGTACCTTTAGCTACACAAAACAGAGCTTCATCAGCAATAGTCACCTTTATACCAGTAGAACGATAGATAAGTTCATCAATATTTCTCAAGAGAGAGGATCCGCCTGTCATAATTATACCTTTATCTATAATGTCTGCGGCAAGTTCTGGCGGAGTGTCTTGGAGTACCAACTTTATGGCTTTTATTATCTCTCTCAATTCTCCTTCTATGGCCTTCACTATCTCATTAGTTGATACATCTGCACTCCTTGGCAAGCCAGTAAGAAAATCTCTTCCTTTTATCTTATGAGTAAGTTCTTCTTCTATAGGGACAGCTGAGCCAATAGCTATTTTTATCTCTTCTGCCGTTCTATCTCCTATAGCTAAATTAAACGTCTTCTTAATATAATCAGCGATAGCCTGATCTATTTTATTGCCAGCTACTTTCGCAGAAATAGAAGACACTATTCCTCCCAATGATATCACTGCGGCATCTGTAGTTCCACCTCCTATATCGACTATCATACATCCTTGAGGTTCATGGATAGGTATCCCCGCTCCTATTGCAGCAAGTATAGGTTCTTTGACAACATAAGCTGATTTAGCACCAGCTTTAATAGCCGCTTCTACCACAGCTCGGCGTTCAGTGGAAGTAACCCCTGCCGGTACTGAGACCATCACTTCTGGCTTGAAAGCATTAAATTTATTAAGCGCTTTTTTTATATAATAACGAAGCATCGCTTCAGTAACTCGATAGTCAGCGATAACTCCATCTTTCATCGGCCTATAAGCGATAATTCCATCAGGAGTCTTACCTATCATATTTTTTGCCTCATCTCCCACGGCTAAAACCTTATTGTCTGCTTGAGATATAACGACAACGGAAGGCTCATTTAAGATAACCCCGCTACCAGGCAAAAATACGAGAGTATTGGCCGTACCTAAATCTATTCCTAATTTTTTAACAAAAATTCCCATAACTTTAATATAACTCTAGACTTTTTATGTTTTTTTTGCAACTATTTAAAGTAAGATGAATCCTACAAATATTAAAAAAAGGCGAATTATTCTACTGATATCATTTATAATTTTTATTATTCTTGTGCCTACAATAATACTCTACACTTCCGGGTACAGAATAGACAAGAATCTACATTTTAGAAAGACAGGCGGTCTCTATATCTCCTCTCCTCTATCTGGGGCAAAAATTTTCATAGACGAAAAAGAAAAAGGAGAGACAAGTCTGCTTCAAGGTGGCGTATTTCTACAAAATCTCACTCCTGATAATTATTCTATCCTCGTAGCTAAAAATAAATTTTGGCCATGGGCAAAAAATCTAAAAGTAAATGAAGGGTTAGTTACAGAGGCCCGAGCCTTCCTCATAGCTAAAGACCCAGGAGGAGAGGTACTCTTAAATGACATTACTAAAAAAGAAAAAGGTCTCACCACAATAGAGAACGAGGCCTTAGAGAAATTACTTCTTCCCCAGGAAGATGATCTCTTAAAAACAGATGAAAATAAAGATGAAAAAATATATGTAGATGAGTCAGACAATATCTGGATAGAATGGCTTGCCTTAAACTCTCCCCTGCCTTATTACTTCTGCAATAACGATGAATGCACCTCCCCCCTCTTGGTGATTGATTCCAAGTCAACTATAAGAAAAATTGATTTTTATCCTAGCAGGAGTGATGTGCTTATTTTTGCCGTACAAAATGCAATATTTGCTATTGAGGTGGACGGGAGAGGAGGAAGAATTCTTCAACCTATCTACAAGGGGTCTAACCCTATCTTTGAGTTAAACAACAAGACCTTATATATCCTCGATGAAAAAACACTTATTAAGCTAAACCTTTAAAAGCTACATCCACTATCTGGATGGATAAAAGATGAGATTAATAACAGTCATACCAATAACGAAAGGATTCTTAAGGAAAGATCTTTCTTATTTTACAACTAAAAAAGTGGAATTAGGATCTATCGTTAAGATCCCATTGAGAAACAAAACTGTGCCCGGAGTAGTAGTGACATCTAAGAAAGTAAAGGAAGTTAAAAGTGCTTTAAAGAGGTCCTCATTTTCTTTAAAGAAGATCAGCGAATCTGGTATACCTGTATTTAGCCCTCTTTTTATAGAAGCGGCGACAGAAATTGCCGAGTATTACGCCTCATCATTAGGTAATATTTTAAAAGAGATTACCCCCACTGTTATACTAGAGAACAGTAAACAAATCAAAGCGGTACCAAATAAAAACAAGGTAAAAGAAGAAGGGTATAAAAAAATATCTATCTTTCAAGGATCTACGGAAGAACGATTGAGGTATTATAAAAGTATTATCAGGGAAGAGTTTGCTAAAGGACACTCTGTCTCTATCATCCTCCCCACTATCTCCTCTATCGCTGAGCTATCGAATGAACTTAAAAAGGGGATTGAATCTCACGTCATAATTCTCCACTCTGAAGTAACTCCAAAGAAAAAACTAACAGAAAAATGGAATGAAGCGCTTCTTAGTGAGAAGCCTGTCTTAATTATATCGACGAGCTTGTTTATGTCATTGCCAAGACAAGATTTGAATACAATAATAATAGATCAAGAGAGCTCTCCTTTTTATAAATATCGGACGAAGCCTTATCTTGATACGCGTAAAATAGCAGAAGTAGTAAGTCATAATATTAAAACAAATTTGATATATGGAGATGAGGTTATAAGGACAGAAGATTATTATAATTTCAAAAAAGACAGTATTACCCCCTCGCATATACTCTCCAAGGCAGAGCCCCTATTAGTAAATATGAAAGAGGAGGAAGAAAAAACAAAAAAATTTACCGTCATAAGTGAAGAATTAAAAAAGATGTTGGAAGAGTCTACTAGGCATAACGAACACGTAGTCTTGTTTCTCAACAGACGCGGATACAGTCAGACAACAATCTGTGATGATTGCCGAAGGACTATACTCTGCGAGAAATGTGACTCCCCTCTAGTCCTCCATAAAGAGAACGGTAAAAAAACAAATTTTATATGTCATAAATGCATATCTTCTTTCTCCGCTGAAGACAGATGCCCTTACTGTAAAAGCTGGCGACTAAAATCCTTAGGAACAGGCATAGAAAAAGTTGCCGAAGAGATAAACAGGATCTTCCCGAAATTTAAATTATTTCGCATGGATTCAGATGTAGTGAAGACGAAGAAACAAGGAGAAAAAATCATAGAAGAATTCTTCTCTATGCCCGGGAGTATATTGATAGCCACCGAAATAATCTTCTCTTATCTTCATAAGGAGGTTGACCGCACGGCTATTATCTCGCTTGATGCCCTCCTTACCATACCCGACTTTAGGATCAGCGAACGAGTGTTTCACCTTTTGATAAAGATGAAAACTCTTTCACAAAAAACATTCTTGATACAGACACGAATGCCAGAGCTTAATATCTTTAAGCTCGCTATAAGGGGAGATGTGTCAGAGTTCTACAGGAAGGAGCTTGAAATAAGGCAACAGTTTAATTACCCTCCATTTAAACTCCTTATCAAAGTCACTAAACAAAGTAAAGACAAAAAACAGCTTAATCTTGATTTCAAGTCGTTGGAAAAAGAACTAGTGGATTATAGCCCTACCGCCTACTCTGCTTTTGTGCCAAAAATAAAGGGCCTGCATATAATGCACGCCCTTTTGAAAGTTGACCCCGCCTCGTGGCCGGACAAGAAACTCCTTAGCTTCTTGTCCTCCCTTCCTCCTACCTGGAGGGTGGAAGTTGACCCTACTTCAATGCTTTAAAAGAAGGAAGCCACTTTAATGTTGCCATCTCTTCTTTTGTGTAGGAGTCTGGTCGAGAGTACGGACTCTCGTCGCAGTTTGGGCAATTTGCTCCACCTTCTCCACCCATGTCTTCTGGGAGAGGTGAAAAGCAACTACAACAACAACCATGTAGAATTGGATTGGGAAGATATTTTATCTTACTCATAATCCCTCCTTTTTTATTTAAAAAAATATCTAAAAAATCTTCACTTTTCTACCTTAATTATACACATGATTTTATATTTGTCAATATGTTAATTTTATATTATACTTAAATTTAATGAGAAACGTAGTTCAAAAAGAAGATAAAGTCTTAAGGGAAAAATCCCGAGAGTTAACCCTCGAGGAAATTAAAAGTGAAAAAATCAAAAAGCTTTTAAGCTCTATGTCTGAGACACTTGCAGGCTATGACGAAGGTGTGGCGCTCGCTGCCCCTCAAGTAGCTGAGTCCTTAAGACTCTTTATCGTTTCAGGTAGATTCTTTACTCCTGACTTAAGGATTAAAGATGGGGAGGAAATCTCTCAAGCGAGGACACCAGATATCGTCTTTATAAATCCTAAGATTACCAAAATATCTAAGAAGTCGGCATCCATACCTGAAGGGTGTCTAAGTGTAGAGGGCGTCCAAGGCGATATAAAGCGCGCGGACAAAGTCACAGTTGAAGCGCTTGATGAAAATGGCGTTAAGTTTACTAGGGGTGCTTCCGGCCTCTTAGCTCAGATAATTCAACACGAGGTGGACCACTTAGAAGGGATCCTCTTCATAGACTCTGCGAGAAATTTAAATAAAGTAGACTATGGCAGATAAACTTAAAATATTATTTTTGGGTACTCCAGACTTTGCCGTAAAGATCTTGGGTGAGATGAAAAGTGGAGGATTAACACCAACTCTCATTATAACAGCACCTGATAAACCAAAAGGGAGGAAACTCGTCCTCACCCCCACTCCTGTAAAAGTCTGGGCAAATGAAGAAAAGATACCCGTACTTCAGCCTCTTAATCTGTGCGATGTTTATGACAAATTAAAGAAAGAGAATTGGGATATCTTTGTACTTGCAGCTTTCGGTAAGATTGTACCTAAAGAGTTCATAGCTCTACCCAAACACGGCATACTAAATATTCACCCTTCTATCCTACCTGAACACCGCGGGTCTTCCCCTGTCCAATCGGCAATCCTCTATGGGGACAAAAAACTAGGGGTCACTATCATGCTCCTTGATGAAGAATTAGACCATGGACCGATAGTTACTACCAAGCTATTGTCATTGACAAATAATATGAATCAAGGAGAACTTGAGGGTAAACTTGCTAAGCTGGGTGGTGAAGCTTTAGTCGAGATTGTCCCACTCTGGGTAGAAGGGAGGATTAAAGCAACTCCACAATACCATAAAAAAGCAACTTATACTAAGAAAATTAAGAAAGAAGATGCTCTTATAAATTGGAGCGAAAACCCTGAGACGATAGAGAGGAAAATAAGAGCTTTTTATCCGTGGCCTGGAGCTTATTTCTTCTTAAGAAGAGATGAGAAACCTTTTCGCGTCATCATAACGAAAGCCTCACTTTCTGGCGACAAGCTAAAGATAGAAAAAGTAAAACCCGAAGGAAAAAGAGAGATGATGTTCCAAGACTTCCTCAATGGGAACTCTGAGCTGAAAGCCCAAATCCCTGACTATATAATATAAATCAGGTTTTTTTTCTTCACTTAAAAGCTTAAGTTTAAAAGAATATCTACAAAAATGTTATCCCCAGCATAAAAAGATATTTTTTGATATTATATATTGAATGATACTTTCTTCCCACATAATTACAGCTACAGCCGTCGCTCTACCTTTTGCCATAAGACCAATAACCCCCCTAAATGCTCTAGTCGTATTCATAGTAGCTTTTTGTAGTCATTATCTACTGGATTTAATCCCCCATTGGGATTATAAGCTTCATTCTATAAAGACTTGCCACCAAGAAGAAAAACTTGGGTGCATAAAGAAAGATAAACTGAAAAAAGACCTTATTCATATGACCTTAGATGGTCTATTGGGCCTGGTTATATCCACTGTCCTCATAAGCTTAAGTTCGCTTAGTATAAATGATAAGATATTCGCTTTGGTTATCATCGTACCAGCATCTATCATGCCGGATCTTATAGAGTTGATAAATATATTTTTTAAAAAACAGCCTATCGCCTTCTTTCATAAAATCCATATGTTCTTCCACAAGAAAAACATATTTATGGGTGAGCCTACCAAGGGAATACCTATTCAAATAGCAATAATACTTTTGATAATATTTTTTTCGCTTATTCTTTGACAAACGGCACAAAAGCAAACCCAGGGAACTCCTTCCTTAGAAAAGTGTCGTCCATTTTCTTATTATACTGCCAAAGACTTAAGCCTATCGGAGCAACAATTGACCCACCCGAGCTTAGTTGATTTTGCCAATCTTTTGGTATCTCGTCTGCTGATGCGGCGCTGATTATCTTCTGATATGGAGCTTCTGAGGGGAAGCCTTTTGTCGCGTTAAGACAATGGATATCGACTACACCTTTTTTTATAAAATTATATTTAGAGATATTTTTTCTTGCCATAACTTCAAGCTCGGGTATAAGCTCTATAGAAATTATCTTTCCTTTTTTCTCAGGCGGAAGTTCTTCGCCCTTATTGTCATGACTTACGATAAAAGCAAGTAGCGCTGTCTGCCATCCCGAGCCAGCGCCTATGTCTAAGATATTATCTCCCGGTTTTGGGTCTAATAGTTCAAACATGAAAGCCACAGTAGAAGGCTGAGAAATAGTCTGCCCAAAGCCAATAGGCAGTGGCGCATTTACATAAGCCTCAAACTTTAATTCTTCAGGCACAAAATCTGCCCTATCGATAAATCTAAAAGCGTCGATTATCTTCGGTGTCTTTAGGAAACCTTCGCTTATCATGTCTTCAATAAGTCTTTTCATCCCGTTAGAGATAGACTCCTTAGGAATTTTTCCTTAAAGTCTATCTTATTATCATTGTTAATAAATTTTACTTCTGTATTATTATTAAGTTTTTGATCTCTAACGGGATTCATATTCTTATTATAACGCTAGGATCCCTCCTTTTGCAAAACTTCAACGGCTAACATAAAAAGATGTTAGCCGTTTAGTTTACTTTAATCATCTTCTATTTTCCTAATCTTTGCGCCAATCTTTAAAAGCCTGCCACAGAGGTCTTCATGCCCTCTCTCTATAGAGTAGATATTTGAAAGCAACGACTTGCCCTTTGCCCCAAGCATGGCAGCAAGGATAATGGTCGAAGGACGAAGTGCCGGTGGACATACTATATCTGCAGCAGTAAGAACAGAAGGTCCTCCTATAAATACACGGTGAGGATCTGCTAAAGTAACTTTCGCTCCTAGTCTGTTAAGTTCTAAGAGATATACAGCCCTATTCTCATATGCCCAGTCATGGACCAAAGTTTCTCCTTTTGATTTTGATGCTATAACAGCAAAAAACGGCAAGTTGTCTATGTTGATACCTGGGTACGGCATCGCCGAGATCTTCTCCTCTGGAGCTTTAAGTTTGGAAGAGAAGGTCTTTATATCAACAAGACGAGTATAGCCATTCCTCGCCTTATACTTCTTCAAGATTTTAAATTTAAATCCCATTTTCTTAAGCTTCAAGAGCTCAAGCTCAAGAAAGTCTATCGGACACCTTTCTATCGTTATAGAGGAGTTTGTCGTAATAGCGATAGAGAGAAACAACATCGCCTCAATAGGGTCTTCAGACAAGGCATAAGAGACTTCTTTATTTATCTTTTTCTTACCGTAAACAGTAAGAGTACTTGTGCCTATGCCTTTTATCTTCACACCCAACTTTTTTAAAAAGAAACAAAGATCCTGCACCTGATAATTCGCTGAGGCAAATTTAATAACCGTTTTTCCTGAAATTAAAGCTGCCGCCATAATAGCATTCTCTGTGACAGTATCACCCGCTTCATAAAGAACTAGACTAGAAACAGGAGAAACTTTATTGCTACTGAAAAAGTATCCTGTAGAAGAGACTTTAGTCTTAACACCAAATTCTTCCAATGTATAAATATGAGGCATTATTGACCTCTTGCCAAGTTTGCATCCACCTGAAGCAGGTAGAGAAAATTTAGTAAACTGGTTCGCCAAAGCGCCAGCAAAAAGTATGATACTTCGCGTCATGCTAGCCGCCTTCTTGTCTATGTTGCCTATCTTTATTTTCTTAGGAGGTATAATCTCAACAATATGCCCACCATACTTTGAGTGCTTCTTATCCAGCCAATTAACTTCAACTCCAACGCTCTTTAGAACTTCTATTATCCTAAATACCTCCTCAATCTTTGGGAGGTTTTCTATTATAGTTTTCTTCTTATTTAAAAGTGAGGCTACAAGCACAGCTACCGCACCGTTCTTAGACGGATTCACTACTATAGAGCCCTTAAGAAGCTTACCTCCATCGACAAGATAATCAGACATCTAGATCAATTATTTTTTATAAAAGCCAGTAAGTATACCCTTAATCTTTCTTGCACCTCCACGGAACTTTGTAATCTTTTTACCATGTGCTTTTTTTATCTCTCTTTGCATCTCATCGCGGACCTTATCAATGGCAGCATATAAATCTTCACTCTCCGCCTTAGCTATAAGAGAAGCGTGAGGTGCCCTTATCTGTATCTCTGCTCTAAAAATATCACCCTGTTCGTGGTGATTGGTAGTCTTTCCTACTTCAACCCAAGCTTGCACTTCCGCATCTTTTTTTACAGAACCCACAAACTTCTCAAGTGGTTTGACTTTATTAGTGACATAATCTGAGATAGCTGGAGTTAGCTCTATATTTGTTGCTTTTATGCTTATATTCATCATGATTAGATAACTACTTAATAATATATTTATATTATACTCCAAAAAACGCTACCTCTCAAGACTACACTTCATCATCAGAAATAAACTTCTCTATATAACTTGAACCCTCTCTCGCCTCTTGGGTGTCTGGCTTATAAAACTTAAGTGGAACAATACCATCATGCCAAGCATCTAAGATAATATCTGTAAATCTCCACATCGCCTGTACTTCATCTGTACTTACAAACAAGGTCTGATCTCCTAAGATACAATCCAGAAGTAACTTCTCATACTCTTGTACATACTGAGTTCTCTCTCCATCTTTTCTATAAAGAAAGTCTAGCGTCCTTTTCTCCATATCTAAATCCAAGCCAGGTTTCTTAGACCAAAATTCTATAGATATCTTCTCCTGGGGCTCAACGGAAAAGATTATCTTATTCTTAAAGTGTACTTCTGGTGGGCATAAGCAAGGAGTCGGGTGCCTAAAAGTAACGACGACCTCCTTTATCTGTTCTTTCATGCGTTTACCACTCTCCATTATCACAGGCACATCTTTAAAGCGTGTACCACCAAGGTAAGCCAACATTTTAAAATAAGTTTCTGTGTCTGACTTTGGGTTAACTCCTTTTATCTCTCTATATCCTTCGTACTGAGCTCTATATGAATGATTCTTCGCATCTTCTTTAGAAGGCATCTTTAGTGTATCTAATATATTAAAGCGTTTTGATCTTATAGCAGTAGAATCAAAACTTAAAGGGACATCCATCGTCACCAGAGCCAGCATCTGAAGTAAATGATTCTGACCTACATCACGAAGAGCCCCTATACCATCATAAAATTCTCCTCTCTTCTCAGCGCCAATCTTCTCAAGTAGACGAATCTCAATCTTTTCTATAAAGTCTTTATTCCAACTATCTTCAAATAGATTATTCGAAAAACGAAAAGTTAAAATATTCTGGAGCATCTCTTTAGCAAGATAGTGATCTATACGGTAAATCTGCTCTTCACGAAAGAGTGTCCCCAAGAGAGTATCTAAGTCTCTTGCAGTATCTGCATTTTTACCAAAAGGCTTCTCCACTAGTACCCTAGTCCAACCCTCTTTATCAGAACAAGGCATAGTTAAACCTGAGAATGAAAGGTTTTTCAATATCACCTCATAATTTACAGGTGCAACAGAAAGGTAGAAGAGCTTATTTGAACAGACACCCCAAGAGACATCTATATCCAGAATGTGCTTTACTATGTTTTTATAATTTTCTTTATCGTCAAATTGGCCAGACTTAAACGAGAAGGCCTCAAGAAACGACTTGTAAACCTCATCTTCTTTTGCTCCGTGGTTTTTAAGCATTTCACCAACACGATCCCTAAAATCATCATCTGAAAGAACAGAACGAGAAACACCTACAACTTTAAAAAGTTTAGGTAAACGATCTTTCTTATATAAATTAAAAAGTGCTGGAGCTATCTTCTTATTCATAAGATCTCCAGTTGCTCCAAATATTACAAAGACAGTGGGAATATGTTTAGATTCATCAATTTTCATAGTTGTAATAATATAACATAAAATAAACTAAAAAATACCCCTTACTAATAAAGTTTTCTATTTTACAAGTCATGTGATATTATATTACGCATATGAAAAAGAAAAAAGAAACGAAACATATAAATCTGCCAGACGCAAAAATACTCAGAATGCCACATACAAGGAAAGAGCTTCTAAAAGCTTCCAAGGATAGAGTTTCTCGTATAAGTAAAGAATTCGCCGCTGGTTTTGAGTTTATAAACCATTATCCAAAGTCAGTAACATTCTTTGGTTCAACACGACTTGGTAAAAATAATATATACCATAAGAAGGCTATTCACCTTGCTGAGGAGATATCCAAGTTGGGGTACGCTGTGGTAACAGGAGGTGGACCAGGGATAATGGAAGCAGCTAATCATGGCGCCGAAAATATAGGTGGGCCCTCACTTGGATTCAACATACAACTTCCTTACGAACAAGTGCTTAACCCTTATGTTACTAAGTCACAGAGTTTCTATTATTTCTTTAGTAGGAAGGTTGCTTTATCATTCTCCGCAGAGACTTATATCTATTTCCCTGGGGGTTTCGGTACTCTCGATGAATTCTTCGAGATTATAACTTTAGTGCAGACAAACAAAATACCAAAAGTCCCTATCATATTAGTAGGAAGCGAGTTCTGGAAACCACTTGATAAATTTATCCGTGAGCATCTTGCTGAAAAATATAAGACTATTGATAAAAAAGATTATGCTCTCTACAAGATAATAGATGACGAGAAAGAAATACTAAAGATTGTAAAAAGAGCTCCAATGAGAGATGAATAGTTAAAAAAAGACAGTGCTAAAGCACTGTCTTTTAATTAATGATTTTTGTCTATATGGTCCATGGCGTAGTTTATATCTCCTCTTACTTTCTTTCTTGGGTTAAATATACTAAGAGGGTCAAAGATATCTTTCGCCTCTTCAAAGAGTTTACACACCTTATCGCCATACATCATCGGTAGATATGGTGTACGGATAAGGCCGTCATTGTGCTCGCCTGTGATGGACCCTTTATACTCCACTACGAGTTTATAAGCCTCCTTTGAAAGCTTCTTTATTATATCAATCGACTTTGGGTCAGAAAGATCCATAAGAGGAATAATGTGAAAATTACCATCTCCCACATGCCCAGCAACTGTGTATACTAGATCGTAACGACTTAAAAGTTTATTTAATCTTGGCAAGAACTCCGGTAAGACTTCCGGCTTCACTGAAATATCTTCTATAAAAGGAGCTGTATGAAGTTTCTTCATCTTCTGGCGTAAAAGATTGAAGCTCTCCCTTCTAAATGTCCAGAATTTTCTTGCTTCTCTTTCTGTCTTTGTAACTTTAGTCTTTAGGTTAAGGCTCTCTAAACTCTTCTCTGCTTTTATTGCTTTAGACAAAGCTTCTTCGTCAGTATCTCCTGTGAATTCTGCTATCAATACCATCTTAGGTACTCCACCAGTAAGAAACATAAAAAATTCAGGCAGAAGATCAAAAGCCAAGCGAACCATATTCCCATTAAGGCGCTTTATAATAAGCGGGAACAATCTGACTGCCATTTTAAAAGTATGGTCATCGTAAGACTCAAAGCTCTCTGGCTTGTACTTGAGAATCTTATTTATAACCTTAGTTAAGGGTTTCATCTCCTTAAGCATTATGACCAAAAGCCGTGAAGACTTTTTTGGCCTTATAAGCCTTAACCTCGCCTCTGTAACCATCCCTAGTGTCCCTTGAGAACCGACTATAAGCTTCGTAAGATCAAAAGTTCCTTTTTTCTTGTCATACACATTCCATAGATAATATCCAGCAGAGTTCTTCGCAACCCGTGGCTTAGCCTCCTCTAATAACTCATAGTTACTATCGATAAGTTTAAATATTTTTCTATAAATCTCTCCTTCAAAAGTCTTAAGTTTCTTTTTTTCTTCTAACTCTGGCAGCGTAAGGGAGGAAAAAATATACTCATTTCCATCTGACAATACTACTTTCAACTCTTCAACATAATCTTCCATCTTGCCGTAGGCTAACGTCTTCTCCCCTCCAGAATTATTTGAAATCATCCCGCCAATAGCACAAAGATCTTTTGAGGCCGTATAGCAAGGCAACAAAAGCCCCCTTTTCAGAGTCTCCTTCTCAAAATCCCTATAGAAGACACCTGTCTCTACGGTAGCGTAGCCCTCCCCTACCTTTTTTATATGGTTAAAATATTTAGTAAAACCAAGTACGATAGATTCTGAGAGTGGGCCTCCAGACATATCTGTCCCAGCTGAACGAGCTGTAAGAGAAATACTTTTACCTTCTCTCTTTTTCTCTGCAGTGTAATTTACTAGCTTTTTTATATCTTCTGTATTTTTAGGGAGCACTACAACCTCAGGTCTTACCTTAAAAAGACTCGTGTCATGACTATATTCATCGATAATATTTTCATTAATACAAACATCACCACTGATAATTTCTTTTATCTGCTTTATATTCTGTTTATAATTCATTTTTGTTTTATTTTAATTTAAATCAACTTCCTTGCTTGAATATCTCTGGATTACTTTTTCCTACAACATTTATGAATCCCCATAAGCCCCTATCAAGACGCGAAAGTGCATGGTCGACGAGGATAAGCTTCCCAGGAACCTGTAACTCCATCTCAGCTACAACAGCACCGCCTGCTGGGACGAGGGTAGTCTGTACATTAGTGTGAGGCAAAGAAGTTAGTGACCCCTCAGGATACACCCTGTCAAAGATTTCTCCTATGACATGAAATGATGAGACAAGGTTTACCCCACCGTTTCCGACAAAGAGTCTCACTGTATCACCCACCTTTGCATTCATATTGTCTATAAGCGCCTTTGTCTTTCCATTAAACACTATGTATTGCGGTCTGCTATCCAACATCGCCTTACCATCAAACATCTGCAAACCCCTCTTGCCGAGAGCGCCACTTGTATAAAACTCTCCCTGCATCACATAAAATTCTTTATCAACAGGAGGGAGTCCTTCCTCTGGCTCTACTAATATAAGTCCGTACATACCATGAGTCATATGACTAGGCACATTTGGGGTAGCACAATGATACACGAATAAACCAGGATTTAATGCTTTAAAAATCATTGTCTTAGATTCTCCAGGAGCAACGTCTGTCAGAGTCGCACCTCCTCCTGGCCCCGTCACTGCGTGAAGATCTATATTATGATGATGAAGACTTGAAGATTCATTCTTAAGAGTTAACTCCACTGTGTCTCCTTGCCTCACACGCAAGAAAGGACCGGGTATCTTACCATTGAAAGTCCAATAGTTTATGACTATACCAGGCGCCATCTCAGCGATGACTTCTTTTGTCTCTAGCTCAATCTTTACTGTCTCAGACTCAGTTCTTAAGATAGGTGGTGGAATATCATTTGGGTCACGAGCGATGTCTGCTACATGTTCCATATCATCAACATCGCCAAAAAACTTTATAATATTTGTAAGAGGTAAAATTGGCCCTTCAGCTGGCCCAAAAGTAGTAAGGGAGAAAGGATAATGTAAAGAGTTTGGAATTCCTTGAGGAAGATATAAGAAGAGGAACACACCAAAAAACATTACGAAGAGAAGTAAAGCGTCTCTAAGCGAATGAAGCTTCCTTAAAATTAAAAATAAAAACAACCCTGCAAAAAATATGGCTATAAAAAGACCGAAACCCTGTATAAGTACAAACTTGATGAGTGTTAATATTTCTAACATAGTTAGATTATTATACAATTCTTTTATACATATCCAAAAGATGTCTGTGTATAAATATAAAATAAAGACCCGTTTGGAAAAATCCAAACGGGTCTTTTAGCTTAACGGCTTGCGCTGATATAATTTTCGACGATTTCAGTTATCTTTATAGCTTTATCCTACTGGAAAAACCTAACATTGCAACATAACGAAGATTTTACAATAAATTATTACTTCAACCTAAAGAGGTAGTTTAGAAAGACATATTTATCTTTTACATTTGTTTTTGAGGTTTCTATTAAATCAAAATCTCGCGAGAAGAAACTTCGGATCTCTTCATCAGAAAAATAAGTAAACCACCTTTTGGTCTCTGGGTACTTTTCATGAGTTTCAAAGCCCTCACCAACCCCCTCTTTAACTGCTATCGCTAAAAATCCTTTTGGCTTAAGCAATTTAGCTATATTCGAAACAACAGAAGGAATATTTTTTCTAGGAACATGAAGAAGTGCTGCATATGCCCAGATACCATCATATCTATCGTCCAAGCTAAGACTCTCTATATCACCGACGATTCCTTTCAGTCCTTTTTCTTGGCATTTTTCAATCATTTTTTCAGAGATATCAAGACACAATACATCTAAACCTTTCTCTTTAAAATAGACGGCATGATTGCCAGGCCCACTACCAAGGTCCAACACATCTTTACCAGAAAGGTTATTAATAAAAAAATTGGCAAATGATAACAAGTAACCATCAAAATGCTTCTTAAACTTCAAGTCAAAATCAGAGCTATATTTATCGTAAGTCTTTTTTGTCTCTTCTTTATAGTTATCCATATTTTTATTACCCCACTTTAGATCCTTCGGGTATTTCATCTTGAGGCTCAAGTAGAGAGAACTTATTATCTTCTGTGATAACGGCTAAGATCATGCCGTTACTTTCTACACCGCGGATGACCCTAGGCAGAAGATTAGTGACGAAGGCGCATTTCTTACCTACAAGCACTTGTTCGTCTGGGTGATGCAAAGCTATACCAGAAACAATAGTCCTAGGTTCTTCCTCTCTAAAATCAACTGATAGTTTTAATAACTTATCTGTATCAGGAATCTTCTCTGCAGATAAAATTTTACCTATTTTAATATCTATCTCTTTAAAATCATCGTAAGTTGCCATAAAATTATTTATTTAAATCTAATGTCTCATCTATACGAATCTTATTCACGAATTCAGGAACATGACTCACTAAGATCATGGCTCCTTCATACATATCAAGCGCTTTTGCGATGATAGGTATATGACGGAAGTTGATATGATTAGTCGGCTCATCAAGTATAAGAAGTCCAGGCTTTAGCAATACAAGCTGAGCGAAGGCTACTAGCCCCTTCTGACCCTCAGATAACTTACCTATCTTCACATTAATAATGTCATCACCTATAAGGAACCCCGAAGCAACTGAACGAAGATTCTCTTCTACAACTTTCTCCATCACATTCGCAAGAGCATCATGTACAGTATCCTCAAAGTTAAGCGTAGAAAAATCCTGCCTATAATAACCAACTTTTATATCTTGCATAATCTTAGCTCCCTTTGCTTCTCCTGAGGCGATAGCTTCAAGTAGTGTACTTTTACCTATACCATTTGGTCCTGCCAGCAAGAGGTGCTGTTTCTTCTTTAGGGAAATTTTAGCTTTATGCGACACAGGCTTATGATCTCTTATAACGTCATAAGACGAAATATTTAAAATCTCCCCCACGATGTCAGGCTGAGCCTGTATAGCAAAAGAACGGATAGTCTTGTCTTCTCTTCTTACATCTACCTTAGCCTCCTCCATTTCATCGGCCTTTTCCCTCATGCGTTTTGCAACCATTCTCATCTGCCCTCCTTTATTAGCGAAAAAGTTTGCCTTATCTTTATTTTCTTGTATCTCTTTTGATAACTGAGCATTTTTCTTATTCTCTTTCTCAATCTTTGCTGAGATCAAAGCCACCACATCAAAATAATTACCAACATATTGCTCCACCTTGCGAGTGAAAACATCTAAGTACAAAACTCCTTGAGTAAAAGCATTTAAGAAGTCAGCGTCATGAGAGATAACAATACATGTTTTCTTATATTCAATAAGAAATCTCTTCAAATGATCTATGCCCTCTTTATCCAGATTATTAGTCGGTTCATCGAGGAGAAGAACATCTGAGCTCTGGATCAAAGCTGAAGCCAAGAGTAGGCGCGCTTGCTGTCCACCAGAGAAAGATTTAACAATACGACCATGAGGAGCGCTCAAGTTAACCACTTCAAGAACTTTATCAATCCTCGGGTCGATGTCATACACCTTCTCTTTAAAACGTTTTTCAAAGAATTCTCTTATTGTTAAATCCATCTCTTCACGAGGGATAACCTGCTTAGCGAAAGCAATACTAAGCCTAGGCGCAATATGAAGAGAGCCTAACTCTGGCTTCAATGCACCTTCAATAAGCTGAAAGATCGTACTCTTACCAGCTCCATTTTGTCCCATAAGTGTAATCTTCGCGCCCCTCCTGATAGGGAAACTAACCTCATCTAAAATGGGGTTATTGTGCCCGTACTCGAAAGACACTTTATCAAATCTAATTATAACTTCATTTTTTGCCATATTTATAATTCTAAAATTTTTTCAAACACTAATCAATAACACACCATAACCCATACTATCAAAAATGGGAAGTGGAATAATCCGCCGTGGCGGGTTAAAGTCTTATTCGCCCTCCTTACCAGAAACTAATTTAATAAGACTATCTTGTAGATGTTTAACGGAAGCATCATCATAAAGAGACACTGTGAAAACTAAAGGGGAAGCTTTCTTCATTTTCTCAACAATTTTCTCTATATCAGCATCATTATCGATAACATCCGTCTTAGTAAGCACCACCACCTCCTTCTTCTTCAGAAGTTCGGGGTCATATTCTCCTAGCTCTTTTCTTATATCTTTATATGCCTTTAGAACATCTTTGTTTTCCAGCGAAACTAAATGAACAATCATCTTTGTCCTCTTTATATGACGAAGGAATTTATGCCCTAAACCTTTGCCACCTGCGGACCCCTCGATAAGACCAGGGACATCTGAGATGATATAACCAAAACACTCTCCTAGGTTTGGCTCAAGAGTAGTGAAAGGATAATCCCCCACTTTTCCCTTAGCCGCAGTGAGTGAGTTTAAAAGACTAGTCTTACCTGCACTCGGGAAGCCTATCAAGCCAATATCGGCGACTAATTCTATCTCTACGAAGAAATCTCCCTCTTCACCCAGCTTACCTGGAGTCCAATTCTCTGGACTGCGGTTAATAGAGCTCTTATAAGACTCATTGCCTCTGCCCCCGAATCCCCCCTTTAACAGTATCACCTTCTCTCCTTCTTCTAGTAAAGAGATTTTTTTACCTGTCTTTACATTTGTGATTATAGAGCCGATAGGAAGGAGTATTTCTAAGTCGCTGCCATTATGCCCATAGAGACTGTCCTTTTGTCCATCTCCGCCGTCTTCTGCATTAAACTCTTTCTTCGCCCTATATCGAGATAAGATGTGAACATCACGAACAGCGAGTAAGTAAACACTTCCTCCGCGTCCTCCGTCTCCACCAGAAGGTCCACCAAATTCTTTCTGCTTATTATGGAGCCACCGTACGACACCGTCACCGCCATCGCCCGCCTTAATGTGGACTCTTAATTCATCTATAAAAGCCATTTTATTTTCTAGTTTCTTTCTTAATAATCATCCAATGGTACATGTAGAGAGGAAGCCCTATCAAGAGCAAGGCAAAATTCATAGAAGCATCTCTTTGCCTGCTTGAAGTAATAGGGTCTATCTCCGACCTATCCTTTTTCCACTCTTTATAGCTTACTAGCCATTGTTTTATATCAGCTTTTTCTTGCTCTGAGAAATCACTATCACCTTGAGATTTAGCTGATTTTCCCAGACAATCTACTGGATAAGGTGTATAGAAAGGCTGTTTTGACATAAACCTCTGCTCCTCGTCAGCTTTAGTAAAGATAAAAGTTTTCAAACCCATGTCCACAAAACGCACTCCTCCAATAACCAAAAGTACTAAGCCAAGCAAGGTGAACAGATAAAGATAAATTGTCCTTATTAGTGGGTAATGATTCATTAAAAAAACAAATGATATACAAAAGAGACAAAAGGATCAGCTTCAGGACCATGCACCATAGCCCCACCAAGACTACCTGTTATGAAGATAGCTATAAAACCGGCGCCCACGAAAATATATTTTATCTTTGTATCTAACACTAAATACTTAACCCTCTCTAATAAGCGCCATATTACACTTAAAAAGTGAGGTCGCTTTATACCGCCATAAGTTTCATCAAACCAGCCGACTAAATACAAGACAGCAAGTATTGAAAAGATGACTGTAGCGGTACCGGCAAAACCTGAATGCAACTCTACTATCTTCAACTTCTCAGGGTCAGTCAAAAGCTCTTCAGCCATAGCACCCGTTATAAGTGTGGCAAAAGCAGATAAAACTCCTATCACTAGTATAAAAATCTTTACTCGACGCCAATTGAGCTTAAAATGTACACTAGACATCGGCAAAAATTCAAGCACTGAATAGACGACGAGTAAAGCTATTGGAAAATGTAAAAATAAGGGGTGAATATTCATATGTATTATTATAACTTATATTTAAAATTTTGCTAATTTTATGTTCCTTTAAATACTTTTACTATATCAGACTTTTTAAATATTGCAGTCTTATATCGTTTGGAAATCTCTCTATAGCATAACGAAGCATGGTCCTCGGCATCTTTTTATAATGCTTCTTCAGGAACTTTTCCTCCGTCTCAAGTGAGCACTTCCCAACTTCCCGAAGCATCCACCCTACCGCTTTGTGTATAAGGTCGTGATCATCATTTAAAAGAATCTCTGCGACTTTAAGTGTGTCTTTAAATTGACCATTTTTTATAAAATTAAAAGTTGCGACTATCGCAATCCTTCTCTCCCATAGGTTCTTTGATGACGCTAACTTATAAAGAATCCTTTTATCAGATTTGTCCAAAAGGTACAAGCCCACTATCTTATCCGCGGATAGGTCAACCAAGTCCCAGTTGTTTACAAAACGTGTATTTCTTAAGTAGAAATTAAAAATCTTCTTTTTTCCCTCTTCTTTTCCCTCGTTAAAATTATGAACGAGGATTAAAAGCGCGACGAGTCTCTCTTCGTGAACTTTTGACTTAAGAAGCTTCTCTGTGTCCTGAAAACTTAAACATTTATACTTCACAGCAATCTTTCTTGAGTCTGGCACCGTCACACCCAAGAAGACATCTCCTTCTCCATATTGACCAGCACCTGTCTTGAAGAAACCTCGAAGCACCTTTGCCTTAGCAAGACTAGATTTACCCCTTAAATCCTTCCTAATATTTATTAGCATGCTATTCAATGAACGACTCAATCCGACGTGGCGGATTGAGTCGTTCGAAAAAACTTTTTTATTGTTTTACCGTATGCCTGTGTCACAAGAAAGATTAACCTCTTGTAAGACTGAAGGCTTTATAGCCACCTCCCTTTCTTCGCAACGAGGAAATACCTTTTCATTCTTTGGCTTCAATATATAATTGCCAGGAGGCAACATTACTCTATAGTTTCCTTCTTTATCACTCTCCACTCTTGAGAATGGATTATTGTCATTGCCCTTGCTAAACACATCTATAACAACAGAGTAAGGCTTGTCATTACAACTATCATCACCCTCACGCATGACAGGGCAAACTGGGCCGAGCAAGACTTTACCCATAACGCCAGAATCAAAAGGCAATATGCCTACAGGTGACTCTGTGGTGTCTTTATCCACTGTTATGTCTCCTACTGTGCCCTTATCTACATCTACGGGGATATTCTCTGCTATATTACCTCTAAAGAAAGCCACTAAGCCCATAGTAACTACAACAAGTATTAGTATTAGAAATATCTTCTTCATACTTATATTATGTTACTTAAGGTGTCGACTGGCAAGCCTAAATAAAAAATTGTTTTTTGCCAAAATTATGTTATAAATTAACTATCCCGCCTAACGGGACAAGTTGCCGGATCGTCTAATGGTAGGACATCGCCCTTTGAAGGCGAGTATCCAGGTTCGAATCCTGGTCCGGCAGCAGCTTAGTGAGACAGACCGAGACGGTCAAAATCACAAGTTCTATTCCGAAAACTGCATACCTGCTGAGAGCAGTAACCAGACCTAAAAGGCACCCATTCGGGTGCCTTTTAGGTAGCAGTAGTTGAAAGTGTTAAAATGATACATATGGAATTTAAACAATCTACTTTTGGAGAAATAATAGATAGTGAACGAGAGATGTTCTTGACTGCTTCAGAACGGTACGGAGATTTTTTTATAAATGCATCTGAATTTAATATTTTATTGAATGAATTTATTAAGTCTGTGGATCCAGATAGATTTATTTTTGCCATGTTTCTTTCACAGATACGCAAACACACAACACTAGCACTGTTTTCAGCAGTTCGTTTACATCATATACAAGCAATGATGAACTTGAGGCAAGTCCTTGAAGCTGGTTCTTGCGCGGCATATGCAATTGCTAATATTGAGAAAAGCGGGTTTGCTGATATAGATGAGAATGGCTTCCTTGATCCTTCTCAGAAACTTACAGGAAAGAGGTATAAATGGCTTGAGGAAAATTATCCTGCTGGTTCAACAGCTATATATAACATGAAGAACTCAATCAATAATTCTTCAGCACATGCAAATATTGTATATGCTCATAATAATTTTAGTTTTGATGAGAAGACAGGAAAATTCTCAACTCCTTTTTTTGATAAAGAGGACGAATTTTGGGTAAAAACAGATTTATGGCAAATTGGAAATATTATCATGGGTTTAACAGATTTATTCTTCGGTGTGAATAAAGACCTTGATGTAATTAAGTTTACTGATGACTTTGTGCCACGTTTAAAGGATCTAGAAAAAGAAAATCATCGACTCAAAGCTATGATGATGGAAACTGATCGATTTAAGAAAACCCAACAAAAATCTGGGCAGTAATACAAAATCAGCTTATCAAAGTTATTTGTTTCTCCTTTAACATAATCTTACTTCTCAAATGCGTCAGCAACTCACGCTTCTCCAATATAGATCTTTTACGTAGTATATGCTTCGCATAGTTTCTGATATCTATTTCTTTTATCTTTACTATCTCTTTAATTTCTAATCCAAGAACTGATTCTTGAAATTCCTGATGTTTTTTGATTTCAGCTTTAATTTGACTTTGCATACCTATTTTATCAAGCGATACGATATCCAATATATTTACGAGCTGTTCAATTAAATCTTCTTCTCGTATATATCCACATGGACAGTTTTTATCTTTAAACTTTGTGCAACCGTAGTACACATAACGATTAGTTGTTCCATCTTTGAGTTTTTTAAATTTTTCGTCGGCAGTGATGCCCGATCCACATAGTCCACACGTAAGCATCTTCGTGAAGGCGAATTCTTTGCTTTGAGTACGTACGGTATGTTCGTTCCTCATCTTATTCTGCACGATATCAAATAGTTCCTTACTAACGATTGAAGTATGTTTTCCTTTGTACCATTGTCCGCCACCTTTAGGATATTCAAATTCTCCATAATAAAAACTATTTCTGAGAATTATATAAATATTACTTAATGAGAGTGGTTTACCGTGTTTAGTTTTAAATTGCATATCCTCTATAAGCCATTTGAAGAGTTTGCGACCTGACCATCCGCTGTATGCAACCTTTTCATACATCTGCTTGATTACTTTCGCTCTTAATTCGTCAATTACTACTTCACACTTCCTGTCTTTATTAGGGTGACTTAAATATCCTGTTGGAGGAACTGATGGCCAGAGTCCCATTTGGCATCGCGCGCGAAGTCCACGCTTCACATTTACCATCTTGTTGTCGTTTTCTAGCTTTGCTTGTGAACCGAGAATCATTAGTAGGAATTTCTCATTTGGATTATTAGAGAACCGTTGCCCGTAAGTGCGTATATCATGCAATAATTTTTGATCCATTAAATCAACTACTGCACCGAGATCCCCTGCATTACGAGACAGACGATCGGGTGCCCATGTTAAAATTCCGCTGAACTTACCTTGTTTAATTTCAGCGAGCATCTCGTTGTATATAGGTCTTTGACCAACATCTTTTGATGAATGTGATTCTCTCTTAATTTCAACTACATTAAGCTCCTCTCGCTTAGCAAGCTCGAGCATCTCATTTACCTGTGATTCGATTGATAATGCTTGTTTATCCTCTTGCTCTGTTGATTTACGTGCGTAGAGGCAATATTTAACCTTTACTATAGAGTCTGCTTTTTGTGTAGTATTCTCTACCGATATTCTTGTTGCATCTCCCATGTATACTATTAATGACGCAAACCGCACTAGGAGTCTAGAGCGTCCTAAGTTGGTAAGAAGTAGGTAACTAACCTCGTTTAAGATATTAAATTTTAATAAAATTTAATAATTACTTTAGGTTTTCTTTAGAAAGAGTTTATATTTACTTGATATAATAAATCATTCACTTCTTTTAAAATTTCTTTAGCTTCATCAAAAGTAATCAATTCAAGTGCTTCTTCATAATCTACCCATTTAAAATTCTGCAATTCTTCTTTTTGTAAAAACACATCAGGCTTATTCACTATTGCGAGAAAGTATTTAACCTGCTTTTTAATTACCCCGTCTTTTCCTTGATAAGAATAATCTTCAATAAAAAACGTATTCTCTTTCAGTTCGTATTCTTTAACGCCTGTCTCCTCTTCAAATTCACGCTTGGCTGTTTCAATTTCACTTTCTCCTTGCTCAGGATGTCCTTTGGGAAAAGCCCAATGGCCATTATTATGTTGAATCAAAAGAAAAAGCCACTCGTCGTCTTTTTTCATAACAGGCATCACTCCAAATGATTTATCTTCCATTTTTTAATTATATCAGATAAACTTAGATGTATGACGACCAATAAAAAACATCTTCCAGTAAAATCATTTCAAGAAACACTTGGTGGTGGGTACTGTGGACCTGCTAGTCTCAAAATTGTATTAGATTATTGGAACATCAATCAAAGCGAAGAAGAGATTGCTGTCGCATGTAATCGTGACTCAGAACTTGGTACGGACGACATGTCTCTTAAGAAAGTAGCTGAATCATACGGCCTGCAAGTTGAGATTGAAAATAATGCTTCATTTGAATCGATTCAGCGTTGGCTTGATCGTCGGGTGCCGGTTATTGTTAACTGGTTTACGCGCGGTCGCGTTGACTATGACGAGGAGGAGGTTCCTGACGGACACTATTCGGTAGTAGTTGGACTTGATGATAACTATATCTATTTGCAGGATCCTGAGATTGGAGGCTTGCGAAGACTGGATCGCGATGATTTTATGCGCGTATGGTTTGATTTTAAATCAGCTCACATAACATCGTGGGACGATATGATTATTCGTCAGCTTATTGCGATATATCCAGCTGGGAAATAATATTTTAACATAAATAAACATTTCAGTGCCCACACTATTCGGTGTGAGCACTTTTTTATAATTTAAAAAATTCTTCCGGGCGGATTTCTTTTTTTGTACCATCAGCAAAATATATAACGTAAGGCTTAGTGCCAACGCATAATGCAGAGCCGTTTTCTATGATTAGACCTGTTTCTTCCGGCAAGCAAATTATCGGAGA